>JBAXPR010000039.1:0-28878 GCA_037132135.1 Rhodospirillaceae bacterium
GTAGATGCTCTGGTCCTCAAGGGCCGAAAGCTGATCCATGGACCTGATTTCCCTGGTGAGACGGGTGATGGCGGGTGGGCGTGGCGGCGGTCAGGCGGTGGGCCGGCGGTGGATTCCGCATTCGGTCTTGTCCTGGCCGGCCCAGCGTCCGGCGCGAAGAGTGCCCCCCGGGGGCACCCGCTCGGAACAGGGCATGCAGCCGATCGAGAGAAAGCCCTCGGCTTCCAGCGGATGGGCGGGCAGCGCCCGGCGTTCGAATTCCAGGGTCAGGCGCTCGCGCGGCCACGCCACCAGCGGGTTGATCTTAATCCAGCCGCGGTCGGCCTCGATCACCGGCAGGTCGGTGCGGCTGGCGCCGTGATAGCGCTTGCGGCCGCTGATCCAGGCCGCGAAACCGCCGAGCGCCCGCTCCAGCGGCAGCACCTTGCGCAGCTCGCAGCAGGCATCGGCATCACGCTGAAACAGCGGGCCGTCCGGGTCGGCGGCGGCGACCGCGGCGTCGTCGGGGCCGATGGTGCGGACATCGCTCAGTCCCAGCCGTGCCACCAGCTGGTCGCGATAGCGCCGGGTCTCGCCGAAGAGGGCGCCAGTATCGATGAACAGAACCGGCAGGGCCGGATCGACCTCGGCGGCCAGGGCCAGCAGCACCGCGGACTCGGTGCCGAACGAGGACACCAGGGCAATCCCGCCGGGAAATTCGTCGCGGATCAGCGGCTCAAGCAGCGCCGTGCCGTCGAGGCCGGCAAGCCGGGCCGCCAGCCGTTTGGCCCGCGCCTGGACGGCGGCGGCATCTGGGGAGGGGGGGCGCGGGGTGGTGGTCATGGGACGGACGACATCGGGCTCGGCGTTGGTTGGGTTTAACGCCAAACAGGATAGTCCGCCCGCCGCGCTCCTGCAATGAATAATGTGTATAAATTTACATATTCACATAGAAATTTTGTTGTTTGCCCGGTTCAAGAGCGCCGGGCGATACGGCTGAGGAAGGGGCGGGCGCTGCTCGGCTCCTCGGTGTCGTCGCGCGCTTTTTGCCGGCGCTCGGGGGCGGCGAGCGGATCGAGGTCCAGCAGATCGAGTTCCATCAGGTCGCGCTGCTGGCGCGCCCGCACCAAAGCAGCCTCGTCGCGAACCGGCGGTGGCGGCGGGGGAGGGGCGATGGGCGGTCCTGAAGGCGGCGGCGGCGGTGGTGGTGGCGGCGGTGGCGGTGGCGGTGGTTCGGGGGCGGCGGCGCGCGGCGCTGGCGCCGCCTTGGGCTTCTGGCGCCGCTGCAGCGCCCGGCGGGATTCGTCCTTGATGCGCTTGATGCGCTCGGCGCCCCGGCTGAGCAGCTTGGCCGGCTTGGCGACGGTGACCGGGGCGGCGACCGGCACCGGCGCGGCGACGCTCACTGCCGGCGGTGGCGGTGGCGGCGGTGGCGGTGGGGCGGCCTGGACCGGGGGTGGCGGTGGTGGTGGCGGGGTGGCCTCGGCCTCGCGCCCGGCGGGACGGTCGTAGGGGTTGCGCCAGGGCTTGCCTGCTGGCCTGGCCTCGAAGTCCGGCTCGGGGTCCGGCTCGGGTTCGGGCTCGGGATTGGCTTTGCCGAGTCTGCGACCCATGCGGGCGAGCGCGCTCCGGCCCCTGCCCGGCGGGGCGTCGTCCTGGTCGATCCGGGCGGCGAGCCGGGGCGGCAACTCTTCGTCGCCGTCGTCGTCGCGGCTGCGGGCCGGGGCTGCGGGCGTCTGGGTCCGGGGCGGGGCCGGTTCGAGGTCGCGGGCGCGGGCGGCCTCAAGCTGCTGGCGCCGGGCCAGGGCCTGCAGGCGGCGGGCATGGAGGACATTGAGCCACGAGCGGGTGCTGAGCACGCCGTAGCCGAGGCCGACGATGCCGGTGAAGATCAGCAGATAGCCCATCACCGGGGTCATGGCGGTGAAAATCGGCAACAGCAGGAACATCAGGCCAAGAATGGTCGATATGCCGGCCGCGAGCAGCAGCGGCTCGTGGACCACCAACGTCACCACCGAGATGACGACGCCCGCGGACAGAATGGTGGCGAAGATATCGAACATCAGCGGCGATCCGGATCAGGGTTGCACCCTAACTGGTTAAATGAGCGCCCAACTTTAATCAAGGATCGCTTCGCGCCGCCGGCTTATTCCAGCCCCATCAGCGAGCGGGCGAAGGCCGCGGGCTCGAAGGGCCGGAGATCGCCCACGCCCTCACCGACGCCGATCGCGTGGACCGGCAGGCCGAATTTCTGAGCCAGAGCCACAAGAACACCGCCGCGCGCCGAGCCGTCGAGCTTGGTCAGGATCAGGCCGGTGACCCCGACCATGTCTTGAAAGACCTCGACCTGGGCATGGGCGTTCTGGCCGGTGGTGGCGTCGAGGGTCAGCAGTACCGAGTGCGGCGCGGTGGCGTCGAGCTTGCGCAGCACCCGAACCACCTTCTGCAACTCGGCCATGAGGTCGGTTTTGTTCTGGAGTCGCCCCGCGGTGTCGATCAGCAGCAGTTCGGTGCCCTCGCGGCGGGCGCGCTCCAGGGCCTCGAAGGCCAGTCCGGCGGCGTCGGCGCCGGTCTCGCGGGCCACCACCGGGCAGCCGGTGCGCTCGCCCCAGATTTTCAGCTGGCTGACCGCGGCGGCGCGGAAGGTGTCGCCGGCCGCCATCATCACCGAGCGGCCCTCGTCGCGCCATTCCCTGGCCAGCTTGCCGATCGTCGTGGTCTTGCCGGTGCCGTTGACGCCGACCACCAGCACGACATGCGGTCTCAGCGTCGGGTCGGGGACCAGCGGCCGCGCCACCGGCGCCAACAGGGCGGCGATATCGGCGGCCAGGATTTTGCGCACCTCGTCGCCGGTGATTTCCTTGCCGAATCGGTTTCTGGCCAGCTCCTGGGTCAGCCGCGCTGCGGTGGCCGGGCCGAGATCGGCGCCGATCAGCAGGTCCTCCAGTTCCTCCAGGGTCGCCTGATCGAGCTTTCTTTTGGTGAAGATGCCGCCGATGCCGTCGGTGAGCTTGCTAGAGGACTTGGCCAGCCCCTGGCGCAGTCGCGAGAGCCAGCCGCCCGAGGCGGCGGGCGGCGCGGGCGCGGCGGCGGGCGCCGGCGGTGGCTCGGGGACTGGCGGCGGCTCCGGCGGCGGGGCCGGCGTCTCGGGCGTGGCTTCGGGTTTCGGTTCGGCGGCGCTCTTCTTGCCGCCCCACAGCTTGATCATGCCGCCTCCGGGATCGTGGTGCCGAGCAAATGCTGGTCGCCCATGCCGGTGACCCGGGCGCGGGCGAGGGTGCCGGCGGCGGTCGGACGGTCGAGGCGGATTTCGGCGAACTGGCCGGTACGGCCGCGGTCGTCCTGCTCGACCAGCACCTCGGCCTCGCTGCCGATCCGGGCGGCCAGGAACCGGCGGGCGGCGGCGTCACCGGCCTCGCGCAGTCGGGCGGCCCGCTCTTTTCTGAGCGCGGGTGCGACCTCGGGCATGCGCGCGGCCGGGGTTTCCGGGCGGGGCGAATAGGGGAAGACGTGCAGCCAGGTCAGGCCGGCCTCATCGATCAGCGCCAGGGTGCTGGCGAACATACTGTCGCTTTCGGTGGGAAAGCCGGCGATCAGGTCGGCGCCAAAGGCGATCTCGGGCCGCAGATCGCGGGCGCGGGCGACCAGCGCCAGCACCTCGTCCCGGCTGTGGCGGCGCTTCATCCGCTTCAGGATCAGATCGTCGCCGGCCTGGAGGCTGAGATGAAGATGAGGCATGAAGCGGGGCTCCTCGGCGATCAGGCGCCAGAGATCGTCGTCGAAGCCGGCGGGGTCGAGCGAGGAGAGGCGGAGGCGCGGCAGCCCGGGCACCGCGTCGAGCAACCGGCGCACCAACTGGCCGAGCCGCGGCCGTCCCGGCAGGTCGGTGCCCCAGGAGGCGATGTCGACCCCGCTCAGCACCAGCTCGCGATAGCCGGCCTCGACCAGCGTCCGCACCTGATCGATCACCGCGACCGCCGGCACCGAGCGCGACGGCCCGCGGCCGAAGGGGATGATGCAGAAGGTGCAGCGATGATCGCAGCCCTGCTGGACCTGGACAAAGGCGCGGGCGCGGCCCTCGAAGCCGGAAATCAGATGCCCCGCGGTTTCACGTACCGACATGATGTCGTTGACCCGCACCCGCGGCCCGCCGGGCTCGGCGAAGGCGGCGGCGGTCAGTTTTTCGGCGTTGCCCAGCACCTGATCGACCTCGGGCATGGCGGCGAAGCGGGCCGGATCGATTTGCGCCGCGCAGCCGGTGACGATGATCCGGGCCTGGGGGTGTTCGCGCCGGGCCTTGCGGATCGCCTGCCGGGCCTGCCGCTCGGCCTCGGAGGTAACCGCGCAGGTGTTGACGACCACGGTTTCCGGGTGTCCGGCCGCGCCGGCATGCTCGCGCATCACCTCGGATTCGTAGGCGTTGAGGCGGCAGCCGAAGGTGATGATCTCGACGGGGGCGCTCATGGCGTCAGGCTTCACCCAGCCGTTCGGCGGCGAGGGTGCCGGTGAAGGCGGTTGCGACCGGGCCGGTCATCAGGACGTGGCCGTCGGCCTGCCATTCGATCTCGAGGCTGCCGCCGTCCAGCAGCACCTCGGCCCGGCGCCCGGTCAGGCCGCGCCGCGCCGCCGCCACCAGGGCGGCGCAGGCGCCGGTGCCGCAGGCGCTGGTGATGCCGGTGCCGCGCTCCCAGACCCGCATGCGCAGCCGCGCCGGTCCCAGCACCGCCACCACTTCGACGTTGGTGCGCTCGGGAAAGAGCGGGTGATGCTCGACCAGCGGCCCGTGCTCGGCCAGCGCCACCGCCTCGGCATCGGGCACGAAGAACACCGCATGCGGATTGCCCATGCTCACCGCGACCGGATTGGCCAGCGGCCCCTGAACGATCTCGAGGCGGTAGGTGTCGGCGGGCACCGCGAGCGGAATTTCGCGCCAGTCCAGCCGCGCCAGCCCCATGTTGACCGTGATCCGGCCGTCACCGGTGGCGTTGGCCGCCAGCTGGCCGGCGCGGGTTTCGATGATCAGCCGCTCCCGTCCGCTCTCGGCCATCAGCAGCGCGGCGACGCAGCGGGTGGCGTTGCCGCAGGCGGCGACCTCGCTGCCGTCGGCGTTGCGGATGCGCATGAAGGCGGCGGTTCCGGCGCTCACGGGCGGCTCGATCACGATCAGCTGGTCGCAGCCGACACCGGTGCGGCGATGGCAGAGCGCGCGCACCGCCGCCGCGGTCAGCGCCAGCGGCGCACTCCGGGCATCGATCACCACGAAGTCGTTGCCGAGGCCATGCATCTTGAGGAAGGAGATCGTCATTCCGGACTTATAGGCGGCCGGCGATCCCGAGTCCATGGGGTGGGGAGCGAAAACGGCCGGCCGCGCTCCGGCGGCTTACGGCCGCGCCGCCTCTTCGGCCAGCGAAGGGTCGAGCCATTCCATGGCCGGCGGCAAGGGCCGGGTCAGGCCGGGCAGGGCGGCCAGCCGGCGGGCCAGCGGACCGTCGTTGCCGCCGCCGAGCAGGGCATGGTTGTCGGCGGCATCGAGCAGGCGTACCGCCTCGAAATCCCGGCGCCAGTCGCTGGCGGCGCGGCCGCTCGCCGAGGCCAGCAGCTCCAGACAGCGCTCGGGAGTGACGCGGCAGGTCCGGGCGCTCCGCGACAGCGCGCGCAGCACCGCGACCAGATGATCGCGCTGGTCGGGAATCCGTCCCTCCTTGACCACCAGGACATGAGTCGAGCGGCCGGCGAGGTCCTGGGTCGAGGCCAGCAGCACGCTGCCAAGGGTGTCCTGCAAACCCTTGATCCGCGACGGCGACAGCAGCGCCACCGCGCCGACCCGCCCGGCGCGCAACGCCGCCTCGGCGGCCTCGGGGGCGAGGGTGACCAGCGAGACCGAGCCGGCGTCGAGCCCGGCGCGGCCGAGCAGGGCGGCCAGCAGGGGATCGGAGGCCCCGCCGAAGGTGATTCCGATCGGGCGGTTGCCGAGGTCGGCGGTTCGCATCACCCCCGGGGCCGCCACCAATCCGCCGCCGCCCACCACCTCGTCACAGGTGTAGATGACCCGGACCTCGTCGGAGAGCAATTCGGGCAGGCGCTCCAGCCCGATCAGTGCGGCATCGGCCAGTCCGGCCCGGAAGGCCTCGACCACGTCCCTGGCCGGCGCCTCCCGGCCGCCGCGCCGGATCTCGAGGCGGACCAGCCGGGCGGGCGGCGCCAGCTCGAGGGGCTCGATCAGCGCGAACAGCTGGTCGCCCGGCCAGTCGGAAATCTGGATCGTGAAGGGCTGGGGCGGGCGCGGCGGCAGCACGAAATCAACCGCCGCGAACAGCGCCCCCGACATCAGTGCCGCCATGGTTATCTTGAGCCAGATCATGCCGCGTGCACTCCAGCCATGGATCCTCTGTGGAGCCCGATCATAACAAGGTTGACACTGGGCGGGCTTACGAAAAGGTTAAGCTCTCAGTATTTCCGATCGGCGGCCGGCGGCCGGCACCGTCTCGACTCAGGCGCCGGGGAAGGGTATGGTGGCGGCTGGAGGTGGCGGTCGGCTTCGCCCGGGGTCACGGCGAGCGGGCGCCGTCCGAAGGGATGGCCGGCACCGTGTTGCCGCCATCGTTGCCCTCGTCATCGAGATTTTTCGCCAGAGGCCATGACCGATTCCCATACCGTTCTCCCGGATGCCGCCCTGGATGCCCTGGCGCGCGCCGACCATGGCGATCCCTTCGCGCTGCTTGGTCCCCATCGCCAGGACGGCGGCCGGCCGCTGCTGATTCGGGTCTTTCTGCCCTCGGCGCGCGCGGTCCAGGTGCTGGAGCGCGGCGCCGTGGTGGCTACGCTGACCCGGGTTCACCCCGAGGGCATCTTTGCCGGCGAGGTTCCCGGCCGCTTCGAGCCCTTTGCCTATCGTCTCTGGGCGAGCTTCGAGAACGGCGCCGTCCACGAGTTCGAGGATGCCTACCGCTTCCCGCCGGTGCTGGGCGAACTCGACGTCCATCTGCTCGCCGAGGGCAGCCATCTTGAAGCCTATGAGCGGCTGGGCGCCCATGTCCGCGAGATCGCGGGCGTGCGCGGCACCGCCTTTGCCGTCTGGGCGCCCAACGCCCGCCGGGTCAGCGTCGTCGGTGATTTCTGCGACTGGGACGGCCGCCGGCTGCCGATGCGCAAGCGCCACGATTGCGGCGTCTGGGAACTCTTCGTGCCCAATGTCGGGCCGGGGGCGCGCTACAAGTTTGAACTCAGGGCCGCCTCGGGGGCACTGCTGCCGCTGAAGGCCGACCCTTGCGCCCAGGCTTCCGAGCATCCGCCCCGCACCGCCTCGGTGGTCGCCGCCCCCGACCGCTATCGCTGGCAGGACGGCGACTGGATGGCCCGGCGCGGGGCCGCCAACGGTCATCAGGCGCCGATCTCGATCTACGAGGTCCACCTCGGTTCCTGGCAGCGGGTGCCCGAAGAGGGCGGGCGTTATCTGACTTACCGCGAACTGGCCGAGCGGCTGGTGCCCTATGTCGCGGAGATGGGCTTCAGCCATATCGAACTGCTGCCGATCACCGAGTTTCCCTTCGACGGCTCCTGGGGCTATCAGCCGATCGGGCTCTACGCTCCGACCAGCCGCCACGGCAGCCCGGACGATTTCCGCGCCTTTGTCGATGCCTGCCACCGCGCCGGCATCGGCGTGCTGCTCGACTGGGTGCCCGGGCACTTTCCCACCGACCCCCATGGTCTCGCCGGTTTCGACGGCAGTCATCTTTATGAGCATGCCGACCCGCGCCAGGGCTATCAGCCCGACTGGAATACCCTTGTCTACAATTTCGGGCGCCGCGAGGTGGCCAATTTCCTCCTGGGTTCGGCCCTCTTCTGGCTCGAGCGCTACCATCTCGACGGCATGCGCGTCGACGCCGTGGCCTCGATGCTTTATCTCGACTACAGCCGCAAGGACGGCGAATGGATCGCCAACCGCTATGGCGGCAACGAGAATCTCGAAGCGATCGACTTTCTGCGCCGCTTCAACGAGCTGGCCTATGCCCGCCATCCCGGTGTGATGACCGTCGCCGAGGAATCCACCGCCTGGCCCGGGGTCTCGCGCCCGGTCTGGCTCGGCGGCCTCGGCTTCGGCTTCAAGTGGAACATGGGCTGGATGCACGACACCTTGCGCTATTTCGGCCGCGACCCGCTGTTCCGCGCCTGGCATCACAACGACCTGACCTTCGCCCTGCTCTATCAATATTCGGAAAACTTCGTGCTGCCGATCAGCCATGACGAGGTGGTGCACGGCAAGGGCTCGCTGCTCGGCCGCATGCCCGGCGACCGCTGGCAGAAGTTCGCCAACCTGCGCGCCTTCCTGGCCTACATGTTCTGCCATCCGGGCAAGAAGCTGCTGTTCATGGGCTGCGAGTTCGGTCAGGCCGGCGAGTGGAACCACAACACCAGCCTCGACTGGCACCTGATGGAGCAACCCGAACACCAGGGCATCCGCGACCTCGTGCGCGACCTCAACCGCCTCTACCGCCAGGAGCCGGCGCTCTTTCGCGGCGACTGCGACCCCGGCGGCTTCGACTGGCTGGAGGCCAACGACAGCACCAACAGCGTGATCGCCTTTCTGCGCCGGGCGCCCGGCGACGACGGCAGGGTGCTGGTCTGCGCCGGCAATTTCACTCCGGTGGTTCGTGAGGGCTACCGGCTCGGGGTGCCCGGCCCCGGCTTCTATGCCGAGCGGCTCAACACCGACGCCGGCTGCTACGGCGGGGCCAATGCCGGGAATGCCGGCGGCATCGTGGCCGAACCCGTGCCCTGGCACGACAAACCCTGGTCTCTGGTGCTGACCCTGCCGCCGCTGGCGGTGCTGGTCCTGGAGCGGACCGGCTAGCATGGCGCATGCGTATGTATGAAGTCCTATAATTATTTTTTATAGGACTAAACTTCGATCTTGCCCTGGCATGTGGGTAGATATACCTTTTCCTTCTGCGTTCGCCGTGCCGACCAGGAGGCTCCATGTCCATCACCCTGTGCCCTGACGCCCTCACCCTGATCAAGAGTTACGAGGGCGATCCGCCGTCGCCGCACCCGGAATGGCCGGGCGAGCAGAGCGGCATCACCATCGGCTACGGCGTCGATCTCGGCATGGACCCGGGCGCGCTCGATGCCTGGCGGGACTATCTTTCGCCGCAGGATTACGCCCGGCTCGACGCGGTCAAGGGCATTACCGGTGCCGCGGCCCAGGGGCTGCTGCCGTCGGTCGAGGATATCCCGATCGGCCGCGATGCCTCGGCGGCGATCTTCGCCGCGGTCACCGCGCCCCGCTACCTCGCCCTTACCCTCAAGGGCTTTCCCGGCGCCGAGGCACTGCCGCCCGAGAGTCTGGGTGCCCTGGTGTCCCTGGTCTTCAACCGCGGGACCAGCACCACCGGCAAAAACCGGAGCGAGATGGCGGCGATCAAGGCCGCGCTCGCCGCCGGTCCCGGGCCGTGGCCGGGCATTATCCTCGAAATCGCCAGGATGACGGCCTACTGGAACAACGGCCAGCCCAACAAGGGCGCCACCAATCTGGCCGGCCGCCGGCTGGCCGAGGCCTCGTTCTTTGCCCGCGGCCTGCGCGCCATCGGCCGGTTGGAGGGGGCGCTGATCAAGGGCGACCGCGGCGACCGGACCAGCCGCATCGCCGCCCTGCAAACGGCACTGAAGGTTGGCGCCGACGGCGATTTCGGCCCCGGCACCATGATCGCGGTCTGGAGCTACCAGAAGAGCAACGCCGCCCTTCAAGGCACCGGCGTTGCCGACGCCCCGACGCTGAGCGCGCTCGGGGTCTGAGGCCGGCAGCCGGCCACTGGTGTCAGTTGGCCTTGAGGAACGCGATCACTGCCCGCCGTTCGGCCGGGTCCTGGATGCCCTTGAAGGTCATCTTGGTCCCGATCAGCGGGCCGCCCGGATGGCTGGCCCGCGCCGGCACCGCGTCCCGGGGGCGGCGGAGATAGGGATCGAGGGTGCGCTCGGTCCAGACGATCTTGGCGTTGAGGCTGGCCGAAGAATAGCCATAGCCGGCGGCCTGTCCGGCATGACGGCCGACCACGCCATGCAGACTGGGTCCGATCCGGTTCTGATCGAGACCGGGCAGCGCGTGGCACTCGGTGCAATATTTCTTGAAGATGGCTTCGCCTGTTGCCGCATCATCGGCAGCGACGGCGGTTCCGGGTCCGGCCAGCAGCACCATGACCGCTGCAAAACCAAGACCGAGGCTGGCGGCGCGATGCATCGTTTGACGCTCCCCCTGTCTGAAGTCAGCTTCGATGACTCCAGACATGGGGAGGGAGGGCCATCGCTGCGATGCCGCATTTTGCCACAGCGGGCGGGGCGGCGGCTATTCGTCCTCGGAGGCCTGATTGACCTTGTAGAGCTGGAAGTGCGGTCCCTGGTAGACCAGTTTCATCAGGTCCGGGGCCGGGTTGTCGGTGTTGTCGGTGAAGAGCACGTAGACATACTCGAACTGCTCGGTCCAGCGGCTCCAGTAATGGTCGGGGCTGGCCGAGTGGTCCTGGTTGGCGGCGGCGATCAGCTGGCTGACGCTCGGCGGTTCGCCGTCGGCGGTATCGACGCGACCGCGGTATTTCTCCTTCACCGACAGCACCTGCTTGCCCGGAACGCTGAAGGCGGTCGAGACCAGGCTGGAGCGTTCCAGCATCGCGATGCAGGCGGCATGGGAGAGCGGCGCGTTGAAGGCGTCGCTGCCCGCCGGTTCGTCGGCGTTGGCCACCAGCACGGTGCTGCCCGGCTCGATCATGCCCACCGAAAGCCGGAAGTCGCTGTAGGTGTGGTCAAGCTGCTGCCAGACCAAAAAGACGCTGGCGAAGCGGGCACAGGCGACGCCAAGAACGAAGACATAAAGGAAATAGCGGGCCCAGCGGTGGCTGTCCCGGAAATCGACGAAACCGATCAGCAGGAAGACCATCGCGATCGGCAGCCGCTGGTCGGCGACCCACGAACTGAAGAACTGGCGCGGCATGGCCATGAAGACCGCGATGCCGAGAATCAGCAGATACCAGCCGACCGGATGCAGCGAGATCATCCGCGTCCGCGCCGCCCAGATCGTGCCGCCGATCACCAGCGCCGCCAGCGACAGGTCGAAAAGATCGGAATAGTTCTGGAAGACATAATAGAGGCCGTCGAGTTTGCCCGTGGACTCCCAGTAATTGTCGGTGGCGAGCCCCATGGTCGGGCTGACCAGCATTAGCGGCAGCACCGGCAGGAAGGGCACGCCAAAGGCCAGGATATCGACGATCAGGCGCCGGCGGCCGAAGGGGCGGCCGCTGAGGACTTCCTGCCGCAGCACCCAGCCCTCGTAGCAGAGCAGGCCCATGCCATAGACGCCGACATCGAACAGGTGGCAGGTGAACAGCACCAGCACCGTGGCCACCGAGGCCAGTGTCCGCAGCCAGGCCGGCCGGTTGCGCAGCATGACCCAGGCCGCCAGACCCCACAGCGCGACACCGAGGCCAAAGAGATAGTTCATGAACCCAAACAACATGATGTTGTTGTAGAGGAACAGGAAGCCAACCAAAGGCCACGCCGACCAGCGCCGGTAGATTGCATAATGCAGGGCGAAACAGCCGCTGACCTGGACTGCCATCACCAGTACGACAAAGGTCTGGCCCGCCAGATAGATGTTCAGATATTTGCCGATCACCGGCACAATCAGGTCCATGACCAGATTGGGAATCACCGCCCACTGGATGCCGTAGAACTTGGCCAGCAGCGGGTCATTGTCGAGATTGGTGAGGACGTACATCCGCGCCAGATGGTTGATGTAGTCCGCGAGCGGCGGCACCTGCACGGAAAACACCGGGGTCACCGCGGCGACCATCAGCGTCAGCAGCACCGGCACCAGCAGGCGTGACGTCGAAATCGGCGACGCCAGCGTTTCCGTCCGCACCAAAACTGATTTCATGAACCCCACCCCAATCAGAACCCGCATCGGCAATCGCGACAGCCGTTGGTCCGCAAGACGGCGTTCCGCATCCCGCGCCGATGACGCAAAACCAGCCTCGCCGTGGCTTCGGTTGCCGGTCACGGGACCTTCGGGGGTGTTGTCCGGGACTGTTGACCAAGGCGGGCGAACGCGGCTTTATCGAACCGGATACGATCTCCGGTGATAGCGGGGGACTTCGGGACAGAGCTTCGGCACGACTGACTCCGGCATCCCGCCGGGTGCCGCGGATAATGTGGCCGACTCGGATCATTGTCAAGGAGTCGGGTGAGCCACTACCAAAAGGCGGGGATTTGCCGCAGTGCCGGGCCGGACCGGAACCGCGGGACGGCGCCGTCCCGCAGTCCTGTGCGCTTAGCGGTGCTTCTGAATCGCCCGTGGCTTGGGGTAGCTTGTCCAGGCCAGCCAGACGTCGAAGGCCCATTTGGATGTTCTGACCCAGTCCTTCAGCATTGCCGGAGACTCCACTGCAAAACCCCTTTGGCGCTGCCGCCCGTTCCCGATCCGACGGACGCCCGATGCAGGCTGCCACAGTGCCACAAGGGCCGCAAGATGTCGTCGCAGCGAAAAACGCGGGGCAGCAAACGGCTTGACATTGCGGTTCAGTGATGCCACTCAGGCACCCGCCGCCGCGCGGCGGCGTCAAGACATCATGCTGAGAAATCATGTAATATTGGGCAATAAAATGACGGGTGATAAATTATCGGAAGAGATCGTCTTTGCCGGACGCGCAACGATTTGCGAATATGTTGTCAGTCGCCGGTTCAAAATGATGCGTTTCACTGGGCCGATTCACATTCGGGACTGGGAGTTTGTTTGCGACCTCTATGGGTTTCTTAAGACAATCCAGGGTCCCTGCGTCGTCGATCTGTCACTGGTCCCGGACTTCGACTCGACTCTTTATGCCATCTTCATCTGGATGAGAATTCTCTCGGCCGGACGCGGCGTCCGCTTCCTGGTCGTCGCCAACGAGGCGATCGAGCCCCGTCTGCGGGCGGGCGGGGTCGGCAAATGGCTGCCGATCATCCGCGATGTTTCGGTGTTCGAACGCATGCTGGCCGGGCGCGACACCAACGCGGTGGCGCCGCAATCCCCGCCGCCGCCGCAACGAGTCGACCCGGGCTACTCGAGTCGTTCGGTAGGGTAGACGCCCCAGACCTCGCTCCGTTTCAGCCAGCCGCGATACTCGCCGCCGTCGATCTCGCACCACTCGTCGCGGCAGCGCAGCAGCTTGGCCACCACGCCGGGCTCGGCCCGGGCCACCGGGCGGGCCGCGGCTGAGGGTTCGCGCCGGAGGGTGCGGATTTCCTTGGCCACGATCACCGAGCGCTTGGCCGTCAGCATGCCCTGCATCACCCAGCCTTCGGCGCCTTCGCTGTCGCGGATGCGGCGCCAGGTATCGAATTCGGCCACCACCTCCACCGGCATGCTGCGGCGGGAAAACACCCAGAGGATCGGATACTGGGTCGAGGGGCCGCTGCGGGCGTTGACTTCGTTGGAGCGGATCGCGACGAAGCGCGGCACCGGCAGGCCGCTGGTCTTGATCGCACTCGGGGTCGTCGCGCCTGGCGCGGCGGCCGCGGCCGGCGGCGCCTCTTCAGGGGCGTCGGCCTCCTCGGCGAACGCAAGCGGCGCGAAGGCAAGGCAGGAGGCCACCAGCACGGCGGTCAACAGGCGGCGCACTGCAAAAGCCATGGTCGCTCTTCAGGGTCGGGGTGGGGCACGGGCGTGATTAAAGGCCGCGCCTGCGCCGGGGTCAAGGCCGATCGGCGGCAGACGGCCCGGCGTCCCGCCCGACCGCCGGGGGCGCCGGCCGGTCCCGCGACGCATCCTGGCGCGCTGATGCCGTTGGGCGCAATTTGCTTGCCCGCCAGCATGTGCGTCTGGACAAAGCCGCCGGCCCCTTGTATGGCATGATGACATCATTGCAGAGGGCTGACGGATGCCTGAGAAGAAGAAACCCGTGGTCGTTGTCACTCGGAAACTTCCCGATGTCATCGAAACCCGGATGATGGAGCTGTTCGATACCCGGCTCAATCAGGACGATACCCCGTTGAGCCAGCTCCAGCTCATCGAGGCGGTGCGGGAAGCCGACGTGCTGGTTCCCACCGTGACCGATCGCATCGACGCGCGGGTGCTGTCCCAGGCGGGGCCGAACCTGCGTCTGGTCGCCTCGTTTGGCACCGGTGTCGACCATATCGACCTCAAGACCGCCCGCCAGCGCGGGATCACGGTCACCAACACCCCGGGCGTGCTCACCGACGATACCGCCGACATGGCCATGACGCTGATTCTGGCGGTGGCGCGCCGGGTCGCCGAGGGCGAGCGGCTGGTGCGCTCGGGCGAATGGAAGGGCTGGGGGCCGACGACGATGCTCGGCCACCGCCTGTGGGGCAAGCGGCTGGGCATCATCGGGCTGGGCCGCATCGGTCAGGCTCTGGCCCGGCGCGCCCGCGGCTTCGGGCTCTCGATCCACTACCACAACCGCCGCCGGGTTCACCTCGACATCGAAGCCGAGTTGGAGGCGACCTATTGGGAAAGCCTCGATCAGATGCTGATGCGGATGGACATCATCTCGGTCAACTGTCCGCACACCCCGGCGACCTTCCACCTGCTGTCGGCGCGGCGGCTGCAACTGCTGCGGCCCCACGCCGCGGTGATCAACACCTCGCGCGGCGAGATCATCGATGAGAACGCCCTGACCCGTATGCTGGAGCGGGGCGATCTCGCCGGGGCCGGGCTCGACGTCTTCGAGCACGAGCCGGCGGTCAATCCCAAGCTGCTGGCGCTCGACAACGTCGTGCTGCTGCCCCACATGGGCTCGGCGACCATCGAGGGCCGCATCGACATGGGCGAGAAGGTGATCATCAACATCAAGACCTTCTGCGACGGCCACGCGCCGCCCGACCGGGTGCTCGAAGCGATGCTCTGAGCCGCGCGATCCGCTCCGGGCGGGTCGGCAAAAAAAGGGGGGCCTTGCACGGCCCCCCTTTTTTCGTCCCGGCCCAAAGCCGGCAAACCCGCGGCTCAGAGCGCCGCCAGCACCGCGTCGGCGCTGGAAACCTCGAACGCGCCCGGCTTGTCGACCGCGAGCCAGGCGATGACGCCGTTATCGACGATCGCGGCGTAGCGCTGGCTGCGGATGCCGAGATTGAAGGCGGTGGCGTCGAATTCCAGGCCCAGCGCCCGGGTGATCGCGCCGTTGCCGTCGGGAAGCAGGAACACGGCGTCGCCGACCTTCTGCTCCTGGCCCCAGGCCTTCATCACGAAGGGATCATTGACCGAAAGGCAAACGATCCGGGCCACGCCCTTGGCCTTCAGCGCGGCGGCCTTCTCGACGAAGCCGGGCAGATGCTTGGCCGAACAGGTCGGGGTGAAGGCGCCGGGCAGCGCGAACAGCACCACCTTGTTGCCCTTGAAGATTTCGTCGGTGGAAATCTCCTGCATGCCGTCGGCCGCCAGATACTTCACGGTGACGGACGGAAAAACGCTGCCTGTCTCGACTGCCATACTTCGACTCTCCCCTGTTGCGGACCCGGTTGGCGCGGAGCGCGCACCATAGCACGAGGCCGGTTGCCGGACATCTAAAGAACCGTGCGAAGCGATATGGCGTGCCCGGGCCTCAGTGGCCAGCCGGGGCCGCCGCCCTGGCCAGCCCGTCCAGCACCGCCCCGGCGCTGAGCAGTTCGGGCAGCGGCAGCCCCTCGGGGGCGCCGGGGCCGTAGACAGCGTTGAAGGGCACGCCATAGCGCCCGAAGCTGGCGAGATAGCGCGAGATCGCCTCGTCGGGCCGGGTCCAGTCGGCGCGCATCGCCAGCACCGCGCCCGAGGGATCACCGAGCCGGGCGGCGATCGCCGGCTGGTCGAGCACCAGCCGCTGATTGGCGAGGCAGGTCAGGCACCAGTCGGCGGTGACGTCGACGAACACGACATGGCCGGCGCCAACCTCGCTCCGGACCCGCGCCGGATCGAAGGGCTGCCAGTGCGCCGCCGGGGTCTGGCCGGCGGCCGGGGCCGGCGGCTGCAACGATACCGTCAGCAGCCAGCCCAGCCACAGCGCCGTCGCCGCCAGGGCGAGGCCGAGGACCCGGCGCAGGGTCAGCATCCAGCGCCCCGGCCGGGGCAGCCGGGTGGCCAGGCGGGGCAGCGCCGCCACCAGGAGATAGGGCCCGGCGAGGCCGAGGCCGAGGCAGAGGAAGACGGCGATGATCTCGACCGGTCCGCGCGCCAGGGCGAAACCGACCGCGGTGCCGAGGAAGGGCGCCGAGCAGGGGGTGGCCAGCAGGGTGGCGAAAATGCCGGTGACGAATGGCCCGGCCAGCCCGCCCGCGCCCGCGCCGTCGCGCTCGGCCAGGACGGCGAAGGCCCGGGGCAGCGGAATCTCGAACAGGCCCCAGAGGTTGGCGGCGAAGCCGGCGACCACCACCGTCATCAGGCCGAGAAACAGCGGCTGCTGGAACTGGATGCCCCAGCCCGCGGCGGCGCCGGCGGTCTTGAGCCCGATCATGGCCAGGGCCAGCCCGAGGAACGAGGCCAGGATGCCGGCGGCCGAGGCCAGGAAGCCGGCACGTACGGCACGTACGGAGCCGCCGCCATGGCCGACCACCGCCAGCAGCTTCAGTGACAGCACCGGCAGCACACAGGGCATCAGGTTGAGAATCAGGCCGCCGAGCAGGGCGAGGCCGAGCATTGGGGCCAGCGCCGGGCCGGTGGGCGCGGCGGCGGCGACCACGGCGCGGGCCTCCAGGCTGCGGGCGCCGTCGACGAGGGTGAGCCCTAGTGTACGTCCGGTGAAGCTGTCGACGCGTACGGCCCCGGCCGGCGGCGGCAACAGGGCGAGGCGGGCGGTCAGACGGCGGTTGCCCAGGTCGACATGCAGCTCGGGCGGCCGGAACGCCTGCCCGGCCTCGGCTTCGAGAAAGACGTCGGGGGCGCCGAAGGGCTCGCGCGCCGTCGCCTCGATCTCGACCGCCGGGCCGTCGGGGCCGGAGGCGTCGCGGACGGCGGCCAGGGTCAGACCGGCCTCCCGGCCGTCGCCGGGCACCCGTTTCACCGCCCCGGCGATCAGGCCGGCTTCGGCGTCGGCGGTGGCCGGGCCGGCGGGCAGAGCCAGGGCCAGGTCGAAATGGGCGGGCACGCAGATGTCGTGGCAGACCAGCAGATCGACCGCCGCCTTGAGCGCCAGCGGCGCGCCGGGCCGGGTGAGGCGGGCGGTCAGCGGCAGCACCAGGGTGCCCTCATAGCCGAAGGTTTCGAGACCGAAGACACTGAAGCGGACCGGAGCCGGCCACGCGATGTCGATCCGCTCCAGGTTGGCCGAGCCGGTCCAGTCGAGCCGGGGCGGCAGGCCGGCATCGCCGGGCGAACGCCAATAGGTTTTCCAACCCGGCCACAGCCGGACCTGCAACCCGAGCGGCACCGTGGCCCCGCCGCCGGTGGCGGCGGTGGCGCTGACCAGCCGGGCTTCGACCATCTCGGCCCGACCCCAGTCCGAGGCGGCGGCGGCGGCGGGTCGGGGCAGCAGCGGCGCCAGCATCAGGGCCGGCATCAGGGCCAGCATCAGGATCAGCGGCGAGCCGAAGGGGGGGCTGGGGTTCACGGTCATCGCTTTCCTGGGGGCCGGGCGCGGCGGCGGCGGCCACGATATATCGGTGGAAAAATCGGCTCGGGGGTGCCAAACTCAACGCAGTTGCCGACCGGAGCGGGTCGGGTTCCGATCAGCAGGTGTTTTACACCAGGGGAGTGCTCCCCGAACACTGGGTAACCGGGCATGCCTCGCGCACCAAAAACGCCGCAGTACCTGACCGGTCAGTTGCTGATCGCGATGCCGGCCATGCCCGATCCGCGCTTCCAGCGCACCGTGGTCTATGTCTGCGCCCACAATGCCGAGGGCGCGATGGGGCTGGTGATCAACCGCCTCTTCGGCTCGATCACCTTTTCCGCCCTCCTGGAACAGCTGGACATCCACCCCAGCCGGTCCACCGAAGATCTCAGGGTCCATTATGGCGGCCCGGTCGAAAGCGGGCGGGGACTGGTGCTGCACTCCACCGATTTCGTGCGCGAGGGCACGATGATGGTCGACGACGAGGTGGCGCTGACCGCGACCATCGACATTCTGCGCGCCATTGCCGACGGCCACGGCCCCCGGTGCAGCCTGCTCGCCCTGGGCTACGCCGGCTGGGGTCCGGGCCAGCTCGACGCCGAGATGCAGGCCAACGGCTGGCTGACCGTCGACTCCGACCAAAGCCTGATGTTTGACGGCGATCTCGACACCAAATGGGAGCGCGCGATCGCCAAGATCGGGGTCAGCCTGCCCATGCTCTCGGGCGAGGCCGGGCACGCCTGAGCCGCCCCGGCCGGCATCGGTCAAAAAAATCACAGGTGCGGCCGGGACGCGGCTGCCGACGGGCTTCAGCGCTTGTGAAAAAACCGGAGGTCAGGCTATGCTGTGGCCAAGCAATGCGGGCTCGATGTTCTTCAACTCTTGACGGTTCAGGGCCACGACAATGGCGGGTCACGGCGATAGCCACGGTGATGGCGCGGAAGAGCTGGGCGAAGACCTGCCGCGCAAGAAATTCAGTGGCAAAAAGCTGGTCCTGTTCGTGATCCTGCCGCTGGTCCTGCTGATCGCGGCGGGCGCCGGGCTGTATTTCAGCGGCATTCTGGGGAAAAAAGAGGAGAAGCCGGTCGAAGAGCCCAAGCCAGAAGAGAAAGAAAGCGCCGTCCCGATTTTTTACGACGTCCCGGACATGCTGATTAATCTCAATACCACCGGTCGGCGGCCGACGTTTCTTAAAATCAGCATCAGCCTTCAGATTGCTCGCGAAGCCGACCGGTCGGAACTCGACCGGATCATGCCGCGTATCATTGACAACTTCCAGGTCTATCTCCGGGAGTTGCGGCTGGAGGATCTGCGGGGGTCGGCCGGCATGTACCGGTTGCGCGAGGAGTTGTTGACCCGGGTGGTGGCGGCGGCCCAACCGGTGCGGATCAAGGACGTCCTGTTCAAGGAAATGCTGATTCAATGAGTGCGCGCGGGCGTGGCGAGGTGAGGTGGAGGCCGGGCCATGGCTGATATGAGCGAGGAAGAACGGCTGGCCGCGGAATGGGCGGCGCTGGCCGAGGAGGGGGGCGACGACGGTGGCGGCGGCGGTGCCGGCGGCGGCTCGACCCGTGTGCTCAATCAGGATGAAATCGACAGCCTGCTCGGCTTCGATCAGGACGCCGGCGGCGACGGCGAAAACTCCGGCATCATGGCGCTGGTCAACAGCGCGCTCGTCAATTATGAACGCCTGCCGATGCTCGAGGTGGTGTTCGACCGCCTTGTCCGCATGATGTCGACGAGCTTGCGCAACTTCACCTCGGATAACGTTGAGGTCAGTCTCGACCAGATTTCCTCGGTCCGCTTTGGCGATTATCTCAACTCGATCCCGCTGCCGGCGATGCTTTCGGTGTTCAAGGCCGAGGAATGGGACAATTTCGGCCTTCTCGTCGTAGACTCGGCGCTGATCTACTCGATCGTCGACGTGCTGCTGGGTGGCCGGCGCGGCACGGCGGCGATGCGCATCGAGGGCCGGCCCTACACCACCATCGAGCGCAACCTCGTCGAGCGCATGGTTCATGTCGTGCTCTCCGACCTGTCGGCCTCGTTCGATCCGCTGTCGCCGGTGACCTTCCGCTTCGACCGCCTCGAGACCAATCCGCGCTTCGCCACCATCGCCCGGCCGGCCAACGCCGCGGTGCTGGTCAAGCTGCGCATCGACATGGAGGATCGCGGCGGCCGTCTCGAGCTGATGATTCCCTATGCCACCCTGGAACCGGTGCGCGAGTTGCTGCTCCAGATGTTCATGGGTGAAAAGTTCGGCCGGGACTCGATCTGGGAAACCCATCTGGCATCGGAGCTGCTGGTCACCGATGTCGATCTGCTGGCCGTGCTCGACGAGATGACGGTGTCGCTCCATGAAGTGCTCGACTGGAAGGTCGGCAGCCGTATCCTGCTCAACGCCGCGCCCGACGGCTCGATCGAGCTGCGCTGCGGCGAGGTGCCGCTGTTTCAGGGCCGGATGGGGCGCAAGGGCGGCAACATCGCCGTGCGCATCGAAAAGGAACTCCCCAAACAGGATATCGCCCACTGATGTCGCCGACCATAACCCTGATCCTGGATCTGGTGATCGCCGGCCTGCTGGTGGCGACGATCATCTATGCCATCCAGCTCAACCGTCAATTGATCCGGCTGCGCGACGGCCGGGGCGAGATGGAAGGGCTGATCCGCAGCTTCAACGATGCCACCATCCGCGCCGAAACCGGAATCAAGGCCATGCGCCGGGCCACCGCCGAAACGGCCGAGGGCTTGCAGCGGAGTGTCGAACGCGCCCAGGCGCTGCGCGACGAGCTGCAGTTTCTGGTCGAGGCCGCGGATTCGCTGGCCCGCCGGCTGGCCGAGGCCCCGACTCAGGCCAAGGGCGCGACACAGGCCGCCGCACCCTCGCGCCGGCCGCCGTCGCCGCTGGTCGAGGACAGCCAGGACTCGCCGCGCGCCCGCGCCCAGGAGCTGTTGCGCGGCCTCGGCCAGGAGGTTGCCCGTGCCCAGGCTCAGGAGCAGTCGCGTGGTCGGGGCGGTCTGACCCGGGGCGAGTCCGGGCCGTCGCGCGGGCCGCGCCTGCCCGATGTCGACGAGGGGCACGATCTGCCGCGCGGCCGGGGCGCGCTGACCCGGGGCGAGCCGCCGCCCTCGCGGGGCGCCCGTCTTGCGGATCTGCTGGACACCAGCCAGGACCTGCCGCGCGGCCGGGGTGTGCTGACCCGTGGCGACGGCTTTGCTGCCGACCCGCCCGGCCGCGGCGAGGCGGCCCGGCCGGAGCCGGGACGCGGACCGGGTTCGGAGCCGCCGGGCCGGGGCGAGCGGCGTTCATCGGAGCCGCCGCGGCGTGACGGCACCGAGGGGCTGTCGCGCGCCGAGCGGGAACTCTTGCAAGCGATCGAGAGCCGGCGCTGAGCGCCGGCGGTTGATGGGAAACGGCCATGGTCGACACGCCGATGGGACAGGGAAACGGAACGGGCGGCGGCGCCCCGCCGCGCTCGGCCACGCGCTCGTCCCTGAGCGCCGAGGAGCGCAGCGCCCTGGCGCGCAGCATCTTTGCCCAGCTCAAGGAGCCGCCGAAGGACCCGGCCGCGCCGGCCGGCGGTGCGCGACTGCCGGTGGCGGTGGCGCCGACCAGCTTCGGCGGCATCCGGGTGGTCGGGCCGGCCGCCCAGGCCGCCCAGGCGCAAGCGCAGGCCCAGGCTCAGGCGCAAGCGCAGTCCAGGGCCAGGGTTCAGCCCCAGAGCCGCCCCGGCACCACCGCGCGGCCGGGGGTGGCGGCGGCGGCGGTGCGTCCGGTCGCCGCGGCGGCGTCCCGTCCGGCCGCGGCCGCCCCGGCGCCGCGCTCCCGGCTGCGCTTTCGTTTGCTGCCGGTGACGATCTTTTTGCTGGTGCTGATGCTGGGGATGCGGGTCGGCGACAGCTGGCGGGTGCTGACCCGGGGCGGCGGCATGCCCGAGGTCGCGCCGGCGGTCGCCCAGACCGCGCCCGCGCCGGGCAAGGACGCGCCCAAGGAGCCCGGCAAGGAGCCCGGCAAGGAACCGGGCAAGGAACCGGGCAAGGAGGCCGAGACCTCGGCGGCGGTGCTCGGTCGCGAGGCCAAGCCCGACACCATCGATCTCGAACTGGTCAAGCATCTGACCGACCGCCGCAAGGAGCTGGAGGCGCGCGGTCAGGCGATGGATCAGCGCGAAGCCCTGATCACCGCGGCGGAAAAGCGCCTCGATCAGAAGATGTCCGAACTCCAGGCGGTGCGCACCGACATCCAAAATCTGCTGAAGCAGGTCGACGACAAGCAGCGCGCCCAGATCGAGAGTCTGGTCCGCATCTACGAGACCATGAAGCCCAAGGATGCGGCCCGCATCTTCGAAGCTCTGGAAATGCCGGTGCTGATGGAGGTGGTCGAGCGCATGAAGGAAGCCAAGACCGCGCCGGTGCTGGCGGCGATGGACCCGATCAAGGCCAAGGATCTGACCACGGCGCTGGCCGAGCGGCGGCGGGTGCCGGCGGTGCCCCAGTGATCGGGATTGCGGCGGCGCCCGGGACGCCGGGATTGCGGCGATGCGGTGACGACGTGTTAGCCATTTTGTTTTGAACGATGGTATGGTGCCGCCAGCGCAGGGGCAGCGGGAGCGAGCGGGAGAGTCATGGCGAACCTTTCCATCGGCCTCGGTGCCGACAAGAGCCTGAGGGGACGGCTTGATCAGGCCAAGGTCGAGGCGCGGACACCGCTGAGCCAGGACGAGGTTTCGGCGATCGTCCATCAGGTGCTGGCCTCGATGAGCGGCGATATCTCGGCCTCGGATCTCCGGCTTTACAAGGAGCTGGAGGAACTGGCCCGCTACATCCAGCACGCGAAGGCCGAGATCGCCTCGATCCGGCCCCAGGACATCCGCGAAAGCCACATTCCCGCCGCCACCGACGAGCTTGATGCCGTGATCGGCGCCACCGAGGCCGCGACCAACACCATCATGGACGCCTGCGACACCATCAGCGGTCTGGCCGGCAATCTCGATCCCGAACATGGCGCCGTGCTGATCGATTGCGTGACCCGGGTTTTTGAAGCCTGCAACTTCCAGGACGTCACCGGTCAGCGCATCACCAAGGTGGTCAAGACGCTCAAGACCATCGAGGGCAAGGTCGATGCCCTGATCGTGGCCTTCGGCGAGCAGGCCGGCCACTCGGAGGTCGTTGCCGCCCGCGCCGAGGAGACGGTCGCGCTCAAGGATCCGGATTCCGCCCTGCTGCACGGTCCGTCCCTGCCCGGCGCCGCCATCGATCAGGATGAGATCGACCGGCTGCTGGCCTCGTTCGATTAGGCCGGACGAGGAGGAGCCATGGCATCGCCCGGCACACCGGTCGCGGCTTCGGGCAACGCCACGATCCTCATTTATCTGTCGCTGTTCCTGCTGCTGCTGGTCTTCTTCATCGTGCTCGTCGCGCACTCGACGCCGCGCGACTACCGGGTGCGCGCCGTGCTGAGCAGTGTCGAGCAGAGCTTTGCGCCGGTGGTGCGCGCCGGCACCGAAGCCGTGTCCGGCCAGGGCAGCGCCGCCGCCATCGCGCTCTCGGGTCTCAAGCGCCTCGGCGATCTCTTCGAGACCGAACTCGCGATCGTCAAGGTGGCCCGGAGCCTGCCCGGCCGGGTGCTGGTGGCCGGAACCGAGACCCGCGACCTCTTCGAGGACGGCACGGCGCGGCTGCGTCCCGAGCGCATCGGCCTTCTCGACCGCATCGCCCGCGAGATCGGCGATCGCGCCGGGGTTCGCTTCGAGGTCGATTTCCTGATCGCGATCGGTCCCGAGCCGGCGGGCCGGCGCGCCATCGGCGATCCGGTGGCGCAGGCCGCGGCGCTGGGCAAGGCCCTGATTGCCGATGGCGCGCCGCCCGACGCGGTCTCGGTCGGCATCGAGCCCGGCGTCGCCGGCAGCGCCCGCTTCCTGTTTGCCGCCCGCCTGCCGGGTGAGCCGCGCCGCGCCGGAGGTGGCCGTGCCGCACCCTGAGCGCGCCAAGGCGGGACGGTCGGGCGTGCGGCTGGCCGGGACCCTCAGGGCCGGGGGTCGGGGCGGGTCCGCGCCTTCGGCTCCGCCAACCGGCGCCGCGGCCAAGAGCATCTGGCTGATCAGCTTCACCGATCTCATGTGCCTGATGCTGGCCTTCTTCGTGCTCGCCTTCTCGATGTCGGAGCCGGTGCGCGAGCGCTGGCAGGCCCTGGCCTCGTCATTCTCGGCCCGCCAGATCGAGGGCCGGACCGGGGCTGTGTTCAACGTTTCGATGCTCAACCCGCGCTCGCCGATCAATCTCGACTATCTTGCGACCCTGCTCGGCGTTCAGTTCGCCCGCGATCCCGATCTCGGGGCGGTCGAGGCGTCGCGTCAGGATGACCGGGTGGTGATCGGCCTGCCCGACAGTCTGTTGTTCGAGCCCGGTCAGGCCGCGTTCAGCGAGCGCGGCCGGCAGGCGCTGTTCCTGCTCGGCGGTGTGCTCGGCCATATCTCCAACCGCATCGAAGTGCTGGGCCATGCCGAGGTCGAGGCGGTGCCGGCCGAGGGCGAGCGCGATAGCTGGGAGCTGTCGCTGTCGCGGGCGGTCGCGGTCGGAACCGCCCTGCATCAGGCCGGCTATCAGCGCCGCCTCGCGGTGCGCACGGTCGGAGCCGCCGCCCATGGCGTGCCGCTGGTCGGCCGCGCCCACCTGATCGACGTCGTGGTGCGCGACCTCGAGGAGGGGAGCTGAGATGGCCGGGCGCGGGCTGCTGATGGTCGGGCTCGGGGCGGCGCTGCTGCTGGCGGCGGCGGCCGGCGCCGACGCCGCGACCAAGGTGCCGCTGCGCGCCGCCGACCATGGCGATTTCGCCCGCGTTGTCTTCGACTGGCCGACCGCCGACGTGAAATACACCGCGGCGATTGCCGAGGGCCGGCTGCTGGTGACCTTCACCGAGGCGGTCGAGGCGGTGCCCAAGCCGATCGCCGACCGCCTCGCCGCCTGGTTCACCACTGCGGGCCTGGAACAGGGCGGCCGCGTCGTCGCCTTTACCCTCAAGCGGCCGGCCAAACTGCTGAAGGAAGGTCGCAGCGGCAACGCCTTCTATCTCGACCTCGCCGAGGACAAGAGCGCGCCGCCGCTGGTCCAGAAGCCGCCCGCCGCGACTCCGGCGCCGCCACCGACTTCGGCCCCGGCGCCGACGGCAGCCCCGACACCGGCTCAGCCCCAGCCCCAGCCGCAGGCTCAGGCTCAGGCTCAGGCCAAGACCCCGCCGCCGCCCGCCGCCCCGCCGCCAGCCGCCCCGGGTCCGGCTCCGCCCCCGCCCGGCAAGCCGTCGGCCGCGCCAGCCGCCGTCGCACCGCCCCCGGCCGCTGTGCCGCCAGCCGCCGCCGCGCCGGTTCCGCCGCCGCCTCCGGCCCGGGGCGAACCGCCGCCGGCCCAGGTGATTCCGCCGGCCCCGGCGCCGGCGCCGGGCAAGCCATTGCCCCCCGGGGTGGTGGCGGCTTCGCCGGTATTGGTGTTTGACCCGGGACAGCCGGCCGCGGCGGCGGTCTATGTCCGCTCCGACCAGATGTATCTGGTGTTCGACCGGCCGCTGAGCATCGGCGCCGGGACCATGACCGGCAACCCCGGCGGTCTGATCGGGCCGGTGCAGCCGGTGCTGGCTTCGGGCGGCAGCGCCTTCCGGGTCAGCGTCCGGCCCTGGCTGCGGCCGGTGATCGAGCGCGAGGGTACGCTGTGGCGGGTGGTGTTCGTGCCCAAGACCCAGCCGTCGCGCCTGGAACTGGCGGTGGAGGCCCAGCCCGATTTTCCTCTCGGCGGCCGGGTGCTGGTCCATGCCCCCGACGCTCCGGCGGTGGTCGAACTGACCGACCCCGAGGTTGGCGACCGGTTGCTGGTGGTGCCGTTGCCGGCGGCGGTTCAGGCGGTGTCGATGGTCAACCGCTTTCCCGAGGCCGACTTTCTGTCGGCGCTTCAGGGCGTGGTGATCCGGCCCCATGGCGACGGCGTGGCGGTGCGGCTGGTGCGCGAGGGGCTGGAGGTGACCGCGGCCGGTGGCCTGCGTCTGTCGCCGGCCACCGATTCGGCGCTGATCAAGCCGACCGGGCCGGGGGCGACCGACGCCATTCTCAACGCCCTCGGCGGCGTCACCGAGGGCCGTCAGGCCGAGGCCGACCGCTCGTCGCCCCAGAGCGCCGATCACCGCCTCTTCGATCTGCCCGGCTGGCAGCGTGGCGGCCGCCAGAACTTCACCGCCAATCGCCAGGAGCTGATGCAGCAGATCGCCAACGTGCTGCCCAAGGAGCGTAACCGGGTGCGTCTGGAGCTGGCGCGCTTCTATTTCGGCCACAGCTTCAATCAGGAGGCGATCGGCGTCCTTAATGTGCTGGCCGCCGATCAGCCCGATGTCCAGGGCTGGCCCGAGTTCCGGGCCCTCAGAGGCGCGGCGCGGGTGGCGGCCGGACAGGCCCGGGACGGCCTGGAGGACCTTTCGGGCACCAGCCTTGACGACAACCGCGAAGCGATGCTGTGGCGGGCGGCGGCGCTGACGGCGCTGCGCGAAAACGCGCCGAAGGCGGCCCACGATTTCTACCTTGCCGACGACATTCTGGTCAGCTACCCCGAGCCCTATTTCCGGCGCCTGTCGCTGGCGGCGGTCGACGCCCGCATCCAGACCGGCGATTTTCGCGATGCCGACCGGTTGCTGAAACGGTTGATCCGCCGCGCCGGCTCCGGGTCCGACGAACAGCCGCCGATGGAATTCTATCGCGGCGAAATCTACCGGCTCAGCGGCAAGGTCGACGAGGCGCTGAAACATCTCCATGCCGCCGAGGATGGCGGTGACCGCTATTTCCGGGCGCGTGCCGGCCTGTCGCGGGTCAATCTCGAGGTCCAGGAAAAGCGCATCTCGCCCGCCACCGCCTCCGACCGGCTGTCGCGGCTGCGCTTCGCCTGGCGCGGCGACGAACTCGAACTCGACATCGTTCAACGCCATGGCGAGATGCAATGGGAGGCCGGCGACTATGCCGACGGCCTCAACACCCTCCGCGAGGCCGCGAGCTATTTCCCGGACAGCCCGCGCTCGGCCGCGATCACCCGCTCGATGACCCAGCTGTTTGGTGCCCTCTACCAGGACGGCGCCGCCAAGTTGCCGCCGCTCAAGGCGATCGAGCTTTACGACCAGTTCCGCGAGCTGACGCCAATCGGCGTCGCCGGTGACGAGGTCATCCGCCAGCTCGCCGAACGGCTGGTCGAGGTGGATCTGCTGGGCCGGGCCGGAGAACTGCTTCAGCATCAGGTCGATTACCGGCTGACCGGGCTCGACAAGTGCAAGGTCGCGACCCGGCTGGCCTCGATTCGTCTGCTTGACGCCAAGCCCGATCAGGCCCTGAAGGCGATCGAGGTCAGCGAGTTCGAGGCGGCCCCGCCCAAACTCGTCGAGGATCGCCGGTTGCTGAAGGCGCGGGCGCTGGCCGATCTCAAGCGCAGTCACGAGGCGCTGCGGCTGCTGGAGGGCGACGATTCCGGCCCGGCCGACATGCTGAGGGTCGACATCGCCTGGCACGATCAGCGCTGGGACGATGCCGCGGTCGCGCTCGAAAAGGTGATCGGCGAGCCGCCGGCGGCCGGGACCAAACTCGACAAGACCAAGGCCACCCTGGTGCTCAACCGCGCCATCGCCCTGGCTCTGGCCGGCGATGGCTCGCGCCTCGATGCCCTGCGCACCGGCTTCGGCGCCGCCATGGCCAAGACCGAAGAGGCTCACGCCTTCGCGGTGCTGACCCGGCCCGACCAGGGCGCCGGCCAGATCGACTTCGCCTCGATCAAGGCCCGGGTCAACGAGGTCGACGTCTTTCAGAATTTCCTGAAGGATTTCAAGAAGACCTCCCTGGCGAAATAGCGGCCGGCGGGCGGACGCCGGACCCAACCCCGGCGGTGCCGCCGCCTGGAGAGGGTGACCGGTTTCCAAGACCATCCGTTCCTCCCGGACAAATGGCGACACTTCGACGGATAATTAGATTGAATTGATAATGGTCCTGGACAAGCCGGGATTGCCTCGCTAGCTTCCCTGCCTTGGAGGACCGTCTCGGGCCGCCGAGGTCGTAACGCAACGGGAGCGCCGGCCCATGGGTGCCGACTGGAAACAGGACCGGGTGGGCTCGCGGCTCTGGCCGCTCGCCGTGATCGGCGTGACCGCGCTGGCCATCGTCGCCTTCACCGCCTTTTCCTTCATGAGTTATTCGAGGCAGCGCGCCGAGCATTTCACCGCCGCGATCGCCGAAGGGCAAAGGGCGCTGCTGAGCTTCGTCGATCGGTCGACCAAGCTGTTCGACAGTGCCGACAGTTATGTCCGGGCGGTGCGCGAATTTTACCTGCGCCACGGTGCGAGCGAGGATTTGCGCCGCTTCATCGAGGCGACCCGGCCGTCGCACGCCGAAAAGTTCTCCAGCGTGCTCAGCATCGTCGACCGCAAGGGCGACATCATCTTCAGCACCCGGAAGCTTGGCGGTATGGTGATCAACTCTTCGGGGCTGGATCACTTCAAGTTCTTTCAGTCCAACCCGCAGGACACCGTCTTTGTCGACCCCACCCGCAAGGGGGTGGTGACCCAACAGTACCAGTTCCGCATCATCCGTCCGCTGCTGCGGAATGGCGAGTTCGATGGCGATATTCTCCAGGCGCTGCTGCCGCAGGAGTTCGTCGATTTTTTCGAGCAGTTCCATCTCGGTCCCCAGAGCGTGCTCACGGTGGTGACTCTCGGCCACCGCCTGATCGCCCGCTCGCCGCTGCCGCCCGATGAGGTGTTCAACAAGCCGCTCGATGGTCTGGCGCTGTGGGATCGTCTCAAGGAGGCGCCGTCCGGCCGCTACCAGACCGACAGTCTGATCGACGGCGTTTCAAGACATCACCTCTACCAGCAGCTCGATGGCTATCCGGTGGTGATCTCGCTGGGGATTGCCGACCAGGATATTCTGGAGGGCCTTTCCGAGGCGTGGTGGGGAGCCATCACCCAGTCCCTGCTCTTTGCCGGCGTGGCCTCGCTGTTCTGTGCCCTGGTGCTGCTGGTGCTGCGCAAGAACCGGCTTCTCGGGCAAACCCACGGCCAGCTGAAGGAAAGTCGGGATACCGCGGAGCGGGCCAACCAGGCCAAGAGCGAATTCCTGGCCAACATGAGTCATGAAATCCGCACGCCGATGAACGCGATCATCGGGCTGGTCTATCTGCTCGAACAGACCGAGGTCTCCGCGGTTCAGCGGGACTATCTGCAAAAGGCCCGGGTTTCCGCCCAGTCCCTGCTCGGGATTCTGAACGATATCCTTGATAGTCCTCTTTTCAGGTCCAAACCCCCGCCTTCAGGCGGGAAAGGCTT
>JBAXPR010000040.1:0-28607 GCA_037132135.1 Rhodospirillaceae bacterium
CAACCCATTATCAGGCCCCGACCAAAGCCTGCCCGGACTTTTGCCCCTCTTACAAACTCAGGAGCTTTTCTGATTCTGTGGGGCAGTATCCGGGGCAGTAACGCCGATGGGGCCGTATCCCAGCCACTGCCAGCGCAGAACTTTCGCACGCGCCGGCAGGGTGGCTAAAGGGGCTTAAGTTCAGCGCCGCCGGCCCCGGTCGAGCGCGTCGCGGACACCGTCCAGATAATCCGCCGCATGGTGGGCATAGATTGCCTCGGTGGTCCGGCACGACATCGTCATCGACCCGCACGGCTTCCCGACCGCCGTCGCTCATCAGCCGCCTCCATCGGAACACCAGATTCGGAGCAAGCCCGTGGCGGCGGGCAACATAACTCACCGACTGGCCGGGCGGCATCGTCTCGCGACGATCACCAGCGTCTGCTCGGTCGTGTACCGGCGGCGACGGGCGACGCCGGTGATGATCTCCACTTTCGAAAACGTCTCGGACACAGGCATAGCCCCAGGTCTATCCCTGGGTCCTCAGGCTATGCCGCCTGTCCGGTCCAAACGGGGAGTTCTCCAATGATGGCGTTCTTGGGCGGCTCGGGGGGCGGGTCCGGTTGCCTGAGCCGGACGAACCCGCTCACAGACCACCCCGGTTGATGCTCCCTCCAGACCTGCTGGGAACGCCCCTTCCGACGGGCCGACATCATGCCGGAACAGGTGGCCGGATATGAATCGGAATCCCCGGCCGGATCCGGCGGAATCCGCATAATGCCCGGGTGTCGCTCCAGTCGGGCTACGCCCAGGCATTGCCATCATGGCAACCGGCAGAGAACCCACCAAAAAACGCGGCCCCCTGTCCGAACAAACCGGGCCAGTTCAATCAACCGCAGGACGCAAATAGGCAAAAGCCCCCCAGGTCCGCGCCAAAGCGCTGCCCCGCACACCAGATAATGGCCGGAAACGAACACATCCAGGCCCAGAAGAATCGGTTCAAGCCAAAGAAACAGAACACGAGAAAATGAAAGCAGGCGGCGATAAGGCAAAACCCCAAAGCATGCGCCGTATTGACCAGTGCAAATGGAAATGTGCATTCCCACAAGATGAAGGCCCAAGAGCCCAGAAAGGCCAAGCAGGGTCGTCTCAATACATGACTATCCGGCAATGGACCGTAAATGGCTCCGTTAAGGAATATCGTCATTGCCTGGCCGCTGCGCCACTCTCGGCGCAAGACCTTGACCCAGCCTGAAATGAAATACGAGGTAATGGACTGAATGCAGATGTAACACAAGCCCGCTTGAACGCCGACATCCGCGCTTACCAAAGCGCCGACAGTGTAGGCAATCAACAGTCCTGTAAGGACAACCAGAGTCATAAAATCACTGCCGCCGTTAAATGCGCCGCGCCAGCGAATTAAGATCAGCAAGTTGCCAAAAAATAAAAACATTAGCAACACGAAACTTCCACCATTGAAGATCAAGACCAGAGCCGCCTGCAACCTCAGCATAAGATGCATCTGATGTGCGTCGGGAGCAAATAAAACATCGAGCACTCGTCGGGCCCAAGCTTGCGGTATATCACGCCGTTGAACGGACCAAGCCCACAAACCTTGCGGGCCGGTGGCTTGCTTCATGCACAGGTATTCCAAGGTCTGGATTCCCAGGCTCCAACCCAACAAACATTCGGTCAGCCGTAAGGCCAGCGACAACGGCAGTTCGCTCAGCATGAGCACACCGGGGATTGCAGCATTGTATAGGTGTCGCACACGCCTTTGGTGTCACTGAGGACCATGCGCAGCTCAAACTGCCAATAGCTGTAAGCTCCGTGATGCGCTTGCAGTTGGGCCTGCGCCAACCGTTCAATCAGGGTGTAAGTGACGAGTTGTCGTGGATCGTCGCCGTCAGGCAGTTCATTCAAATCGCTCCAAAAGTGACTAACCATGGTCTGCTGAGCAAGCCTGAGGTTAATATCCGGATTGTGAAAAAGATGCCACCATCGACGGGAGCGACGCGGAAAGATAAGCAACCAGTCGGTCCAGACCAGTTGTCCTGTGGCATCATCCCGGGCCGATCGCGCCAACAGATGCGGCACATGCCCAACAAGATCGAAAAACTTCCAATTCGGAAAAAAGGCGCGCAACAAAAACAACCACTGGCTATGAACGACACGGCTCTTGAACAGCAAGAATATCAACAATACTATGAAATACAACACCAGCAACGTCTGGGTCATAATCTTACCTCGCCAACCACCCCAAAAGAAACACTCTCCTGATTGCTATCGCGATCAGGTTCAGATACACTATGCTGTCACAACGGCCAACGGTCAAAGGCCGCGCCTGAGATTGGGACCATACGATATTTGTATTTAATCGAACCCATGCTAATTTTCTCGATTGTTACACCATAGCTTTTAACACATTACGACCAGTCATCGAAGTCCACCTGATCTTGGCCGCGTTTGACGCCGCCCAACGGCCTCCGATTATGCCACAATCAGTGATTGATTGCGATGCCAAAGCTCATCGAATTTCATTGGCACACCGTACCCCAGGGTGGCGTGCATTCGCGTCCGGAAACCGATCCTGAAACTCAATCAATGAGTTTGGAAATCTCTCCATCCTCGCCCCAATCCCCGTCAGGACCCCGTCGTCGATGCCCATTTATATACCACATCTTGTGTAGCAGGAGCCAGGGGCATCAGGAGCCCTGACACTATCGCGATGAAGGCGATGGCCGTGCCATTAGGGCTCGAACCCAATTATCATTCTGATTCTGAGGGATTTTTTAATTCAAGGGTGTTAACGGAGCCTCGGAGCGCGATACGAGAGATATTCTGGCTGGAAGATGACGCTTGGGCAGCGATCGAGCCGCACCTTCCGAAGAACAGAGCTGGCCCGGTTTGTTCGGACAGGGGGCCGCGTTGTTCAGGTGGGTTCTCTGCCGGTTGCCATGGCGCCCAGGAAATGTCGGTGAAATTCCTTTTGCCGCGCGCTGCGGCAGGGTCTGAAAGACGACTTGATCCGGGGTTATGCGGTCAAGGCTGGAGCGGGGTCTATTTCGGTTGCAAAAGTCTTCAAGATATCTCCCGAGAGAGGCGCGCGCCGCGCTGACCGTATCCTGGGCCTTGAGGCAGACCTCCTCATATCTGACGAGAAGCCACAGCCGCTCGACGAACGCGTTGTCGCGCCAAGCCCCTTTGCCGTCCATGCTGATCCGGATGCCATGCTTGAGCGGCAGGCCCGTGAAGTCGGTGCTGGCGAACGGGTTGCCCTGGTCGCGGTTGAAGATTTCGGGTTTGCCGCATCTTGCCAGGGCTTCCTCGACCGCCTCGGGGCAGAAGTCAACCTCCAGGGTGATCGAGACCCGCCGTTACAGAACCAGTCCAGGACAACAACCAAGTCAACAAAGCGGCGTGCCATCAGAATGTACGTGATATCAGTGGCCCAGACTTAGTTGGGACGATCAACCGGGATATTTCGTAGAAGACTTAGATATATCTTATGCCCTGGCGCCCGCGTCGAGGTGTTCGGTCGGCGGTACAAAACCTCGATCCCCATGATCCCGGATGGCGCATCGTGACCGCCGAGGGGGGCCGCCACCTTCCCCGTAAGAGCCCGCCTTTCGGTGCGCCCAACCGGACGTGCGAATTTCCCGGTTGTCACGGCGGCCACGACCCCGTCATGCTATCATCAGGGTCGGTATTGAGCAAGCGACGCCCCCTTTCGAAAAACCTCACAGGAGCCTCGCAGGGACGTTGGGAGCGTTTTAGCCCCCCCGGGCGTTCAGCAGGTCGCGCAGCATCCGCCTGCCCGCGAACGGATGGTCGAAGGTGCAGAGCGTCGATCCGGCGCATCACCGCCACATCAGCCGCGGAAACCGGCCGGGGACGGGAATAGAGGCGGCTCCCGCTGAGCTTCAGGACCCGGACCTGCCGGGGTCAAGGGAAACTCGTGCTTGCGGTCGATCATCGCTTGGCGCTCAACATGCCGGCCTTGCTGGCGCGCCGCCCAAAAAATCATTTTCCAACGTCAGTTCGCCGAACTTCGCGTGCAGAACCTTGACGTCAACTGAGGTGTCCCCGGAAAAGCGAAGGGCCGGCACCTTTCGGCCCGGCCCTTGGTATCGCTTTGTATTCCCGAAGGAATTTTGGAGCGGGCGAAGGGATTCGAGCCCTCGACCCCAACCTTGGCAAGGTCGCTCCCGCCTGCGTAATGGCTGATTTCTGCGGTTTATCAATGCCCTCTGGCGCATCCGTTGCCAGTCCGTTCACGTTGATGCTGCCCCAATACTGCCCCAAACCATACCGGGATATTCTAAGGATAAACTCAACCGAATACGAAATCATTCGCGCGACTTGTATTTATGAAGCGGGACAAGCGGGACAGCGGGACACCAGTATATGAGTATGAGTAACTCATTCATATATATAGCTTTCTCTGGCGGACATTGGCTCGCCGCCTTGTCCCGCTCCGAAAATCTACGAGCGGGACAAGCGGGACAAATCAGAGGGGCGTGCCCTGATACCGCGTGTTTGAAAATCCGTCCCCGCCCCGCTTTTTTATCCCCGAGCGGACACGAAAAAGCCCGCCACGGCGCACCGGGCGGGCTCTGGTGGCGGTGGAGTGCGGTTTATGCCGCGACGGATGCCCGGTTCAGGATGTTGGTGACGGTCTGATGCGTCCATTTCCCGCCCCGAGCGGTGCTGATGCCGCGCTCGTTGAGGGTCTGGGCAATGGCGTTCATGCTGCTGGTGCCGCTGGCCTGGATAGCCTGGATAACCGGCAGCACGTTGGCCGCGTGGGTGTCGGCGTTGGCCTTCAGTGTCCGGTTTGAGTTCAGTCGCGCGTCGTCAAGGTTCGGGTTCCCCAGCTTGGTGCCCCGTGCTTTCGCCGCAGCCAGGGCCGCCTTGGTGCGGGACGAAATCATATCCCGCTCATGCTCGGCGAACACCGCAAGCATTTGAACCATCATTTTGTTGGCCGCCGGATTGTCGCAGGCGACGAAATCAACCTCTGCCTCTAGTAGGGTGGATAAGAACGCCACTGAGCGGCTTAAGCGGTCCAGCTTGGCAACTACCAGCGTCGCCTTGTTCTTCTTGCAGGCGGCCAGCGCTGCGGCCAACTGCGGCCGGTCTGCCTTCTTGCCGCTCTCGATTTCCACATACTCGCCGAGCAACTGCCAGTCCCCACCGTTGAGGTAGGAGGCAACGGCCGAGCGCTGCGCTTCGAGACCGAGGCCGCTTTGGCCCTGCTGGTCGGTCGAAACCCGAAGATACGCCACAAAGTTGCCGTTCGCCATAGCTGCACACTCCGTCAACACCATCTTGCTATAATATAAACGATCGTTTGCAATTTAGCAAGAGGAATGTTTTGTAGGTATGTCATCTATGAATAGGACTACAGGCACATCAGTTTGCGGCAGATCGTGATGTGGACGGATATAGTAGGAATGCGGGCGGGTTACGGGCGAATATGTCTTGACATCATTCCTAGGTATGCGTATATTCGCAGTGTAGCAGATACGAAGCCCGCCCAATGGTCACCAAACCGAAGACACTCATATCCGGGAAGGCTGTTTTCAACCTACCGGAAATCGACGGCCGGACAAGAGCCGCAAGGTTATCGCGCGATATCGCCGATGCCATCGCCAATGATTTGGGCGGACCCGATAACCTAACAGAAGTCCAGCGCCAGCTAATCCGGCGCCTTGCCATCATGTGCGTGGTCGCCAGGGGCATGGAAGACCGACTTGCACTCGGCGAAGACCTCAACATTGGTGAATACAGCACCCTGACCAACGCCTTGAGAAGGATCGCCGCTGATATTGGATTGAAGCGCATTCCCAAGGACATGGGCAACCTCAACGATTACTTACAGACGGTCGCCGCCGCTGGGGGCGGTGCCGAATGAAGCCCGCACCGATCACGATTTTGCAGGCGATGGCCGACAAGAAGCTATTCGGCGGGCAGTTCTCGGCGAAGACCTGGGAGCCGTGGCGCGGTTTCCTCTCGATCCTCTATGGCCTGGAGCCGACCGCCGAGCATATGGCCCTGTTCAAGTCCTGCACTGGCCGAGATACCCGCTCGCACTCGGGTTCCCGTGAGGCATGGCTCGTTTGTGGCCGCCGGGCTGGCAAGAGCCGCATCCTCGCCCTGATCGCGGCGTACGAGGCTTGCCTGCGCAACTGGCGGCCCTTCCTATCGTCTGGCGAGCGCGGCGTTGTCGCGGTGCTGGCCTGTGATCGGCGGCAAGCGCAAGTGATCTTCGGGTACGTCAAGGCGCTGATCACGGAGACGCCGCTACTGGCGCCGCTGGTCACCAACGAGACCGCCGACACCCTGGAGCTATCCAACGGGATCAGCGTCGAGGTGACCACGGCAGACTTCCGCCGGGTTCGTGGCCGCACCATCGTTACCGCGCTCATGGATGAGGTTTGCTTCTGGCGCAGTGATAGCTCTGCCAACCCGGATCAAGCTGTCCTTGACGCTCTGCGCCCCGCCATGGCGACGGTGCCCGGCTCCCTGTTGCTGGCCGCATCCTCGCCCTACGCCAAGCGCGGCATCATGTACGACGCCTGGAAACGCTGGCACGGCAATGCCAATGCCCCGGCCCTGATCTGGCAGGCTCCGAGCCGCACCATGAACCCGGCGCTACCGGAACGCCTGATCATTGAGGCTCTGGAGCGAGACCCTGCTGCTGCCCGTGCCGAGTATCTGGCCGAGTGGCGCGACGACGTGTCGGCCTTCCTTGATCGTGCCGTGGTTGAGTCTGCGGTTGACCTGGGGGAGACGGTGCGCCCGCCGGTTCCGGGTGTTGCCTATGTCGCGTTCGCCGATCCGAGCGGGGGCTCTGCCGACGCCTTCACTCTGGGCATTGCCCATGCCGAGGGCGAGCTGGCCGTGCTCGACTGCCTCTATGAGCGTCGCCCGCCGTTCAACCCCTCGGAGGTGGTCGCCGAAGTCGCCGAGGTGCTGAAGTCCTACCACCTGACCAGCGTCATGGGCGACCGATACGCTGCCCAATGGGTGGTCGAGGCATTCGCCAAGGTCGGCATCGCCTACCGCCACAGCGAACGGGACCGCAGCGCCATCTACAGCGACGTGCTGCCCCTATTCACCAGCGGCCGGGCTCGCCTGCTCGATAACACCCGTCTCGCCAGCCAGTTCAGCGCCCTGGAGCGTCGGACCAGCGTCGGCGGCCGGGACCGGATTGATCACGGCCCCAACGGTCACGATGACGCCGCGAACGCTGCCGCCGGGGCTCTGGTGCTGGCCGCGACCGCACGCAGGACCGCCCCCATTGTCTCCCCAATCTCCGAACCCTGCGCCAACTATTGGGCCAACGGGGTTGACACCATCACCCCTTGGCTCTCGACCGAATGAAAGACCACGCCATGACCTTGAAACCTGAAACCCAAGTTGACCGCGCCCGCCAGATCATCGCCGATCTGGAAAAGAAGCGCGTTGACACTGCCGGGCGCATCGCCAATATCGGCAACGAGCGCGCATTGCTCTCGTATGACGCTCACACCGGGTGCGGTAAGTCTGCCGCTTCCCTGGATAAGCTCAACCGTGACGCCGCCCTTGCCGGTGCCGAGCTGGAGTCCATCGACGCCGCTTTGATCGAAGCCAAGCGCCGTCTGGCCGCCGCGATTGATGCCGCCAATGACGACAAGCTCCGGGAGAAGGCGGATCGGGTAGCCGACCTGGTGGAAGATTTCCGGGCCGCCGGAGCTGCTGTTGACGCCGGGTGCGAAGCTCTGAAGGCAGACATTTCCACTCTGCTGGCTCTCGGCTCTGAGATATCGGCTCTCTCTGGCACCAGTGGCCCGAGCCGGCCGGTGTTGAGCGTCAACCTCAAGCTGGCGTTGGCCGCTCACCTGCATGGCCTGCTCGACCTGGGCTATGTCGCTGGACCGAGCCGGCAGACGGCTTGCGATGTCACCGAGAAGGCATTGTCGGCGGCCGAAGCATGGTCGCTCGGCATTCGGCATCCGAAGCAGGAGGCCGCGTAATGTCGGCTTTTGCTCGCACCCTGGACCGGCTCACCAAAGACATGGGCGCCGACGACGTGCATATCCCGGCCGCCATCGGCAACAGCAAGCCGAGGCGTAAGCCGGGCGTGCAGCAATTCCTCAAGGTCGACTCGGAGCGGCGCCGGGTATTCGGCGTTGCCCTGGAGGCTGATGTCGAGGACTCGCAGGGCGACATCGTATCCGATCAGGACTTGGAAGATGCGGCCTGCAAGGCCGTGCTCAACGGCTGCGAGGCCGGTGTTCAACACCAGCGTACCAGCGGCGTGGGCAAGTTGTGCGCCAGCTTCCCCCTTACAACTGAGATCGCGAAAAGCCTCGGCATTGACCTGGGCGGCCGCTCGGTATGGCTGATCGGACTCCAAATCGAAGACCCTGCGGTTTGGGATCAAGTGAAAAAGGGTGAATTTGCCGGGTTCTCGATTGGCGGGACCGGCACTCGCGTAACACTGTAAAGGATCATAACAATGCAGAATACCTATGGAAACATTGTTGCGGGCGCCGACTTGTCGTCATGCAACAAGCATATCGTCGAGCTGGCTTCGGACGGCACGATTGTACTGGCTGGTAACGGCGGGCAGGCGTTCGGTCTGCTTCTGGACGGCCCCAAGCAGGGTATGGGTTCGAGCATCCTCGTTCACGGCGTAGATCGCGCTGTGGCCGGCGACGTGATCACGGCGGGTTCCGTCCTCACCAGCGATGCCAGTGGCCGGGTTATCCCGGCGACCGCTGGCACCTATCCGGTGGGTCGGGCTCTGGACGCTGCTGGGCAGGCTGGGCAGGTGATCCCGGTTTTCATCAACCCGGCGCTGGCGCCGTTGGCCGCTTAAGGAGAGCCAAGCAATGGCGACGAAGCTAACTGACATCACCTGCCACGAGATATCGCTCTGCGATTATCCGGCAGTACGAACCGCCAAGATCGCCATTGCGAAGCGGGATGAGGCCACGGCTCCGGCCGTGGTTGATTCTCTTGAGCAATCCGGCATGAACCTGCTGCGCCAGATTGGCAAGAGCATGTTCCCGGACGACAGCCCGGAGGTGCAGTTTGCCAAGGCGTGCGAGACGCCTGAAGGCGCGAAGACCTACGCCATTATGAAGGGCTACGCCATCCCCCCGAGCCGCCACGGCAAGGCTGGCGCGGCCCTGGAGGCCATGGCTCGGCACGAGTCGACGCGGACGGGGAAGCCGTTTGGCGATGCCTACGCCACGGTTGCCGCCAAGAACCCGGAGCTGATGAGGCAGGTTCGGGACGAGGAGGCGCTGCGATGATCGGCACTCTCGATACCTGGACGGATCGCGGCTATGGCTTCGTCTATCCTGACGGCGGCGGCGACGATGTGTTCTTTCACATAAGCGAGCTGCACAAGGTCCTGATCAGCGAGGTTGCCATCGGCGACCGCTTCGAGTTTGAGCTTCAGGACTCGGCGGCGCAGAAACCCCGCGCGATCAAGGTCAAGCGCGTCTCTCACGGCAAGGGCCGGGTCTATGATCTGACCACCCGCGAAGATTCCAACCGTCGCGACATGCCAGCCCCGAAGGCGACACGGCCGGTTCGATGGGTTCCAGCGTGAACGCGCGCCTCGTGGTCACAGACGAGGCCAGCCGCGTTGTCGGTGTGGCGATGTTTGGCGAGGATGGCACTGCTGTCCGCGCTGATCTATCGCCGCCTCGCGCGCTGGCTGTTGCTCGGCGGATGATTGAAGCGGCAGAGCGCAAGCTGCTGGAGGCGGCAGACGATGGCCGGGTGCCGGCGCTGTAGGGCATCCCCGGTGAAACCGACGAAGGGTGCGATCCGTTCGGTTCTACGCTTTTCCGGGCTATACGTTCTCGCCGGGAGAAGGGAGCGGGGATGTCACCGATGAACCGCAGAACCCCCATGTGAACTCTACGGCCTACACGCCACGGGCCTTTCTTCCTTGCCCATGGTGGGAGCGGTGACGGCAGAAATATACATCATTCTGCGGCCGGGGGCGAGTCAGGCTTCTTTGGCAGAGATTCCTCCGACCATCCGTCCTCAGGCGTGAGGTCAAACACCTCTCCTTCTTCGTCTTCTGGGTCCCCCGGCAAGACCTGGATCGGGCATGGATCATCGCCCTCCATCTTCCAGCGCTCAACGAGAGGTATGCTCTTGGTGGGGGTGTCAGTCATGCTCGCTATCCTTCCGCAGTCTGACGCCGGGGCGGTCATGTTGGTGGGCGCGGCATGGATAGCTCTGTGCAGATATCTGCACCAAGCTATTCCGGCCCTGCCAACGACACCATTAAGGCTACGAAGTCCGGCAAGCCCAAGAAGGCCAAAGCCGAGGAATCCAAAACCCGCACCAAGGTCGCATCAAATTTCAGCTTCACCGATGCGACTGTTATGGCCCAAACAAATGTCAATCGCCCTGATCAGCGTCTGCCGGCTATCTTTATACCCTTGCGAAGAAGGTCAGTCTGAACCCGAAGCCTGTTTGACCACTCACGCTGGATTGTTGAAAACTCCCGGTGATCAGCAGCAGCTTGCCTCTGGCAAATTGAAAAAACGCTATTCTTAACGACACTTTCAATCAAACGACTTGGATTTCCATCGAATGATTCGGAGTTTGGTTCCGAATTAACCATATTTTCAGGCTCTTGATTGGACATATCCTTCATCCGGAATATTGATAATTCGTATACATTTTCTCACATATCCAATCAGAGCGCCAGCATAACTATTATGTCGAATGGCCGTCGAATTGCCGGCCACGGCGCCAAGGAAGCTCGCCTGCCGGTTTTCGGAGTTTTGTCATGCGCGGCACCACCGGGGTTGGGGGTCCATCGGCTGTATCTTGGGACAGGGACAGTCGATGGGGGCGGTGCCGCGGGAATGATCTAGGGTCGGGCCTGGGGCATGACAAGCCCAGACTTTACCGTCGCCAGAACTGCATTTCTGGGCGAGGGCTGCTTGCTCACGGCTTGTCGGCGGCCTTTTTGGCGCGGCGGACGGCTCGGTTGTTGACGGTTAGCGGGGTCGGCTCTGGCATCCGCCCCATAGACGTTTCAAGCCTTTCCTTTGTGATTACTACGTTTCGCAGTGGTGGTACTGTGGCGCGCCTTTTTTTCAGCTTCTCAACCTCCTCCTGAGAGCACCCGGCTTCCAGAAATAGACTATCTGCTCCATCTCCTAGCTTAGATATTATACCACTTAAGAAACCAGCATCGAGACCTTGCATAACAAGGCGCCGAATTGCTTCGGCTCGCGGCGGTATATCCTGTTGAATGCGGCGCCATTCATCAACTATTGACAGAAATTCTTCGGAAACGCGCATATCAAAGCGCTCTGTCTTGATCGCCATGGCTTCACCCGAATCTCGTACAGCATGTCGGGAATGTACGGCACGAGCCCTTGACAGAGCAAGTATATATGACTAACGTCGGGATGTCCGGACAAACCAGACAACCCGACGAGGGGGCAGTGCAATGGATAAAAAGACCGACCGTTTCGAGCTGCGCACCAACGCGGCGTTCTCGGAACAGATTGAAGCATGGCGGCGCAAGCAACCCAGTATTCCGAGCCGTTCGGCTGCGGTGCGCCAGCTTGTCGAGGTCGCTTTGAAGCACGAGGAAGCCGCCACGGCTAAATAGCGGCCGGCAATGCGGCTCGAACCCGCACGACCGGCCTAACCATCAACGTTAATGAGGAACGACAATGGCTGAGAATGAGAATACCACCGAGTCGACTGAACCCACCAGCCCCAATACCCCCACCGTCCGCCAGGACATAGGCACCGTCCTGTTGTCTCTGGTCGACGCGATGAATGATGTTCAGACCGGCTTGACCGCCTTCCTGAACGTGGCCGCCGACAATGGTAGCAATTTCGCGGATACCGCTCATTGGATGGTGAACCGGATCGATGCCGACTTCGGTAAAGCCCTATCCCACGCTCAAGCTGCCCAGAACGCTTGGCGGTTCGATGCGTTCAAGCCCAGCCGGGACAGGACGGCAGAAGCCGAAGAGGCCGCCGCCCGGCTCCGTGCCTTCGCAGCCCAGGAAGACCTCGGGGAACACCCGAGCGTCACGACACAGAAGGCAATCGACGGCGCCGTTGCCGATGCCGTCTTCGTTCTGGCCAGCGCGATGCGGTGGGGCCAGTTCGAGCCGATGGTTATCGGACTCCGGCGCGCGGGCGTTGTCGCCCAAGGCGGTGCGGCATGACGGCGGAGATCATCCCCCTCGGTAAGCCCCGCTATACAATGGTGCGGGTGACGCCGACCGAAGAAGCGTTGCTTGAGAGCTACCGCGCCATGTCGCCCCAGATGCAACGGAAGTTCATGGCCATCTTGAAGGTTATGGGGTGCGTCCGTCGCCGACTTCCGTCTGATAAACGGGAGGAGTTGCAAGAGGCGCTGACGGTGCTGTTTAGCTGACCACCACCACCCCCGCCCTGGAGCGATCTGGGGCGGGCCTGCCCCCGCATTTTTCCTATTGAATATCCGTTACCATATGCTATATTGGTTACATCTTACCAATGCGGAGGGCGCCCATATGGCAAAGCTCAGGGTTCTAATGGAAAAGATGGCGGAGCTGACCGGGCAGCCGTTCACGTCAATCGAGATGCACGCCCGGCCGCTGCGCAAGGCGCGCCTGCTGTCCACGGGGGCGAAGGGTGTCAATGCGCCCGAGGTGGTCGCGTCCGACATCACCAACTTGGTGATTGCGATCCTGCGGGAAAGCCCGACCCACGCGGCGACGCTGGTCCCCGAAACCCGGAACTTCACGGCGGCGAAGACGTGCTCGGCTATCACCGAATTGCTTGACTTGTCCGATGGTCACCGCTTCGGTGATGCCATGGACGCTTTCATTATGCTGTTCTCGGACCCCGCCGCTTTCCAGAGAATGAAGGCGGTATTCGACAAGCACCAGAACACTGAGACGACCTACATATGCCCGAACGTCGAGAGAATTTCTTTTGGCGACGATACGTCAATCCGCATCGTCTTCGGGCACGACCGGGAAGAAGATAAGTTTTCCTGTACATACATCGACATCAAAGAGCGCAAGGCGCCGATTGAGTTCATGAGAACGGCCAGCATGAGCATGATGCACTTCTGGACCGAACTCGGAAAGCTCTTGCGGACCTAACACTACCACCAAGCACCTGAACTGAAATTGCGGGCAACTTCCCGCCACGCGATGACTTTGCCTGAAGAAAGGTAAACGCATGAACACAGTTTCATTCCCCATCCAGCGCCGCTTGGAGGCGAGGGTCGCGTCGGCGCAACGCCGCTGGGAGGATATCGAATTCGACGGCGACCATCCGGACGCCGAGGAAATACTTGAGACATGTGAGCTGGCCGAAGCTGCCCTCGCCTCTCTCCCGGAGGTGCAGGCAAAGCGCAACATCTTCTACGCCAAGTGTCACCTTCGCCAATGGGAGGAAGCGAATTCTTGGCGAGCGGCGCGTGGTATCAGGCCGATTATTGATGCCGCGAGACTAGAAGAGAGCGACCTATCATTCGTGCGCGACGGCAAGTGGTTCGAGCATCCGCTGGTGACTGGTGAGACACCGCAAGAGCAGGCTGCGGCATACTCCGTTGAGTTATGCTTGATTAAACGAGTTATCGGCCAAAACGCTGCGAACGAACTTTATCAGCGTATATTTGACACGATGCCGGCGACTGAGAACGGATGTTGGGATACAGAGTGCGGATATTGGTTCGTCCAGATTGTCGCTCCCACGTTTAGGGGGTTCTGATCATGACCGTGACCCGCAACTACTCTGCCATGTCCGACCCCGACGCGAACCCTCAGTTCCGCCGCCGCTGGACCGAACCCACCCCCCGAAACGAGAACCGCCGCCCCGGCTGGACCCCGGAAGCGGCGGCAAGAGCTCGAAGCCAACATGGAAGACACTTTATGAATAACACGAACTGGGACCGTTTGTCCACCGCGATCCTGATGGATCATCGGCGCGGGAGGGCGGCATGAGCAACGTGATATCTTTCACGTCGCGCCGAGGGCTTACCTCCCGCGCCAACCGGAACATTAACATTCACGAGTGGCTTGAATTCAGGCTGGACCTCACCAATCAATGGCGCCGCGATCACCAGCTTCCGCCAATTGCCGATCCTGGCAGTGTCGATATATCTAATCTTTCATTCGTGAAAGATGGAGACTTCTATGTTCATATGCTTTTGCCTCATGAGACTTATGAGGCACAGGCGTGTCACTACGCCTTCGAGTTCTTCTTGTTCCAGCGTAAACATGGCATTCAAGCGTCGGAGGAGCTTCTAGAACACATATTTTGTAATGCTGATGACTCCGTTTGTGCCAGAGAGTTCTGGATAAATATAAAGAAAGGGGGTGCGGCATGATCGACTTCAACCGCAAGCCCGAACGCACACGCCTGGACTTCGGCCGGATCAATGCTAAAGCACTGGCGCGCTTCCCCGACCTGCTCGCCCGCTGGCTGCCCGGCGGGAAGCGCGTCGGCAACGAGTGGATCGCGCTGAACCCGCGCCGCACCGACACCAAGCCCGGCAGTTTCAGCGTCAACATGGCGACCGGGAAATGGTCGGACTTCGCCAGCGGCGACCGCGGGGGCGATCCAATCAGCTTGGCTGCCTATCTCGACGGCAGCAAACAGGGCGAAGCCGCTCGGAAGCTCTCCGACATGCTGGGAGTGCGCTGACATGCCGGACGATATGTTCATCCCGCTCGACGGCGCCACCGATCCGGCTCCCGTCGCTGCGCCACCCGCCGAGTTCGTGCCCACCGTGCCCATGCCCGGTGATCACCCGCAGCCAGCCGACTCCGCATTGTTCAAACATAAAATATTCGGGCAGCCTGCGGCCGTATATCTCTACCGTAGCGCGGCCGGGGAACCCGAGGGCTATATCTGCCGGTTCAATCTGGTGGACGAAGCTGGGAACCCGGCGATCGACCCCGCTACCGGCAAACAGAAAAAGGAGTTCCGCCCGCTCCGCCACGGCACCAAGATTGGCCGGAATGGGAAGCCCTGGGTGGCGTTTCACTGGAAGGGCTGGGGTGACAACCGGCCGCTCTACCGTCAGCCCGAGTTGATGGCCGACGCCGACAAGCTGGTGATCGTGTGCGAAGGCGAGCGGAAGGCCGACGCGGTTCCGATGCTGTTTCCCGATTCTATCGGCGTCTCGCCGATGAACGGGGCGCAGTCCCCGAGCAAAACGGACTGGTCGCCGCTGGCCGGGCGCAAGGTGGTGATCAGCACCGACCACGACGCCGCCGGGTTGGCGTTCGGGGATGCCGTTCATGCCCTGCTTAAAGCTGCCGGCGCTGGCCCGATCATGCACCTGAGGCCGGATCGCATCGGACAGTACGTCGTCCAGGACGGGGCCAAGGTGGCGCGTAGGGGTGATTGCCCCGCGAAGTATGACCTTGCCGATGCTCTGCGCGACGGATGGACAGCCGATCTAATCGCCCCCCTGCGTACCGACCCCGCTTTCTTCACCACCTATGAAGACGCGGAGGCACGTAAGGCAAGGGCCGAGTGGGCTGAAGCTGCTGGCGCGGCGCAAGATCGCGCCAGAGGGCCGGCCGAGAAGAAGCCCTATGAGTGGCCGTTTCGGCTCGTACCCCACGGCGTAGAGCGGCGCATTGAGAGGGAGGACAAGGAGACTGGTGAAACCACGGTCGAATGGAAGTGGTTTTGCTCACGCCTGGAGGTTGTTTCGGAAACCCGCAACGAGCATGGAAAAGATTGGGGCCGTCTGCTCAAGGTAACTGATAACGACGGGCGCGAGCACTTCTGGCCGATGCCGATGGATATGACGGCCGGGAGCGGTGAGGAATACCGGAAAATCCTGTCATCCATGGGCTTGATTATGGCGCACGGCGGCCGGGCTCGCGAGTGGCTGCACGAATATATCTGCACCGCCCGCCCCGGTCAGAAGGCGTATTGCGTCAACCGTGTCGGCTGGCATCCGGCGACCACTGGGGCCGTCTATGTGCTGCCTGATCGCAGCTTCGGCGCACCTGCTGACCAGCAAGTCATTCTCCAGGGCGCCAGCGACGACACCATGGCTGTCGCGGGGACGCTGGAAGACTGGCAACGCGAGGTGTCCCGCTACTGCGTCGGCAACAGCCGGTTGGCGTTTGCCGTCTCGGCATCGTTTGCTTCGACCCTGCTGTATCTGGCGGGCGAACCGAGCGGCGGCATTCACTTCGTGGGAGATTCCAAGATCGCGAAAACCGTGCTCGGCTGGCTGGCCGGCTCGGTGTGGGGCGGCGGCGGCATCAATGGGTTTCTCAAGTTGTGGCGCGCGACCTCGAACGGACTTGAATGCGTGGCGACCGCTCATTGTGACGGCTTGCTGCCCCTGGACGAGATGGGACAGGTTGCGGCGAAGGAGGCGGGTGAGATCGCCTACATGCTGATGAATCAAATGGGGAAGCTGCGCAGCCGGCGGGACGGCGGGACACGGAAGCCGGCCGAGTGGCGTCTGCTGCTGTTGAGCACGGGTGAAATCTCGCTCGCCGACAAGATGACCGAGGCGGGGCAGACCATCCGGGCGGGACAGGAAGTCCGGCTCGCCGATATCCCTGCCGATGCCGGGGCGAGCCTGGGGGTGTTCGATACCATCCACGGGTTCCCGTCATTCCGGGACTTCTGCGCGCATCTCTACAACGCGGGCGGCCGGTTCTATGGCTCGCCGATCCGCGCTTTCCTCGAACGCTTCCACCAGCGTCTGGCAGCGGATCGGGCGGGCCTTCTGCAAGGGCTCGCTGAGATGCGGGACGAGTTCGTCAAGAAGCACCTTCCGGCCGATGCCAGCGGGCAGGCTGTCAGTGTCGCCAATCGGTTCGCCCTGATCGCCGCTGGTGGCGAGATCGCGACTGCCCTCGGTGTAACCGGCTGGCCGGAGGGTGAGGCTGAACTGGCAGCGGCTACCTGCTTTCTGGCGTGGTTGTCCCGCCGTGGTGGTGCTGGGAATCGTGAAACCGACACCGGCATTGCTCAGGTGCGTTCGTTTATCGAAGCCCATGGAGCCGCCCGGTTCGAGCCCGCCTGGGAGATCGCCAACCAGATCAAGGAGGCCGAGGCAGAAGAGGCCCGCCAGATCGAAGCCGAAGCGAAGGGTGAGAAGTATTTCGTGAAGGTTCGCCGCCCGAATGACGTTCGTATCTATGATCGCGTCGGGTTCCGGCAACAAGATGAGGCCGGGAACTGGACCTATTATGTTTTGCCTGAGCAATGGCGCAAGCAGGTTTGCAAGGGGTTTGACGCCGCCATAATTGCCAAAGTCCTGCGGGACAAGGGCTTCATGGATTGTGACCGGGGCGAGCCCAACAAAAGCGTCCGCATCCCCGGTGTGGGGAAAATGCGGTTCTACGTCCTGAACTCGCGCATCCTGGGCGGCTCCGATGAGTAGGCTTGCCGCCTGGGCGCGCGGCGAAGCTCGTCCGGCTGTCCCGCCATCACCTGTTTGTCCCGCTGTCCCGCTGGCCACTATGCCGGGCGGGACAACCATTATCATGCCGGAAACCCAAGGAAACTGCGGGTTTGCGGAGGCTGTCCCGCTTGTCCCGCTTGTCCCGTGCGAAAATAGCAATGTCCGGGATGAAATGGAGGAAATGGATTGTTTCGAGTGGGCTGTTGACCCGACGCGACCTATTGCCCAGCTAAGTGCTCCGTCCTATTCCGCGTGCGTTGATCACGAGGGCTGGGACTGGGATCAGCCAGAAGCTATTGCTCGCTGGCTGGGACGGTAGATAGCTATGACCGCCCCACCCCTTGCTTCCTTGCCTGAACTGGCGACCCCGGCCGAAGTGGCTGCGGTGCTGCGCTGTTCAACTCGGCATGTGCAAGGGCTGGTGGCGCGCGGCGAGATAGAGGGTATGCTGGTGGCTGGGAGATATTTGATTAGCCCGGCGGCCGTTCAAACCTACCTGTCGGATTCGAAGGTGATGACATGCCCAAGCGCAACCCCGGCGCCCGGCTCGAATGGCGTGAAGACCGCCAGACCTGGGAAATCATTTGGTTCGAGCGCGGCGCCCGCCGACGCAAATCCTGCGCTACAACTGATCGCCGAATCGCTGATCGGCTCCTCGCAGAGCACCTCACGCCGCCCGCGCCAACCGGCCCCTGTGATCCCAATATCCGGCGGCTCGACGACGTGCTGATGCGTTATGCCAGCGAACGCGGACCCCACGTCAAGGGGAAGGAAACCCTTGGATACTGCCTAAAGGCGCTACAACCCTTCTGGGGAAACCGCGTTGTTCAGGATGTCAAAGAGGGGAGTTGCCGGGAATATTTCGAGGCTCGTTCAAAGGGTGGTGTCGGTCCAAGCAAAGTTGCCCGTGAATTAGGCGTTCTGTCCGCTGCCATTCGTCATGACTGGAAAAATGGCCGACTGACGAATATTGCACCGATATGGAAGCCGTCCGAGCCGGAACCGAAAGAGCGGTGGCTTACCCGTCAAGACGTTGCGAAGCTTCTCAGGGCGGCTCGTTCGAATGAATATACGAGACACCACCTGTCCCTGTTCATCCTGCTTGGATTGTATACAGCCGGCCGCAAGGAGGCGATCCTATCGCTCCGGTGGCCGCAAGTGGACTTTGAGCGGCGTCTCATCGACCTAAACCCGGCTGGTCGGGAGCGGACGAACAAGGGCCGGGCCGTCGTTCCGGTTTCTGCAAGGCTGATGACATTTCTTCGGTACTCGCGCAAGCGGGGATGCGATACCGGCTTCGTCGTCTCTTACAACGGGCACCCTATTTCCAACATCAAAAAGGCGTTCGCTCATGCCTGCGAGAGGGCCGGGCTCAAGGACGTAACTCCGCACACTCTGCGGCACACGTCGGCAACATGGATGGCATCGGCTGGCGTACCCATGGAGTTGATCGCCCGCTATCTCGGCCACAGCAACTCTCGGACCACAGAGCGGGTTTACGCCAAGTTTGCCCCGGAATATCTGGCGCAGGCTGCTCGCGCTCTCGATCACAGGCACTGATCGCGGTGGGGCAGTTATGGACGTTGCTGCCCCGGATACTGCCCCAGAAATGGACAAGGGCTCCTGAGTTTCCCCAGAAGCCCTTGATTTAATTGGAGCGGGCGAAGGGATTCGAACCCTCGACCCCAACCTTGGCAAGGTTGTGCTCTACCCCTGAGCTACGCCCGCGTCCTGGCGTTTGGCGTTTCCGCCGGTGGTTTCCGTCCGTCTTCGGGCTCTTTGTCTGCGCCCGGCGACGGAGGCGGATAATACGGATCGAACGGCGGTTTGCAAGTCTCCTTTTGCACCGGCGGTGAAAGAATTATCGCCGCTCGGGCAAGGAGGCGGAAAAGGGGCTGACGGTGTGGCCGTGGTTGAGCGGGCCGTGACCGTGGCCGAGGCCGGGGGCGGTCAGGATCGCGCGTTCGAGAAAGGCCCGGGCCCGGGCCACGGCCCGGGTCAGGTCGAGCCCCTGGGCAAGGGAGGTGGCAATCGCCGAGGCCAGGGCGCAACCGGTGCCGTGGGTGTGGGGGGTGTGGAGGCGCGGCGACTGGAACACCGCTTCGCCATCGTCGCAGGACAAGAGGTCGGTGACGGTTTCGCCCTCCATGTGGCCACCCTTGATCAGCACCGCCCGCGGTCCCAGGCTGCGGATCAGCCCGGCGGCGTGGCGCATTTCGGCGAGATCGCGAATGCCGTCCATGCCGGTCAGCACCAGCGCTTCCGGAATGTTGGGGGTGGCGAGTTCGGCCCGGACCAGCAACCGCTGCTTAAGGGCCTGCACCGCCTCGGGATCGAGCAGAAAGGCACCGCTCTTGGAGACCATCACCGGGTCGACCACCAGCGGGATGCCGATCGCCAGATCCTCGATGACGTCGGCGATGGCTTCGATCACCGCCGCGGTGTGGAGCATGCCGGTCTTGATCGCGTCGGCGCCGATGTCCTCCAGCACCACCCGCATCTGCTGGGCGACGAAGTCAGGGCTGACCGGCAGCACCCGGAAAACGCCGCGGGTGTTCTGGGCGGTCAGTGCCGTGATCGCGGTGGCGGCGTAGCCCTTGAGCGCGGTCACGGTCTTGATGTCGCCCTGGATGCCGGCGCCGCCACCCGAATCCGAACCGGCGACGATCAGAACCCGGCCTCTCACGCCGGGTCTCCCGCGGCGGTGCGGATCGCGCCCGCGATCTCGGCGACCACGCTGTCGACCAGATCGCCATCGTCCCCTTCGGCCATCACCCGAATCAGCGGTTCGGTGCCCGACTTGCGGATCAGCAGCCGGCCGTTGCCGGCCAGCCGGGCCTCGCCATCGCGGATCGCCCGCTTGACCGCCGCCTGCTCGAGCGGCGGCGTGCCGCCCGGCGCATAGCGGATGTTGGTCAGGCGCTGGGGCACCGGCTCGAAGACCCGGGCGACGGCGCTGAGCGGCTTGTCGCGGCGCTGGACCACTGCCAGCACCTGCAGCGCCGCGATCAGCCCGTCGCCGGTGGTCGAATAGTCCGAGAGCACGATGTGGCCCGACTGCTCGCCACCGACATTGTAGCCGCCGGCCCGCATGCGCTCGACGACGTAGCGGTCGCCGACCGGGGTGCGCACCAAGGCGAGGCCAAGGCCGTTGAGGTGACGCTCCAGACCGAGATTGGACATCACGGTGGCGACCACGCCGCCGCCGCGGAGGCGCCCGGTCTGGGTCCAGGACTCGCCGACCAGCCCCATCAGCTGGTCGCCGTCGATCTGGTGGCCGGTTTCGTCGATCACGATCAGCCGGTCGGCGTCGCCGTCGAGGGCGATGCCGATGTCGGCGCCGGTCTCCAGCACCCGGGTCCGCAGGGCGGCGGGGGCGGTGGCGCCGCACCTGCTGTTGATGTTGGTGCCGTTGGGCTCGTTGGCGATGGCGGTAACGGCGGCGCCCAGTTCATAGAGCACGCGCGGCGCCACCTTGTAGGCGGCGCCATTGGCGCAATCGATGACGATCTTGAGGCCGTCGAGGCGCAGGCCGCGGGGAAAGGTGTTCTTGACGTATTCGATGTAGCGGCCGGTGGCGTCGTCGAGCCGGCTGGCCCGGCCGAGTTCGGCGGCATGGGCGAGGTCGGGGGCGAAGGGCTGGTCGAGCCGGCCCTCGATCTCGGATTCCAGCTGGTCGCTGAGCTTGTAGCCGTCAGGACCGAACAGCTTGATGCCATTATCCTCGAAGGGATTGTGGGAGGCTGAGATCATCACCCCGATGTCGGCGCGCAAACTGCGGGTCAGCATCGCCACCGCCGGAGTCGGCAGCGGCCCGACCAGCACCACGTTCATGCCCATCGAGATGAAGCCGGCGGTCAGGGCCGGCTCCAGCAGGTATCCCGACAGCCGGGTGTCCTTGCCGATCACCACCAGATGGCGATGGGTGCCGCGGCGAAAGTGAAGGGCGGTGGACATCGCCACCCGCAATGCGGTTTCTGCGGTCATCGGCTCGCAATTGGCGGTGCCGCGAATGCCGTCGGTGCCGAAAAGCTGTCGGATCATGGGGGTTTCCTGGTGGCTGCGAGCGGGTCGCGCACACCATCTTTTCGCGCCCGGCGGCGGCCGTCAAGTCCCGCCGTGGCCGGCGTCCGGCCGGAGCGGCGGCGCTCGCGCCGCTGGCGCCGGCCCGCCGATTGCGCTTAAGCTGCCGGCCACGCTTTCCCGCCGGGAGACCCGACCGATGCCGTCTTCGCTGGCAGAGACCTTCGCCGAGGCGCTCGATCATCATCAGGCCGGCCGGCTGCCCCGGGCCGAGGCGCTCTATCGCCGGGTGCTGGCCGCGGCGCCCGATCATCCCGACAGCCTGCATCTGCTCGGCGTGCTCTGCCATCAGACCGGCAAGAGCGAGCGGGCGCTGCTGCTGATCACCCGGGCGCTGGCGCAGAAGGACGACACCGCCGTCTACCACCACAATCTGGGCGAGGTGCTGCGCGCCCTCGGCCGACTCGAGCCGGCACTGGCGGCCTACCGGCGTGCCGTCGCGCTGTCACCGGACTGGGCCGAGGCCCACAACCATCTCGGGGTCGCGCTGCACCAGCTGGAGGATTATGAGGGAGCGGTGGCGTGCTATCGCCGCGCGCTGGCCCTCGATCCCGACGACGCCAGCGCCCACAACAACCTCGGCGTCGCCCTCCAGGACCAGGGCGACCTGGCCGGGGCGCTGGAGAGCTATCACCGGGCGCTGAGCCTCAACCCCGACGACACCGACGCCGGCAACAACCTCGGGAATGCCCTCAAGGAGCAGGGCCGGGTCGGGGCGGCGGTCGCGGTCTATCGCGAGATACTCGAGCGCCATCCCGCGCTCGCGATGGTGCGCTCGAACCTGCTGTTCAGCAGCCTCTGCCTGCCCGACATTCCCCTTGCCGAGCATTTCGAGGCGGCGCGGCGCTGGGACGCGCTGTATGCGGCGCCGCTGCGGTCCCGCTGGCCCCGGCACCGGCCGCCCCGGCCGGGCGCCCCCGGCCGGCGACCCCGGCTCGGCTTCGTCTCGGGTGATTTTCGCCGCCATGCCGTCGGCTTTCTGACCATTGCGGCGCTGGAGGGGCTGGCCGCGGCGGGGCACGAGATCAGCTGCTACAGCAACGGCATGACCGAGGACGTGCTGACGGATCGCTTCCGGGCGGCTTCGGCGCGCTGGCGACCGCTGCTCGGGCTCTCCGACGCGGCGGCGGCGGAGCAGATCCGCGCCGACGGCATCGACATCCTGATCGATCTTTCCGGACACACCGCCCAGAACCGGCTGCTGACCCTGGCGCTCAAACCGGCGCCGCTCCAACTGACCTGGGTCGGCTACGGCGTCACCACCGGCCTTTCGGCGATGGATTACTGGCTGGCCGACCGCCATCAGGTGCCTGAAGCGCTGGAACCCTGGTATCAGGAAAAGATCATCCGGATGCCGGCGAGCTATGTCTGCTTCGAGCCGCCGGCCGAGGCGCCGCCGGTGCCGCCGCTGCCCGCCCTCACCCGCGGCCACATTACCTTCGGTTCGTTCAATTTTCTCAGCAAGATCACCGATCAGGCGATCCTGCTCTGGAGCCAGATCCTCGACCGGGTTCCCGAGTCGCGGCTGCTGCTGAAGGCGGTCGGCTTCAATGGCGAGGCGACGCAGCGGCTGCTGATCGACCGCTTCGCCGCGCACGGCATCGGGGCCGGGCGGCTGGACTTTCTCGGCGGCAGTTCTCGGGCCGAGCATCTGGCTGCCACCGCCAGCGTCGACATCGCGCTCGACAGCTTTCCCTATAGCGGCGGCCTGACCACCCTCGAAACCCTCTGGATGGGAGTGCCGGTGATCGTGTGGCCGGGCGAGACCCTGTGCAGCCGCCATTCCTATGGCTATCTCGCCTCGCTCGGCTGCACCGACACCGTGGCCACCGACGCCGGGGAGTATGTCGAGCGGGCGGTGGCCTGGGCCGGCGACCGGGCGCGCCTCGCCGATCTCCGGGCCGGTCTCCGCGCCCGCCTGCTGGCCTCACCGCTCTGCGACCGCGCCGGCTTCACCGCGGCGCTGGAACTGGCCTGCCAGATGATCTGGGCGCGTCACTGTGCCGGTGAGCCGCCGCGCTCGATCACGGTGCCGGGGCGGTTGCCGAGTGCAGCGGCGGCAGCGCCTTGAGATAGGTCACGATCGCCCGCCGGTCGGCCAGGGTCAGGCGGGAGGTGCTGTTGCGCACGACCTCGGCCATCGAGCCGCCGACTACGTCGCCGTCGGGTTCCAGACCGAGTTCCAGCAGCAGCATCAGGTCGGCTTCCGACCAGCGGCCGAGGCCGGTTTCGGAGTCGGGAGTGATGTTGGGAGCGTATTCGCCGTTGATGCTGTCGGGATTGCCGGCAAAGGCCCGGCTTTCGTCGAGCGCGCCGGTCCAGGTGCGCGGGGTGTGGCACTCGCCACAATGACCGAGCGCACGCACCAGATACTGGCCGCGATTCCACTGGGCCGAGCGCAGCGGATTGGTGTCGAGCGGTCCGACCTTGAGCGACAGCAGCCGCCAGCCCGGCATCATCATCCGGAAGGCCAGGGGTTCGCGCAGATCGTGGGGCCGGCTCTGGCGCGCCACCGGCTTCTGGGTGCGCAGATAGGCCCGGAGGTCGAGAATATCCTGATTGTCCATCAGGGTGTAAGCGGTGAAGGGAAACACCGGCAGCAGCTGGGTGCCGTCGGCGGTGACGCCGTGGCGCAGCGCCCGGATAAAGGCGCTGTCGGACCAGCCGCCGATGCCATAGATCGGATCCGGCGAGATGTTCGGCGTGTAGAAGATGCCGTAGGAACTGCTGATCGCCCGGCCGCCGCCCAGGCGCTGGCCGCCATGGGCCTCGTCTGTGTGACAGCCGAGGCAGCCGGCGGCGTCGAAAATATACTGGCCGCGGGCAACCCGCTCGGCCTGGGGATCCGCCCGGCCGCCGGCAGCGGCTCCGCCCGCCAGCGCCAGACTCAGCGCCAGCGCCGCGAGCCAGGGCCGGGCCGGGCACCGGGGGCCGGGGCGGGAGGGATGGCGTCGGGTCATGGCAGGGTCCGCCGGAACAGTTCGTGACAGGCGCCGCAGGCCTGGCTGACCGCCAGGATCGGCGCGCGCACCGCATCGGCGTTGCCGGTGGCGGCGGCGCCGACCAACCGGCCCGCGGCGTTCCTGAGCGCGGTAGCGCGCTCCCGGAAGATATCCCACTCCTGCCAAAGTTCCAGCCGGGCGGCGCTGCGGCCGGCGCCGATGGCGGTCCCCTCGGGAAACTGCTCGTGGTTGAAGACGCCGGCGACGGCGCGGATGACCTCGGCGCTGGCGCCGACATCGGCGACATTGGCGCCTTCGCTCTTGAGGAAGCGGCCGATTACCCGCATCGCGGCGCCGAGCCGCCGCAGTTCGGCCTGACGGTGGCCGATCACCCGGATCAGCTCAGGGCTGGCCGCTTCCGGACGGTCGGCGGCCGCCAGCCGCAGCGGCGTCAGGCCGGTCACCAGCACCAGTCCGGCCGCCACGATCGCGGCCACGGCGGCGCCGGTGCGGCCGGAGGAGCTGTCTGAACGGCGCGGCGAGCCGGCCATGATCCTCGTTTCCTTTCCTCGGCCCCTGGGAAAGCTCCGGCCGGGCTTGTGATTTTTCTGCCCTTGGTGTAAGCGGCCAGACCGGAAAGCCCGTTTGCCCTCCGGGGGGCGAGCCTGCCGGCGACGGCCTTCACGCGCGGATTTTGCCCCCGGCCCGATTGTACAGGATTGTCAATGGCATCCCCAAGCTCTGTTTGTGTTTACTGCGGCTCGTCCAGTCGCGTCAACGATGTCTACAAGGACGCGGCGCGGCAACTGGGTGTCGGGCTGGCGCGCGCGGGCATCGAGGTGGTTTATGGCGGGGGCCGGGTCGGGCTGATGGGCATCCTCGCCGACGCTGCGCTGGCGGCCGGCGGCCGGGTGGTTGGAATCATTCCCGAGCATCTTCAGGTTCTTGAGGTTGACCATGTCGGCCTCAGCGAGTTGGTGGTGGTCGACAGCATGCATGCCCGCAAGCGCCTGATGGTCGAGCGCTCGGATGCGTTCGTGGTGCTGCCCGGTGGCCTTGGCACCCTCGACGAGACCTTCGAGGTTGTGACCTGGAAACAGCTGCGCCTGCACGACAAGCCGATCGTGATCGCCGACATCGCCGGCTACTGGACGCCGCTGCTTCAGCTTTTCGCGCACATCGACGGCGAACAGTTCGTCTCGGGCGGCTATCGGCGACTCTTCAGCGTTGCCGCCGACATCGCGCAGGTGCTCGACAGTCTCGGCCACCAGCCGGCTCCAGCCACACCCACCGACAGCCGGGCGATGTAACCGCCGGGCCGGGTTCATTAAGTCCTGAGGCGAAATTAAGGTATCTAGCGGGGAAATGAAATAAACGTCGCTCCCATGGTGTTCTTGTTGATGTCCGCAACGGGCGGATAGACCTCATCAACTGGAGACTGCCATGAACAAGACCTTCGCTGCTCTTGCCCTGCTCGCTCTCGCCGCGCCGTTCGCCGCCTCGGCCGCCGACCTGCCCCAGGGCGCCGGCAGCCGGACCGCGCCGGCCCAGGAGCGGCAGGAGACCGGCAAGGCTTCGACCCTGCCGGCGCCGGCCGCGGCCGCCCTGCCCGCGCCCGAGCAACGGCTGCCGGCAGCGGCGGTGAAGACCACCGATCCCAAGGCTCCCGCTCCCGCTCCCGCCGCCGCCGCGGTCACCGGCCTGACCGGGCCGGCCAGCCAGCCTCAGATGGCGGCCCGGCCCCACCAGACCCGCCCGGGCCAGGGTCAGGTCGAGGGCAAGCAGGATGAGAAAGTCCCGGTGGTCAAGTAATCGCCGCCGCTCCCGGGTGGTGCGGGTTCGCCGTCAGCTGCGCACCCGCGCCACCGCCCGCTGCCAGCCAAGATAGAGTGCCGTGCGCCGCGCCTCGGTCATGCCGGGCGCAAAGCGTTTCTGGCATTGCCAGCCGGCGGCCAGCGCCGCCAGCGAGCCGTAGACCCCGGCACCGAGACCGGCGAGGCAGGCGGCGCCCAGCGCCGTGGTCTCGGTCAGCGCCGGGCGCTCAACCGGAAGATCAAGGATGTCGGCCAGGAACTGCATCAGCCAGTCATTGCCGACCATGCCGCCATCGACCCGCAACGCCGCCGGCATCCGCCCGGCGTCGGCGGCCATCGCCTCCATCAGATCGCGGCTCTGATAGGCCACGGCTTCGAGGCCGGCGCGCACGAGGTGGCTGGCGCCGGTGTTGCGGGTGAGACCGAGCAGGGCGCCGCGGGCGTCGGGGTCCCAGTAGGGAGCACCGAGGCCGGTGAAAGCCGGCACCAGATAGACGCCGCCGGTATCATCGAGCCGGCGGGCGTGGTCCTCCGAAGCGGCGCTGTCAGCGATCAGCCCCAGCCCGTCGCGCAGCCACTGCACCGCCGCGCCGGCGACGAAGATCGAGCCTTCGAGGGCGAAGGTCGGGGTGCCGCCGAGCCGCCAGGCCACCGTGGTCAGCAACCGGTGCTCGGAAAGGCGCGGGGTGTCGCCAAGGGTCATCAAGGCGAAGCCGCCGGTGCCATAGGTGCACTTGATCATGCCCGGCTCAAAGCAGGCCTGCCCGAAGGCGGCCGCCTGCTGGTCGCCGGCAATGCCGGTGATCGGAATCGCGGCGCCAAAAAGGGCCGGGTCGGTCTCGCCGAAGCGGCAGATCGTGTCCCGGACCTCGGGCAGCAGCGGCGCCGGAATATCGAACAGGCGCAGCAGCTCCGGATCCCAGTTCTGGCTCGTAAGGTTGAACAGCAGGGTGCGGGCGGCGTTGCTGGCGTCGGTGGCGTGGACCCGGCCGCCGGTCAGCCGGAAGAGAAGGTACGAATCGATGGTTCCGAAGCAAAGTTCACCCCGCTCGGCCCGCGCCCGGGCGCCGGGCAGGTGATCGAGCAGCCAGGCCAGCTTGGTCGCCGAGAAATAGGGATCGAGCAGAAGGCCGGTGCGGCTCCGCACCCCGGGCTCGGCCCCGGATGCGATCAGGGCGCGGCAGGCCGGGGCGGTGCGGCGGTCCTGCCAGACGATCGCCCGGGCCAGCGGCCGTCCGCTCGCCCGCTCCCAGAGCACGGTGGTTTCGCGTTGATTGGTGATGCCGATCGCGGCGATGTCGCGGCCGGCGAGACCGGCGCCGGCGATCGCCTCCCGGCACACCCCGAGGGTGTCCTGCCAGATCGCCCCGGCGTCGTGCTCGACCCAGCCGTCGGCCGGGTAGTGCTGGACGAGATCCCGCCGTGCCGTCGCCCGTGGCCGGCAGCACCGGTCGAAGACGATCGCCCGGCTGCTGGTGGTGCCCTGGTCGATGGCGAGGACGAAGCTCATGGCGCGGCGCTCCGGACGGTTGAATCGGCCGGCGGGCATGATACCATCCTCCGGCTCCGGGCGGCAGGCCGCGTGTCCGGATTTTCGCGCCGAGGGGCCGGCCAGTTGAGGAGCAGGGGCATGACGACCGTATTTCCGCCGCCGCCGCCGACCGTGGTTCCGGTCGCCGGTACCGCTGCGCTGTTTCCGGTGCGGCGCATCTTTTGCGTCGGCCAGAACTACGCCGCCCACGCCCGCGAAATGGGCACCGACCCGACCCGCACCGACCCGTGCTTTTTTTCCAAGCCGGCCGATGTCGTGGTCGCGGACGGCAGCGCCGTGCCCTATCCCCCGATGACCGCCAACCTTCATTACGAGATCGAGCTGGTGGTGGCGCTGGGCAGCGGCGGCGCCGCGATTCCGGTCGCAGCCGCCCTCGGCCATGTCTTCGGCTATGCCGCGGGCATCGACCTGACCCGGCGCGACCTCCAGGCCGCCGCCAAGAAGGCGGGCCAGCCCTGGGACATGGCCAAGGGCTTCGACCGCTCAGCGCCCTTGGGTGCCATCGCCCCGGCCAGCGCCATCGGCCATCCGGCCGGGGGCGGCATCCGGTTACGACTCAACGGCGTGCTGCGCCAGGAGGGCGATCTTTCCGACATGATCTGGAGCGTCGCCGAGATCATCGCCAAGCTGTCCTGCTATGTCGAACTCAAGGCCGGCGACCTGATCTTCACCGGCACCCCCGAAGGCGTCGGCCCGGTGGTCGCGGGGGACCGGCTCGAGGGCAGCATCGAGGGTGTCGGCACCGTCAGCGCATGCCTATCCGGTTGACACATACACCCACTAGGGATAGAGTTTGTTCAAAG
>JBAXPR010000041.1:0-28575 GCA_037132135.1 Rhodospirillaceae bacterium
CTCGCCCGCGCCTACAACACCGTGGTGCCGAGTTCGGGCAAGGTGCTGACCGGCGGTGTCGACGCCAATGCCCTGCAGCGGCCCAAGCGCTTCTTCGGCGCCGCGCGCAACATCGAAGAGGGTGGTTCGCTGACGATCATCGCCACGGCGCTGATCGACACCGGCAGCCGGATGGACGAGGTGATTTTCGAAGAGTTCAAGGGCACCGGCAACTCGGAAATCATTCTCGACCGCAAGCTTTCCGACAAGCGGACCTTCCCGGCGATCGACATCACCAAGTCCGGCACGCGCAAGGAAGAGTTGCTGGTCGACCGGGGCACGATTTCGAAGATGTGGGTGTTGCGGCGTATTCTGCTGCCGATGGGCGTCACCGATGCGGTGGACTTCCTGGTCGACAAGCTGAAGCACACCAAGAACAATGGCGATTTCTTCGAGTCGATGAATCAGTAGCCGATGACGGCAGCGGGGAAAGGGGGGCCGGCGCGGCCCCCCCTTTTTCGTCGCTACTTGGCCTGTTGCCGGCGATAGAGTTCGGCGAAATCGATCGGATTGATCAGCAGCTGCGGGAATCCGCCGGCGCGGATGGCCTCGGCGATGATGTTGCGCGCGAACGGGAACAGCAGCCGCGGCCCCTCGATCACCAGGATCGGGCCGTGGTGCTCGGGCGGAACGCCGGTGAGCTGGAACAGCCCGGCATAGGTGACCTCGACCAGAAACACCACGTCTTGCCCGGCCTTGGCTTCGACGCGCAGGGTCAACGCCACTTCGTGGACACCGTCCGCCGGGGTGCCGGTCTTGATGTCGATATGAACGGCGACGTCGGGCGCAGGCTGTCCGGCCATCAGGCTCTGGGGCGCCCGGGGATTTTCGAACGACAGATCCTTGAGGTACTGGGCCAGCACCGAGATCGGTAACGCATGGGGCTGGTTGTCCCCGGCGCCATTGGAACCGTTGGGCTTGGCCGCACCATCGGCGGGCTGGGCGGGCGTAGTGGTCATGGGCAAGGAACTCCGGGCAGGGGGCGGATGGGGCGGGGGAGCCAGAGCGGCTCGCGGGGAGGCAGACTCGCCCCTTAGCGTGAATCCGCTCCAACAACAAAGAGATAGGCTGCTTTTTCGATCACCTTCGATCAAAAAAGGCTCTAGCACGGAAAGACGCTGACGGCAACGGCATCACGGTTTGGGCGGCAGATCCTCGAACTCGACATCGATCACTGTCGGCCCGCCGGCGGTGGCGCTGCCGGGTGGCTGAACCGTGGCCGCGGCGGCGGGCGGCGGCTCCGGGGCGCGGAACTCTGCATGAAGGTGGATCGGGCCGCCGGCATAGGCCCGGTAGCGGCCGATTAGCCAGCCGCCGACCAGCCGGCGGGTTGCCGGCACCAGCAGGGCCAAGCCGGCCAGGGTGGTCAGCACTCCCGGGACGAGCAGCAGCACCCCGGCGGCGGCGAGCCAGAGCGCCTCGACGATCTCGGACACCGGCGACTGGCCCTGTTCGAGCATCATCTGAATCCGGGTCAGGGTGGTGATGCCCTGAGCGCGCAGCAGCGCGGCACCGGCGGCCGAGGTCAGAATCAGCGTCGCCAGGGCCGGCCAGAAGCCGATGGCGTCGCAGAGCAGGCCAAACAGGATCAACTCGGTGACCACGGTCAGGAGAATGGGCGTACGCATGGCCATGGCTGTCCTTGCTCTTTTTTGCGTCTCGGCCTATTTAGAAGCGGAGTGCGCGGCTGGAGGCGGCGCCACCCTGCCTGTGCAGGGTAACGCTTTCGTAGAGGTAATGCTCCTCGGCGGGCGGGTCCAGCTTGAACCCATCAGGACAGAGGCCATGGGCGAGGGTTTCTATTTTTTGGACATTGTCGTCTTCGCGATGATTGCCGGTTTTCTGGTTTATCGGCTGCGCAGCGTGCTCGGACGCCGGAGTGGCGAGGAGCGGCAGCGGCCCAACCCGTTTGCCGTCGATCAGGCTGGCACGGCGCTGCCCGATAACGTCATTCCCCTGCCCGATCGCGGTCGCGCGGTCGCCGACTCGAGCCTACCCCAGACCGATGAGCCGTTTTCCCTGGCCGCCGGGTTGGCTCAGGTCAAGGCTGCTGACCCGGGTTTTGAGGAAAAGCACTTTTTGGAAGGCGCGCGCGGCGCCTTTCAGATGATCGTCGGCGCCTATGCCGAGGGTGACACCGCGGCGTTGCGGCCGTTGCTGCGGGACGACGTTTATGACAGCTTCGCCGCTGAAATCCGCCGCCGCGGCGCTGCCGGGGAGAAGCACGAGACCGGGATCCAGCGCATCAAGGAGGCCGACGTGCTGGAAGCGCGGGTCGACGGCCGGACCGCGCTGGTGACGGTCAAGATCGTCAGTGATCAGATCATCGTGATCTACGGTGCCGATGGCGCCCTGCTTGATGGCGATCCCGACCGGCTGCTCGAGATCGTCGATATCTGGACCTTCGCCCGCAACACCCGCTCCCGCGATCCCAACTGGTCGCTGATCGAGACCCGCACCCCGAACTGACGCCGGTTGGGGGTGCGGCGTCCGGCCAGGGGGCTCTGCGGCCCGGTCAGTCGGCAGTCAGGCGGCGCAGCACCTCGTCGAGCTGATCCAGCGTTTTGTACTGGATGGTCAGCGCACCGCCTTTGCCCCGGGTGGCGATCTGGACCTTGAGACCCAACTGTTCAGACAGGCTTTCTTCGAGCGCCAGCAGATCGGCGTCCTTGTCGGCGCCGGGCTTGGCGGCCGAGGCGGTCGGGCGGGCCGCCGGCGCCTCCGGACCCTTGGCCAGCGCCTCGGTCTGGCGGACGTTCAGCCCCTCGGCCACCACCTGTTCGGCCAGTGCCACCGGATTGGTCGCGGTCAGCAGGGCGCGGGCGTGGCCGGCGGTCAGCGCGCCCTCGTGGAGCAGGGCCTTGATCGGCTCCGGCAGGGCCATCAGGCGCAAGGTGTTGGCGATGTGGCTGCGGCTCTTGCCGAGCGCCCGGGCCAGATCCTCCTGGGTATGCTGAAATTCGTCGAGCAGGCGGCGATAGCCCTCGGCTTCTTCAAGCGGCGTCAGATCCTGACGCTGAACGTTCTCGATGATTGAAAGTTCGAGGGCCTCGCGGTCGGTGAGATCGCGGAGCACCACCGGCACTTCATGGAGGCCGGCGCCCTGGGCGGCCCGCCAGCGGCGTTCGCCGGCGATGATCTCATAGGCGTTGGGCCGGTCGGGATGGCGACGAACAAGCAGGGGTTGCAAAACGCCCTTCTCCTTCACCGACTGAGTCAGCTCGGCGATGCTGGCCTCGTCGAAGCGGCGCCTGGGCTGAAACCGTCCGGGGTGAAGGAACTCGACCGGGACCTGCCGGGTCTGGCGGACGCGGTCGAGCGAGGCATAGTCCTCGCTGGCCTCGCCAAACAGTGCCGAGAGGCCGCGACCAAGGCCGCCTCGTTTGCCGCTTTCGGATTTTCTGGTGTCTTCGCTCACGCCGCCAACCTCTTGTGTTCGCGTTTCAGCACTTCACCGGCGAGATGAATGTAGGCTTGGCTGCCCGAGCAGCGCATGTCATAGATGATCGCGGGCTTGCCGTAAGAGGGCGCCTCGGAGATCTTGACGTTGCGGGGGATGACGGTGTCGTAGACCTTCTCCCCAAAGAAACCCCGGACGTCGGCAGCCACCGACTCCGAAAGATTGTTGCGCTTGTCGAACATCGTCAGCACCACGCCCTGGATGTCGAGGGCGGGGTTAAGCGTTCTCTTGACCCGTTCGATGGTGCGCACCAGATGGCTGAGCCCCTCGAGAGCGTAAAACTCGCATTGCAACGGTACCAGCACGGCATCGGCGGCGACCAGGGCGTTGAGGGTGAGCAGGCCGAGCGCGGGCGGGCAATCGATCAGGACATAATCGAAGGTCAGGTTGGCCTTGCGGATGGCGTCGCGCAGGCGGTACTCGCGGTTGTCGGCGTTGACCAGTTCGACCTCGGCCCCGGACAGTTCGACGGAAGAGGTGATGATCGAGAGATCCGGAATCGGTGAGGCGACGATCACGTCGGCGAGCGGGACATCGTCGAACAGGATATCATAGCACCCGGCGTTGCGTTTGTTGCGCGGGATGCCGAGCCCGGTCGAGGCGTTGCCCTGGGGGTCGAAGTCGATGACCAGCACCCTCTTGCCGACGGCGGCGAGCGCGGTAGCGAGGTTGATCGCGGTGGTGGTCTTGCCGACCCCCCCTTTTTGATTCGCGACGGCGATAACGCGGCAGCGTGACATGACAGCCTCCTGGCCTGCTGGTTTTCTTTAGGTCGGCGAGAACGCGCTGAGGCGAAGCACGACGCCCGAGGGATCAGACCGGCTTTCGAAGCGCTCGACAGTCATCCCCGGCGGGCACTCCGCCAGTTCGCGTTCGACCTGCCCGCCCTTGAGGAAGAGGCACACCCCCCTCGGACCAAGAAACGGTAGCGCATAGCCAATCAGCGGCGCAAGGGGGGCCAGAGCGCGCGCGGTGACGGCGTCGGCAGAAAACCGCGGAACTGCCTCGATCCGGCAGGGATGAACGGTGATTTTCGTTTCCGTGGCGGCGGCGACCTCGCGCAAAAAGGCGATCTTCCGGTGGTCACTTTCTATCAGGTGGACGTCCGGGAGCCCAAGAATCGCCAGGACCAGGCCGGGAAAGCCGGCGCCGCTGCCCAAATCCACCACAGTTTGTGTCGACTCGAGGAGCAGGGGCCGGAGCTGGGCCGAGTCGAGAAAATGGCGACGCCAGGGATCGCGCAGGGTTGCGCTGCCCACCAGATTGATCCGGGGCTGCCACTTTTCCAGAAGAGCGAGATAAATCGCCAGCCGGGCCAGTGTTTCACGTGAAACAGCGGTCGCGTCCTGGAAGCCAGCAGCGCTGAGGGACATTCGCTCAGCGGCAGCCATCGCCGGCCTCCGTCTTTCCTGGACGGCGCTTGACGAACCGCAGCAAAGCGATCAGGGCCGCGGGAGTCATACCGGGGATTCGCGCTGCCGCGCCCAGAGTTGCCGGCCGGGTCTGCCGCAGCTTCTGGCGAATTTCGGTCGATAGGCTGCCGATCGCGTCGACGTCGAGAGTCGCAGGCAGGGCGAGGGCCTCGTCCTTACGGAAGGCCCGGATGTCCGCCTCCTGACGATCGAGATAGCCCGAATATTTGCCGTCGATTTCGATCTGCTCGGCCACCGTCGGCGCGAGCGCCGCGAGGTCCGGCCATAGTCGGGCCAGCGCGGTCAGGTCGATTTCGGGATAGCGCAGCAGATCGGCGGCGCTACGCCAGATGCCATCCTGGTTGACCGGCAGCCCGGCGCGCCGCAGCTCGGTCGGGGTGCCACCAAGGCTGGCGATCTGGCCGCGGGCGGCTTCGAGGGCGCCGGCGTAGTTGCGGAAGGCCGCCGCCCGCTCGGCACCGATGCAGCCAAGAGCGAGGCCGCGCGGGGTCAGGCGCTGGTCGGCGTTGTCGGCGCGCAGCAGCAGCCGATATTCGGCCCGAGAGGTGAACATCCGGTAGGGCTCGCTGGTGCCGAGGGTGATCAGGTCATCGACCATCACTCCGAGATAGCCCTCGGCCCGATCGATGGTGAAGGGCTCGGCGCAACCGGCGGCCGCCAGCGCGGCGTTGAGCCCGGCCAGCAGGCCCTGGGCCGCGGCCTCCTCATAACCGGTGGTGCCGTTGATCTGGCCCGCGAGGAACAGTCGCGGCACCCGGCGCGCCTCCAGCGACGGTGTCAGCTCGCGGGCATCGATAAAATCGTACTCGATGGCATAGCCCGGCCGCAGCATCAGCACCCGCTCCAGCCCGGGGATCAGGGGCAGCATCGCCTGCTGGATTTCCCGGGGCAAAGAGGTCGAAATGCCGTTGGGATACACGGTGTGGTCATCCAGCCCTTCGGGCTCGAGGAAAATCTGGTGGCGCTCCTTGTCGGCGAAGCGCACCACCTTGTCTTCAATCGAAGGGCAATAGCGCGGGCCAACGCCGGTGATCTGGCCGGTGTAGAGGGGCGCGCGGTCGAGGTTGCCGCGGATCAACTGGTGCACCGCCGGCGTAGTCCAGGTGACGCCGCACGGCCGCTGCGGGTTGGTGATCCGCTCGGTCATAGTCGAGAAGGGGGGCGGCGGATCGTCGCCGGGCTGGCTTTCGATGGCCGACCAATCGATGGTCCGGCCATCGAGCCGGGGTGGTGTTCCGGTCTTAAGGCGGCCGAGCGAGAATCCGAGCCGGCGGAGAGCTGTGGAGAGGCCAAGCGCCGGCGGCTCGCCGATCCGCCCGCCGGGGTGGCTGTCAGCGCCGACATGGATCAGGCCGCGGAGGAAGGTTCCGGTGGTGATCACCACCGCACCGGCGGCGGTGACTGCGCCATCGGCGGTGACGACACCGCTGATCGTCCCGTGAGCGTCGGTGGTCAAATCCTCGACGGCGGCGGCACGGACTTCGAGGCCGGGCTGTTCGGCAAGGAGGGTCTGCATCGCCTGACGGTAGCGCTGGCGATCGGCCTGGGCCCGGGGGCCCCGCACCGCCGGCCCTTTACTGCGGTTGAGGATGCGGAACTGAATTCCGGCGCGGTCGATGGCCCGGGCCATCAGCCCGTCAAGGGCGTCGATCTCGCGCACCAAGTGCCCCTTGGCCAGACCACCGATGGCCGGGTTGCAGGACATTTCGCCGATGGTGTCGAGGCGGTGGCTGAGCAGAAGGGTGCGGGCGCCCAGGCGTGCGGCGGCGGCGGCGGCTTCACAGCCGGCGTGACCGGCACCGACGACGATGACATCGTATCGGGTCATGGTGTCAGACTCCCCTCAGACGGTGTTTCACGTGAAACATCACTTGCCGATACAAAAGTCCCGGAAGATGACGTCGAGCACCTCGTCAATCGCGACGCGCCCGGTGATCCGGCCCAGCGCCCGGGCGGCGAGGCGCAGATCCTCCGCGACCAGTTCGGACAACCCGGCCAGCCGCGCCCGGGTCAGGGCGGCCCGACACTCCTCCAGCGCGAGGCGATGGCGCTGGCGGGTCAGGGTCGGGCGCCCGGCGGTATCGAGCCGGCGGCTGGCCAGGGTGGTCAGCGCCTCGATCAGGGCGGGCAGCCCGGCCCCGGTGCGCACCGAGAGCGCCAGCGCCGGCCGCTCGCCGACCAGGGGCGCGGCGATGCCGTGGCGGTCCAGTTTGCTGAGCACCACCAGGGTATGATCGTCGAGCAGCGCCGCGGTGGCCGAATCAATATCTGGCCACTGTTCGCCATCAAACACCGCGATCTTGATGTCGGCCTCGGCGGCGCGGGCGCGAGCGCGCCGGACACCTTCTTGTTCGACCTCATCGGCGCCGTCCCGCAGTCCGGCGGTGTCGGCGACGATCAGCGGGAAGCCGCCGAGGTTGAGGTGAACCTCGATGATGTCGCGGGTGGTGCCCGACTGGGCCGAGACGATCGCGGCCTCCCGGCGCGCCAAGCTGTTGAGCAGGCTCGATTTGCCGGCATTCGGCGGGCCGATGATCGCTACCGAGAGGCCATCGCGGAGACGCTCGCCGCGTCGGCCATCCTCGAGATGACCGCCAAGCGCCGACACCAGGGCGTCAAGCTCGGTGCGGACGGTGTCGTCAAGGCCGTCGGGGAGGTCGTCCTCGGGGAAATCGATCGCGGCTTCGACATGGGCGAGGACGCGGATCAGGCGGCTGCGCCAGCCGTCATAGAGGCGGCCGAGTTCACCGTCGAACTGGCGGAGGGCCTGCCGCCGCTGCGCCGCGGTCTCGGCATCGACCAGATCTGCAATCGCTTCGGCTTCGGTGAGGTCGAGCTTGCCATAGCCGAAGGCGCGGCGGCTGAACTCGCCCGGCTCGGCCGGCCGGAGGCCGGGCATCGTCGCCAGCGCTTCGACCACGCCGTCAATCACGCCCCGGCCGCCATGGAGGTGCAACTCCCCGACATCCTCGCCGGTTTGGCTGCGCGGCGCCGGGAACCAAAGCACCAGGGCACGGTCGAGCAGTTCCCGGCTTTCGGGGTGGCGGAGCGCGGCCAGGGTCGCGGTACGCGCCGGCGGCGGTGGCCGGCCGGTCAGGGCGGCCAGCGCCGGTCCCGCCGCGGGGCCGGACAGCCGGAGCACCGCGAGCGCGCTCCGGCCGCTGCCGGTGGCGAGGGCATAGATGGTGTCGGTGGTCACGGCTTACTTCGGCGTCTGATGCTGCGCCGGTGGCTCTTCGCCGCGCTCGGGCAACCGTAGCCGGGCGACCGGCTGGCCGCCAACGACATGACTGTCGAGAATCTCAAGCAAGTCGGCCTCGCTGGTGAAGCCATACCAAGTGCCCTCGGGATAGATCACCAGCACCGGCTCGTGGCGGCAGCGATGGAGACAGCCGGCGAGATTGACCCGGACATCCTTGCTCAGACCACGCGCTTTCACGACCGCTTTAAGCGCCTTTGCCATCGCCTCGGCCTCGAAATGGCCGCAGCCCCGGCGATTGAAGTCCTCCGGCCGGCGGTGGGTGCAGAAAAAGAGATGGGCGCGGTAGTAGGGAGCCGGCTGGGTCATGACCGGGGCTCCCGGCCGAGCGCGATGTCGATTTGGCTGCGCATTGCCTTGGTCACGCTCTCCAGCCCGGGGACGCCGAAGGTGATCCAGGAGCGCAGGAGGGCATCGGCATCCAGGGTGGCGAGATTGGTGGTCAGGCGTTCGCGCAGCTGGGCGACGAAGGCTTCCTGAATCGGCCGCAGATCCGGTAGGCCGAGAAAGGCGCGGGCCTCCTCGGGTGTGGAATCGACTGTGATGATGAACTTCATGATCGCCGCTCCAAACCTATATCAACGATGGTGACAGCAAGAATAGCTCATCGGGCCAAGGAAACTAACCGCCATGTCGATCCAGCCGCCGGCCGCCAATCAATTGGGCGGGGAAACCAGCCCCTACCTGCTCCAGCATCGGGACAACCCGGTGCACTGGCAACCCTGGGGCAGCGCCGCCTTTGACCGGGCCCGTGCCGAGGGCAAGCCGGTGCTGCTCTCGATCGGGTATGCCGCCTGCCACTGGTGCCATGTCATGGCCCGGGAGAGTTTTGAGGATGCGCGGGTGGCAGCCGCGCTCAACCGGCTGGTGGTGGCGGTGAAGGTCGATCGCGAGGAGCGCCCCGACCTTGACCAGATTTATCAGGCGGCGCTGGCGGTGATGGGTCAGCAGGGCGGCTGGCCGCTGACCCTGTTCCTGACCCCGGACGGGGCGCCGTTCTGGGGTGGTACTTATTTTCCGCCCCGCGCCCGCTATGGCCGACCCGGCTTCCTCGATGCCGTGACCGAGGTCGCCGGGACCTATCGCAGCCGGCCCGAGAGCGTCGCCCGGGCCGCGGCCGCGCTGGCGGAGCGGCTGGCCACCCTTGGCCGGCCCCGGAGCGGCGGGCCGATCGCCCCCGACACCGCCGCCGTGGTGGCGGACCGTCTGCTCCAGACGATCGACCCGGTGTTCGGCGGCATCGGCGGGGCGCCGAAATTTCCCCAGTGCCCGGCGTTCGAAATGCTCTGGCGGGCCTGGTTGCGTAGCGGCGACGGACGGTATCGTACCGCGGTGGTCCGGACCCTGACCGCAATGAGCCAGGGCGGACTTTATGATCACCTCGGCGGTGGCTTCGCGCGCTACGCGACGGATCCGGAATGGCTGGTGCCGCACTTCGAAAAGATGCTTTACGACAACGCCCAGCTGATCGACCTCCTGACCCTGGTCTGGCAGGAGACCGGCACGCCGCTGTTTGCCGAGCGGGTGGCCGAAACCGTGGGTTGGCTGCTGCGCGAGATGGTGACGGCGGGCGGAGCCTTTGCCGGCACTCTCGATGCCGACAGCGACCACGAAGAGGGGCGCTATTATGTCTGGACCGCGGCGGAGGTCGAGGCGGTGCTGGGCGCGGAGGCGGCCGGGTTCTCGGCGGCTTATGACGTTTCGTCCGAGGGCAACTGGGAGGGCACGAATATCCTCAACCGGTGCCTGGCGGTCGGCGGGGGCGAGGACTCCGGAGCGCCCCAGTGGGCGGGTGAGCGGGCTCGGTTGCTCGCGGCGCGCCAGGGCCGGGTGCGGCCGGCGCGTGATGACAAGGTGCTGGCGGACTGGAACGGCCTTGCGGTCGCGGCGCTGGCCCGGGCCGGGCTGGCCTTCGAGCGGCCCCACTGGCTGGCTGCGGCCGAGGGCGTGTTTGCCCGGGTCTGTCAGTTGCTCGCCGATGGCGACCGGCTCCACCACAGCTGGTGCGGCGGCCGGGCCGGGGGCGCCGGGGTTCTCGATGATTACGCGGCGCTGGGCGGGGCGGCGCTGGCGCTATTCGAGGCGACGGCCCGGCCCGACTATCTGGCGCTGGCTCAGCGCTGGGTGGCGGCGCTCGACCGGCACTTCTGGGACCGGAGTGAGGGCGCCTATTGCTTCACCGCCGACGATGCCGAGGCCACCATCGTGCGCAGCCGGACCGCCTTCGACGGCGCGACGCCCAGCGGCAACGGCCTGATGGTCGGCGTCCTGGCGCGGCTCTCGCACCTGACCGGCGCCGAGGGCTACCGGCAGCGGGCCGATGCCCTGGTCCGGGCCGTCTCCGGCGAGCTTGGGCGCAATGTGGTGGGGCTGGCGACACTGCTCAATCAGGTCGAGGGGCTTGAGCGGGCCGTGGTGGTGACGCTGGTCGGCGAGCCGGCGCATCCGGCCACGGTGGCCTTGCGCCGGGCGGTGCTGCGGGTCTCGCTGCCCGATCGGGTGCTGATCACGGTCGCGCCTGGAGCGGTGCTGCCGCCGGGTCATCCCGGCCATGGCAAGGGCATGGTCGAGGGCCGGGCGACCGCCTACCTTTGTGTCGGGCCGACCTGCGGCCCACCCCAGACCGAGCCGGACGGGCTGGCCGCGGCGCTGGCCGGGCTGCGGCACTGAGCCGGGGGTCCGGGGCGGCACAATGTTTCACGTGAAATACCAAAGAGGGGATTGTGATGGTTCAGGCGATACGCATTCATGAGGTCGGCGGGCCCGATAGTCTCCGCTGGGAGGTGGTGACGGTGGCCGACCCGGGGCCGGGCGAGGTCCGGCTGCGCCAGACCGCGATCGGCGTCAATTACATCGACACCTACCATCGGACCGGATTTTACAAGGTGCCGGCGTTGCCGGCGGTCCTGGGCGTCGAGGGCGCCGGGGTGGTCGAGGCGGTGGGGCCGGGGGTCAGCGGGTTCGGGGTTGGTGACCGCGTCGCCTATGCCGGGCCGCTCGGCGGCTATGCCGAGGTCCGGCTGATCCCGGCCGACAGGCTGGTGGCGCTGCCCGACTGGCTGGGCGACGTCGAGGCGGCGGCGATGATGCTTCAGGGCATGACCGCCGAATTCCTGTTGCGCCGGGTCTACCGGGTCGCGGCCGGCGATACCGTGCTGGTTCAGGCGGCGGCCGGCGGCGTCGGACTGCTGCTCTGCCAGTGGGCGAGCCGGCTGGGCGCGACCGTGATCGGCACGGTGTCGACCGAGGACAAGGCGGCGCTGGCCCGGGCCAATGGCGCTCACCACGTCATCCTGTACAGCCAGGAGAATTTCGTCGAAAGGGTGCGGACGCTGACCGAGGGTGCCGGCGTTGCGGTGGTCTATGACGGCGTTGGCCAGAGCACCTTCCTCGGCGGGCTCGATTGCCTGCGGCCGCGCGGCCTGATGGTCAGTTTCGGTCAGGCTTCGGGGGCGATTGCACCCTTTGATCCCGGCCTGCTCGGCGCCAAGGGGTCGCTGTTCCTGACCCGGCCCAGCCTGTTTACCTACACCGCCAGCCGGGCCGATCTGGAGGCTTCGGCGGCGGCGCTGTTCGAGGCGGTGCAGACGGGCGCGCTCCGGATCGTGGTCAACCAGACGCTGCCGCTGAAAGAGGCGGCGGCGGCGCACCGGGCCTTGGAGGGCCGGGCGACCACCGGGGCGACAGTGTTGCTGCCGTGACCGTCAGGGCAGAACCCAGAGCGGCCCCTTGAGCTTCTTGAGCAGGGCCGCGTGAGCCTCCAGCTCTTCGGGGCTGGGGGCGTGGGGCCGCGGCGGCCGGGCGGTGCGGGCGGCGCGGGCCGCGCTCCGGAGTGCCGCTCCCGGCGCCGCGAGCGCGAAGCCGGTCTGGCGCCCGCCCAGCAGCTCCAGATAGACCTCGGCCAGCAGCGTCGAGTCGAGCAGGGCGCCGTGCAGGCTGCGGCCGGAATTGTCGATGCCGAAGCGCTTACAGAGAGCATCCAGGCTGGCGCCGGCGCCGGGAAACTTCTGGCGCGCCAACTGCACGGTGTCGATGATCTGCCGGTTGGTCGCCAGCGGAAGGGGGCGCCGGACCGGGTCCAGCCGCTGCAACTCGGCGTCGAGAAAGGCGATGTCGAAGGCGGCGTTGTGGGCGATCAGCGGCGCGTCGGCAATGAAGTCGAGGAAGCCGCCGGCGATGTCGCGAAACAGCGGTTTGTCGGCCAGGAACGCGGTGGTCAGGCCATGAACCCGCACCGCGTCCTCGGGCACCTCGCGCTCGGGATTGAGGTACCACTGCCGGGTCTGGCCGGTGGGAAGATGGTTGAACAGCTCGACGCAGCCGATTTCAACCACCCGGTGGCCGTCTTCGGGCTTGAACCCGGTGGTCTCGGTGTCGAGGACGATCTCACGCATGGCGGCACCCGGCAAAGGGAGGGGAGCGGCGCGGCGGCCAGTGGCGGCCGGTACGGCTGCGGACGATCTTGACGATCCCGGCCAGCCGGCGCAAGGCCGGGCCTTTGCCCAGCCCGGTCGGGATGATGAAGCCGGCGCGCCGGCGCTTTTCGCCATCCGGGGTCTGGCGCCCGAGAATCGCCGCCAGCCTGGCCGGACTCATCCCCGGCCGGGCCAGCACCCGGGCGCGCTGGACGAAGGGCGGCGCGGTCACGACCAGGGTGGCATCAACCCGCCGGTCGCCGCCGGTTTCAAACAGCAAGGGGATGTCGAGCGCCACCACCGGGCGCCGCCCACCGGCGGACAGGGCCAGGAAGCGCCGCTCGGCCCGGCGCACCAGAGGATGCAGGATCGCCTCGAGCGCGCTCAAAGCGGCGGCATCGCCGAACACCCGGGTGCCGAGACGGGGCCGGTCGACGGCGCCGTCGCGGACCACCCCGGGGCCAAAGTGCCGCTCGACCGCGGCCACCGCCGCGCCGCCGCGGGCCAGCAGACCATGAACGACCCGGTCGGCGTCATGCACCGGCACGCCCAACCGGCGCAGCATGCCGGCGGCGGTGCTCTTGCCCATGCCGATGGAGCCGGTGAGGCCGAGGATGAACATGGTCGCCGGTTCCGGAATCAGCAAACATTAGGAGGGCGGCAGAAACGACGACGGGGGGAACAGCCGCTAAAAAGGATAATACGCAGTCGGTGCTGAATACAATATTCGCCCAAACCCGTCACCGCCGCTCGAACAGCCGCTCGATGTCGGCGCGCTTGAGTTCGATCCAGGTCGGGCGGCCGTGGCTGCATTGGCCAGCCTGGGGGACGGCTTCCATCTGGCGCAGCAGCGCGTTCATTTCCTCGGGTGCCAAGAGCTTTCCCGCCCGCACCGAGCCATGGCAGGCGATCGAGGCGCAGACGGCGTCGAGACGGTCGCGCAGCGCCGGGGCGTCGTCGAGTTCGGCCAGCTGGTCGGCCAGATCGCGGACCAGGGCGCCGACATCGGTCTGGCCGAGCAGCGCCGGCACCTCGCGCACCAGCACCGCGCCAAGGCCGAACGACTCGAGGCCAAGGCCGAGTCGGGCCAGCGCCTCGGCGTGGGCGAGCAGGCGGCGGGCGCCACCGTCGCCGACTTCGACCACCTCGGGCATCAGCAGGCCCTGGGCGGGCAGCGCGCCGCCGCCTCCGAGCAGGGCGGCTTTCAGCTTTTCGTAGACGAGGCGTTCGTGGGCCGCGTGCTGGTCGACCAGCACCACGCCATCGGCGGTTTCGGCGATGATATAGGTGGCGTGCAGCTGTGCCCGCGCGACCCCGAGCGGGAAGGCGCCGGGCTCGGGCGGCGGCGCGGCGTCGGGGCCGGGCTGGGGCGTCATCGGCCGGCCTGCCGGGGCGAGCGGCGCCTGCCAGGCAAAACCGGTTTCGGCCAGGCCACGCGACAGCCGCGGCGGCGGCTGACGGTAAGCGCCGCTCCAGCCCGGCCGTTCGCCCCCGGCGCCGGTTCCGGTCGAAGCACCGGTCGCCGGTGGCGCCGGCCGGGGCGCGAGGCTGAGCAGGGCGCTGCCCGCGAGGCTGGGCGCGACGGCGGGGCCGGCGCCGGCCAGAGCCTGCCGGATGCCGCCGACCATCAGGCCGCGCACCGACTGGCCGTCGCGAAAACGGACCTCGGTCTTGGCGGGATGGACGTTGACGTCGACTTCGGAGCCGGGCAGCGCCAGAAACAGCACCAGTGCCGGATGGCGGTCGCGCGGCATCAGATCGCCATAGGCGCCGCGCACGGCGCCGAACAGCAGCTTGTCGCGCACCGGCCGGCCGTTGACATAGAGATATTGTTCGCGGCTGGTCGGGCGGTTGAAGGTCGGCAGGCCGACGAAGCCGGTGAGACTGAGGCCATCGCGGCTGGCGGCGACCGGGACGGCGCTCGCCCCGAAATCGCGCCCGAGCACGGCGGCGAGACGGCCGAGACGGACCTCCTGCAGATCCCCCTCGCCGGCGGCATAGCGCAGTGTCGGCCGGCCATTTTCGCCAGCGGTGACGCTGAAGGCGATCTCCGGGTGGGCCATGGCGAGGCGTTGCAGAACGTCCTCGATGTGATCCTGCTCGGTGCGCGCGGCCTTGAGGAACTTGAGCCGCGCCGGTACGGCATAAAAGAGGTCGCGGATCTCGACCCGGGTTCCCGGCGGGTGCGAAGCCGGCACCACCGCGCCGACGGCGCCGCCCTCGACGGTGATCGCCCAGGCGCTATCGGCGCCGCGCTGGCGGCTGGTCAGGGTCAGGCGGCTGACCGCCCCGATCGAGGGCAGGGCCTCGCCGCGAAAACCGAGAGTGTCGACGGCCATCAGGTCGCCCTCGGGCAGCTTGGAGGTGGCGTGGCGTTCGACCGCGAGGCCGAGATCGTCGGCCGACATCCCCGAGCCATCGTCGATGACGGTAATCGCGGTACGGCCACCGTCGCGGACCTGGACGTCGATGCGGCGGGCGCCGGCATCGATGGCGTTTTCCACCAGCTCCTTGACCGCCGCCGCCGGCCGCTCGACGACCTCGCCGGCGGCGATCTGGTTGATCAGGGTCTCGGGCAGGCGGCGGATGGCCATAACCGGCAACAGGCGCTACAGAGGCTGGTGCAAATCGACCTCGGCGGTCAGCCGCTGGTGCAGCCAGTGCAACAGGCCCGTGGTTGAGCTGTCATGGTCGGCCTGCGGGCCGGTGGCGAGTTCGCTGCGGGTGGTGCGGGCGAGCGCCTTGCCCAGCTCGACTCCCCACTGGTCGAAGGAGTTGACGCCCCAGATCACGCCCTGGACGAAGATCTTGTGCTCATAAAGCGCGATCAGCGCGCCGAGGGTGAAGGGGTCGAGCTTCTGATAGAGCAGGGTGTTGCTGGGCCGGCTGCCCTCGAACACCTTGTGCGGCAGCAGCATGGCCAGGCGCTCGGCCGGTGTGCCCGCGGCTTCGAGTTCGGCGCGGGCCTCGTCGGCGCTGCGGCCGCGCATCAGGGCCTCGCTTTGCGCCAGCATGTTGGCCAGCAGCATCTGGTGATGCTCGCCGAAGGGATTGTGGCTCTCGGCCGCCGCCAGGAAGTCGACCGGAATTGGCCGCGGCCCCTGATGCAGCAGCTGGAAGAACGAATGCTGGGCGTTGGTGCCCGGCTCACCGAAGATCACCGGCGCGGTGGCGTAATCGATCGCCCGGCCGTCGCGGTCCACCGACTTGCCGTTGGATTCCATGTCGAGCTGCTGGAGATAGGCGGGCAGCCGGTGCAGGTATTGATCGTAGGGCACCACGGCCTGGGCCGGGGCGTCCCAGAAATTGATCGTCCAGACACCGAGCAGGCCGAGCAGCGCCGGCAGGTTGGCCGTCAGCGGCGCGGTGCGGAAATGCTCGTCCATGGCGTGGGCGCCGGCCAGCAACTGGTCGAAGCGCTCCATGCCGACCGCGAGCGCCACCGGCAGCCCGACCGCGGACCACAGGCTGAAGCGGCCGCCGACCCAGTCCCAGAAGGTAAAGGTCGACTCGGGGCCGATGCCGAAGGCCCGGACTGCCGCGGCGTTGGCCGAGACCGCGACGAAGTGGCGGCCGATGTCGGCCTCGCTGCCGCCCTCGCCGAGGAACCAGTCCCGCGCGCTGCGGGCGTTGGCCATTGTCTCCTCGGTGGTGAAGGTCTTCGAGGTGATGATGAAGAGGGTGGTCTCGGGGTCGAGCCAGTCGAGGGTGTCATAAAGATGGGTGCCGTCGACATTCGAGACATAGCGGATGCGCAACTCGGGGTGATGGTAGGGCCGGAGCGCCTCCGAGACCATCAGTGGCCCGAGGTCGGAGCCGCCGATGCCGATATTGACGACATCCTTGAACGGCCGGCCGGACAGGCCGGTGAGGCGGCCAAAGCGGACCCCGTCGACAAAGGCGCTGAGCCGGCGCATCACCGAGCGGACCTCGGGGATGACATTGGCGCCGCCGCCCGGGGTCACCGGGGCGTCGTGGCGCTGGCGCAGCGCCGTGTGCAGCACTGCCCGGCCCTCGGTGCTGTTGATGGCGTCGCCGGCAAAGAGCCGCGCCCGCCAGCCCTCAAGGTCACGGCTGCGGGCGAGGTCGGTCAGGAGTTCCAGGGTCTCGGCGGTGATCCGGTTTTTGGAATAGTCGAGCAGCACGCCGCAGGCTTCGGCGCTGAAGCGGGCGAAGCGGTCGGGATCGGCGGCGAACAGCGACCGGGTGCTCACCCCGTCCATGGCCCGGCGATGCCGGATCAGGGCCTGCCAGGCCGGGCTTGCGGTCAAACTCGACATTCCCTGTCCTCCCCCAAGGTCAAGCGGTGGCCGAGACCATAGCACCACTGGCGGCCGCGCGGTAGGGCAGGGCGGCTCCGGCCGCCGCCGCGCTCAGCCGTGGCCGGGCACGCCTTTGGTGGTCGAATACTCGAAATGGACGATCTCGCCGGGATGCAGGCGGGCGCGGATGGCGTGGGCGGCCTGGGCGGCCTCGGCGAACCCGGTCAGGATCAGCTTCAGCTTGCCGGGATAGGTCGCGATGTCGCCGATGGCGTAAAGGCCGGGTCGGTTGGTGGCGGCGCTGGCCGGGTCGACGCGGATGAAGCTCTTGTCGAGTTGGAGGTCCCAGCCGGCGATCGGCCCGAGCGACGTCGAGAGGCCGAAGAAGGCGAGCAGGGCATCGGCGGGAAGCAGCCTCTCGGCGCCATCGAGATCGGCGACCCGGACTCCGGTCAGCTGGCCATCGGCGCCCTCCAGCCCCGAGAGCTGATAGGGGGTGACCAGTTCAATCCGGCCTTCTTTGGCCAGGGCGTCGAGCCGGGCGGCGCTCTCCGGCGCGGCCCGGAATTTGGCCCGCCGGTGCACCACCATCACGCGTCCGGCGATGTCGGCCAGCGACAGCGCCCAGTCCACCGCCGAGTCGCCGCCTCCGGCGATGACCACGCGCCGGCCCGCGAAGTCCTGGCGCCGCCGCACCATGTAGAAGACCGACTTGCCTTCATAAGCCTCCAGCCCGGCCAGCGGCGGCCGGTTGGGGCCGAAGGCGCCGCCCCCGGCGGCCACGATCACCGCCCGCGCCTCGATCCGGCTGCCGGTCGAGGTTTCGACCAGCCAGCCGCCGTCGGCGGTCTCGGCCAGCCCGACCGCCTGCTGGCCGAAATGATAAACCGGCTCGAAGGGCGCGGCCTGCGCCTGCAGGCGGTCGATCAGTTCGGCGCCGGTGACCGACGGGCAGGCGGGAATATCGTAGATCGGCTTTTCGGGATAAAGAGCGGTGCACTGGCCGCCCGCGCCTTCGAGGGTGTCGATGACGTGGCATTTCTGGCCGAGCATGCCGCATTCGAACACCGCGAACAAACCGCTGGGACCGGCGCCGATGATCACGACATCGGTGCGATGGCAGGAAACCGGCATGGCGACTCCGACAGGCTGCTGGGGTAATAATGGTGTGCCAGCATGTCGGGTTTTTGGCCGCGGATCAACCCCGGTTGCAACTTGATCTTGATCGCTGCGAGAAACCGGTTAAGTTGGAAAAAGCCCGGAGCATTTCGTGATAAACTATCCTCAGCCCGCGGAGAGATCATGAAGGAACTTCGCTGTTTGGTATTCTCCGAACAGGAGGTGCTCGCCGCCGTGGCGGAGCGGCGCAAACGCCTGCATGAGCAGCTGGGCGACGGCGCGATCCAGAAGGTCAGCTACCAGGGGCCGGGTGAGGGCGGGGTAACCGCAACCTTTCATGGCGTCAACGCCCGCGGCGAGGAACAGCTGACCGTGATTCAGGAAACCGAGCTTTCGGCGGCGCTGGTCAATTTCTGCATGAGCCGCAAGATTCCGATGCCGGTCGATTCCGACAAGTATCTTCAGGTGATCAACGACGGCCTGACCCTGATGATCACGATGCGCTTCAATAAGGCGCACAAGAGCGGACACGGCGTCGGGTGACCGGGCGCGGCCGCCGCGTCGCGCCCGGCTTTAACGCAGAGTTTCGTTGTGGATGGCCATCTCGACCGCGAGTTCGGCCGCGATCAGGTCCTCCAGGGCGCAGCCCACCGCCTTGCAAACCGTGATCTGGTCGTAAAAGCGCCGGCCGCTGCGTTCACCGCGGGCGAGGTCGAAGAGGTCGCCCGCGATGTCGCCGGGGGCGAGCAACCCGGCGGCCAGCGGCTGGACGAGATCGCCCGCCTCGAGCAAGGCCCGCTCGCGGCTGTCGACAAAGATGCGGCCGCGGCGGATCACCTCGTCGTCGGCCTCCCGGGCCTCCGGGCTGGTGCTGCCGATCAGGTCGATATGAACCCCGGGCTCCAGCCAGTCGCCGCGCAGTACCGGCCGGGTCGCCGCGGTTGCCGAGGCGATGATCTCGGCGCCGCGGACCGCCCCCTCGAGGTCGGTGGTGGCGCTGACCCGCACCGCGCCGCGCCGGAAGCGGCCGGCGATGCGCTCGGCCTTGGCCGGATCGCGGCCCCAGATCAGAACCTGGCGGATCGGCAGGGCGACGGCATAGGCTTCGATCAGATGAGCGGCCAGGGTTCCTGTGCCCAGCACCAGCAGACGGCTGGCATCCGGCCGGGCGAGATAGGAGGCGGCGAGAGCGGCGGCGGCGGCGGTGCGCTGGGTGATCAGGGCCTTGGCGTCGAGCACCGCCAGGGCCGTGCCGGTCTTGCCGTCGAGCAGCAGATAGCAGCCGGTGGTTACCGGCAGGTCGCGCCGGGAATTGTCGGGGACGGTGGCCTCGACCATCACGCCGATATGGCGGCCGGCAACCCAGGCCGGGCGCAGCGTCAGCCTGGTGTCCTGATCGGTACAGCCGGGCAGCACGTAACGCTGCGCCGGCGGCAGCGCGCAGCCGGCGCGAAATCCCTGGCGCAGCCGCTCGATCAGCATCCGGTAATGCAGCACCGAGCGCAGTTCGCCGGCGGAGATGACATGCATCGCGGCAGCCCCCGGGCCGGCGTCAGTCGCAGTTGATGCGCTCGCGCAGTTGCTTGCCGGTCTTGAAGAACGGGATGAATTTTTCGGTGACGCTGACCGCCTCGCCGGTGCGGGGGTTGCGGCCGGTGCGGGCGTCCCGGCGCTTGACCGAGAAGGCCCCGAAGCCGCGCAGCTCGACCCGGTCGCCCCGCGCCAGCGCTTCGGTAATTTCGTCGAAAATGGTGCCGACGATCTTTTCGATGTCGCGCTGGTAGAGATGCGGATTTTGCTCCGCCAACCGCAGGATCAACTCCGACTTGGTCATGGCCGTGATGGCTCCCTGCATGCCGGCAACAGGCCGGTGATATCGTTCCTGGGGCGCCGGCATACGCAGTTGTGCTTACGCGCGCTCACCCCCATGGCCAGAGCCTGCCAAATCCGCCCGGGCTAAGTCAAGGATAAGTCGTTCTTGCGAAAACCCTTTTTGGCATGGGTCTTAACGGCGCGGTGTCGCCTGGCCCAGCGTTCGGCAACACCCGGCGGCGAAAATGCAATCCTGGCCGGGGTAGCCCTTGGATTTGGCGAGGCATGCCTCTAATTTGTCTGGCGTCCGAAAGCATTTCCGCCGTCTTCCCGGTTGCCGCCATGGCAAGGATCCGGGTAAGCTCTTGGCATTGACACGGTTTTGCGGGAAAATTAACCAATGGGCTGGCATTTTGTCCGTCAGGACGTGCGGCGGTCGCTGACAACACCAGAATTGCCCGTCATCACAGCGTCGGAGTGGGGGGGTTATGATTCGGGCCAGTACCTATGAAGTGGTGATCGAGGTCGGGGGCAAGCCCGAAATCGAGGGTATCTACCAGGATGAAAAAGAAGCGCTGCAGCGCGCCGAATATCTACTAAAGCTGGCAAAATATACTGGGGTAAAGGTCAGCAAAGTCAGCGGGCGTGGCGACAGCAAGATAATATTCGACAAGCTTTGCAACACAGCCGGCGGCGGAGCCACGATTTCGGTTATCACCGATTCGTTCGTTTGCACATCGTTAAGTGATGTTTACTGCTTTGAGAGTCGGCAAACGCTTCTGCGCCTGATGCGGAGTTATTTCGATCAGCAACTGATGATCCCCCTCGAGCTGCTCCATAACTATACGGCGCTGCGATATCTGGAGCGGGACGCTCTGCTGTTCAATCAGGGGGGGCATCGGCTCGCCGCGATTCAGGCGCAAAAGCTGAAGGTCCGCGCCGATGACCGGCATACCGTGCTGATGCGGTTGTTTCGTGAACTGCTGGAGACGGCCAAGGCGTCCGACCCCTTGAAACCCTACGCCGAGGCGCTGGCGGTTCGCGGACTGGGCGCCTTGATCACCGAGGTCGCGGAGCGGGAGCCGGCGGCCGATCACACCCGGATCGTCTCGTTTGCCATCGCTCACTTCCTCTCCGAGTTCCGAGACTGGAACCAGAAGCTCACCGCCGCCTGCAGCCTGTTCGAGGTCGATCAGAGCGGGGAGGCGGAACTCTGGCTCGACGAGGTGCTGGCGGAAATCATCGATGGCAACGAAGCGGTCAAGTCGGCGATCGGCTATGCGCCCGACCTGGGCAGCGCGCTGTTGTCGCTGCTCACCGTGATCGAGGGCGCCTGGGACGACCGCCTGCCCGGGACCGATGCCCTGCAGCGGCTTTCCGACGTCATGGCCCACAAGGAATTGCCGCGGGTCAAGGCGGCGCTGCTCAACCGCGTCGCCACCGCGATCGATGGCAAGGCGCCGCTGACCAAGCTCGACCGCGGCGCCAGCGCCGAGGCGTTCAAGCGGCTGCTGATCAAGCTCCAGGAGTTCGGCGGCTTCATGGGCGGGGTGCAGATGGCGGCGGCGATCACCCGCCGGGCCAAGATCGCCCTTGCGCGGAGCGACGAAGACCTGTCGTTTGAAAGCACGATCAGCATCCTGCTGGCATCCCTGCCGACGCCGGCGGCCCGTATCGGCTATCTGCTCGACTTGATGTCATCGGATCTGGGGCGGAAGAAGGCGGCCCTGCTCGCCGGACAGATCGCCGAGCTTTTCAATAAGATCCGGACGATCTACGATTTCGCCCCCGACGTCGGCGACAGTCTCTCGCAGGATGCCGTGCGAGAGGAATTCCGGCGCCGCCTCTACACCGCCGGCATACCGCGCCGGCTGGCCGATGGCCTGATCCACCGCCTGGAGCAGCTGTCGACCAGCATCGCCCCGCCGCCGTTGCCGCCGCAGCCCGCGCGGTCGCCGTCGCCGGTTCCGCGGCCGCCGTCGTTGCGACCGCCGTCATCGCGGCCGGCGGCGTCGCCGGCTGCGGTCACCGCGGAAACCGTCATTGTGCGGCCGGTCGAGCCGGTTGGCGAGCTGATCCTCACTCACCGCGGCAGCCGCTACGTCATCACCCCCGACGACACGCCGTTTGCGATCGGGCGCAGCTCGTCCTGCCAGCTCTCGATCGAATGGGGCACGGCGTCGCGCTCTCATGCCGAGATCAAGCTCGCCGGCAGCGAGTTCGTCCTGGTCGACCACAGCAAGAACGGCACCTTCCTGATCGGCTCCGACCGGCAGGAGGTGGCACTGATCAACGCTTCGGCGACCTTGACCGGGCAGGGCAGCATCACAATCGGCCGGATCGGCGACGATCCGGAAGCGGTGGAACACGCGGTGATCCAGTTTCAGCGCATGGCCGGCGGAGTCTAATCGTTCAGCTTGACAGCAGCGGGACAATGATACGATGATCAATCGATATCATAGGGTTGGTTTCCTTTGCCGGTAGCCGCTACGAGCAGGCAGTTCAGAGGTTGAATGTCCGGTAATGTTTTGAGCGTCTCGGTCTGGGAGCATGGCGCCCTCATCCAGGACGGGCTTGACCGGCTGGACCATGGGATTGGGATCTTTGACGGCCATTTTTGCCTGATCCTGTACAACCGTTTGTTCGGCGACCTTCTCGAGATCGAGCCCGGCGGGACGGTCAGCGGGCTGCGGTGTGCCGAGGCCCTCGGGCGGCTGCGCGCCCGCCATCCTGGCCTCGAGGTGCGTGAACAGGCGCTCGACGGCGGCGGCCTGCTGGTGACCTGCATCGAGGGCGCCGCCGCGCCGGTTGCCGCCGCGCTCGACGATTTCTGGTCCGGCGACTGGCGCTGGGAGACCGGGCCGGATCTCCGGCTCTCGGCGCTGTCCGAGGGTTTTGCCGCCCTGACCGGCATTCTTCCGGAGCGGGTGCTGGGTCGCCAGCTCGGCCTGATTGACGGCGGGCGCGCCGACCCGGTCGGCTGGGAGCGGCGGGTGGTCGATCTCAAGGCGCGGCGGCCGTTCCGGGACCTGCGTCTGGCCTTGCCGGCGCCCGCCGGCGGGGTGGTGCTGGTCACCCTGGCCGGAACGCCGCATGTCGACGCCGCCGGAACCTTTCTCGGCTATCGCGGCGTCGGCTGGACGGTGGTCGGGCTGGGCGCCCTCCGCGCCGACATCAGCGAGACCCAGGATCGTCTGGAAACCGCGATCGAAAGCATCTCCGAGGGCTTCGCCCTCTATGACGCCAGCGACCGGCTGGTGCTGTGGAATTCCCGCTACGCCGAGACCTTCTTCGGCGGTGCCGATCTGGTGATGCCCGGACTCGGCTATCACGGGGTGATCCGGCGGGTCGCCGAGCGCGGCGTATTCGCCGACTCGGAGGGCCGCACCGAGGCCTGGATTGCCGAGCAGATGCAGCGGCACCGGGTTCCCCATGGTCCGGGCATTCATCGTCACACCAAGGGCCGTTGGTCGCAGATCAACGAATACCGTACCCGCGACGGTGGCACCGTGGTGATCGAAGCCGACGTCACGGCGTTGAAACTGACCGAGGCGACGCTGCGCAAGCTGTCGATGGTGGTTGAGCAGTCGCCGGCCTCGGTGGTGATCACCGATTTCGACGGCAATATCGAGTATGTCAATCCCAAGTTCATCAACATCACCGGTTACAGCGCCCGCGAGGTGATCGGCCAGACGCCGCGCCTGCTGCGCTCCGGCCATACCACCGCCGAGCAGTACCAGGCGATGTGGCAGACCATCCGCGCCGGCAAGGAGTGGCGCGGCGAATTCCTCAACCGGCGCAAGGATGGCTCGACCTACTGGGAATCGGCGCAGATCTCGCCGATCAAGGCCGGCGACGGCACCATTACCCATTTCCTGGCGGTCAAGGAGGATATCACCGTCCGCAAGGAGTATGAGGAGCGGCTGCTCCGGCAGGCCAATTACGACCATCTGACCGGCCTGCCCAACCGCCTGCTCGCCCTCGACCGCCTGACCCAGGCCCTGGTGCGCGGCCGCCGCGAAGGCACGATGGTGGCGCTGCTGTTCATCGATCTCGACCGCTTCAAGGAGGTCAACGACACCCTCGGCCATGCCGCGGGTGACCAGTTGCTGCGGGAGACCGCCGAGCGCATTCGCGGCTGTCTGCGCGATGAGGATACCATCGCCCGCTTCGGCGGCGACGAGTATCTGGTCATCCTGACCGGCCTCAAGACCCCGATGCAGTCGGAGGTGGTGATCGGCAAGATCGCCGAGTCGTTCGGGGCGCCGTTCTGCCTCGAGGGCCACGACATCTACAGTTCGGCCAGCATCGGCGTCACGGTTTCCCCGCTCGACGGCGACGATCCCCACATCCTGATGCGCAACGCCGACTCGGCGATGTATCAGGCCAAGGCCGACGGCCGCGCCACCTACCGCTTCTTCACCCAGCAGCTCAACGACCGCGCCCGCAGCCGCGTGGCCATGGACTCGCGGCTGCGCCGGGCGCTGGAACGGCGGGAACTGTACTTGTGCTATCAGCCGCTGGTCGAGGTGACGAGCGGCATCACCGTCGGCTGCGAGGCCCTGGCGCGCTGGAACAATCCCCATCTCGGGGAAGTCTCGCCGGTTCAGTTCATACCCCTCGCCGAGGAAACCGGGCTGATCGTCACCATCGGCGACTGGGTGCTGGAGACCGCCTGCCGCCAGCTGCGCAACTGGCTCGATGCCGGGCTGGCGCTCTCCTATATTTCGGTCAATGTTTCCAGCCGCCAGTTCCGCACCGGCGATCTCGCCGCCACCGTTGCCGAGGTGCTGGGACGGACCGGTCTGTCCCCCGATCAGCTCCGGCTCGAAATCACCGAGAGCCTGCTGATCGAGGATTTGCCGCGCACCGCGGCCATTCTCCGCGAACTGGTGGATATGGGCGTCGGTCTCGCGATCGACGATTTCGGCACCGGCTATTCGTCGCTCGGGTATCTGCGCCGCTTTACCCTCCGCGCGCTCAAGATCGACCGTTCGTTCATCCGCGACGTCACCGTCAATGCCGACGCCGCGGCGCTGACCGAGGCGATCGTGGCCATGGCCCACCGTCTCAAGCTCACGGTGGTCGCCGAGGGGGTTGAGACCGCGGCCCAGCTTGAGTTTCTCGGGCGCTGCGGCTGCGATCTGGTTCAGGGCTTTCATCTCGGGCGGCCGGTGCTGGCCAAGATCTTCGCCAAACACCTCGCCCGGGCCTCATAATGGCGCTCCCGCCCCGGTAAGCCCCTTGATCCGGAAATCCCATGGAGCGCGTCCCGCCCCGTCTGCTGCTGCCCGATGTCCCGGCGCTGGTCGCCGGGCCGCGTCACGCCACCTGGGTCAGTCCCGAGGGCGAAGTCGAAACCCTGCCGTTCGCCGCCGCCGCCCGCCGGCTGACCGATGGCCCGGTGCTGGTCTGCCATGCCCCGCCGCTGGCGCGGCGGCTCGGGCTTGGCCACGAGCGTTTCGAGGCCTTCGACGTCCTGGAGCTGTTCGCCTTCGTCTGCCCGGCCCGCTTCTGCCTGCCGACGCCGCGCGGGCTGGCCGAGGCGCTGGAGCAACCGGCGCCCGCGACCCCGGCGGCCGAGGCGCTGGCCCTCGCCCTGGTCACCGAGGCGCTGCTGCGGCGGCTCGGTCAGCCCCGCGGCGACGAGCGCTCGGACCCGGTGGCGGTGGCCTGGGCACTCGGCACCGTGGGCTGGCGTTGGGCGGCGCCGGTGCTGGCGGCGCTGGGCGCGCCCGGCGGGCCGGCCAACAAATTCGCCGAGGCCGGGCTGGCGGTCTGGCGCCGGCTGCCCGAATGGTCGGTCGAGGCGCCCGAGCCGGTGCCGGCCCAGCAACCGGTCGAGCCCGCGGAGGCCCGGCGCCGGCTGGCCGAATTGCTGCACAGCCAGCGCCGCGCCGGCCACGCCGAGGCCCGGCCCCAGCAGTCGGACTACGCTGATGCCCTGGCTGCGGCCTTCGCGCCGCGCGCCGATGCCGGTGCACCGGCTCTGGTGCTGGCCGAGGCCGGGACCGGGGTCGGCAAGACCCTCGGCTATCTCGCGCCAGCCAGCCTGTGGGCCGAAAAGAACCGCGGCGCGGTCTGGATCTCCACCTACACCCGCAACCTGCAGCATCAGATCGACGACGAGCTGGACCGGCTCTATCCCGATCCGGCGACCAAGGCGCGCAAGGTGGTGCTGCGCAAGGGCCGGGAGAATTATCTCTGTCTCTTGAATTTCGAGGAGGCGGTGCGGGCCAGCGGTCTCGACCCGCGCTACCGTATCGCCCTGGGCCTGCTGGCGCGCTGGATCGCCGCCACCCGCGACGGCGACCTTCAGGGCTCCGACTTTCCCGGCTGGCTGGTCGATGTCCTCGGCCGCGCCGGCACCCTTGGCCTGGCGGACCGCCGGGGCGAGTGCATTTATTCCGGCTGCGAACACTATAATCGTTGCTTTATCGAAAAGAGTATCCGGCGGGCGCGCCGGGCCGATATCGTGATCGCCAACCACGCCCTGGTGATGATCCAGGCGGCCCAGGGCGGCGGCGACGACAGCTGGCTGCCCACCCGTTATGTCTTCGACGAGGGTCACCACGTCTTTGACGCCGCCGACAGCGCCTTTGCCGCGCATCTGACCGGACTCGAAACAAGGGAGCTGCGGCGCTGGCTGCTCGGGGCCGATGCCGACGGCCGCGGTGGCGGTGGCCGGGCGCGCGGGCTCAAGCGCCGCCTCGAGGACCTGATCAGCGACAGTGAACGGGCTGCGGGGTTGCTCGATGAGGCGCTTCAGGCCTGTCGCGCTCTGCCCGCCGATGGCTGGCGGATGCGGCTGGCCGCCGACAACCCGACCGGTCCGACCGAGCGCTTTCTCTACGCCGTGCGCCGCCAAGTGTTGGCGCGTTCGGGCGGCCGCGACTCCCCCTATAGTCTCGAGACCGAAACAAGCCCGTTGGGCGAAGGTGTCGGTGAGGCGGCGGCGGCGCTGGCCGAGGCGCTGGGCCGGCTGGACCGGCCGCTGACCGAACTGGCCGCGACGCTGGCGGCGTTGATCGAGGATGAGTCGGCCAGCCTCGAATCCGAGCAAAGGCGGCGCATCGACGCGCTGGCCCGGGGCCTCGCCCGGCGCACCGAGCAGACGGTGCGGCCCTGGCAGGCGATGGCCGAGGCGCTGGGGGCGCCGACCCCGGCGGGCTTTGTCGACTGGTTCGGTCTCGAGCGCATGGAGGGCCGCGACGTCGATGTCGGGATGTATCGCCACTTCGTCGATCCCACCCTGCCGCTGAGCCAGATTGTGCTCAGTACCGCCCACGGCCTCGCCATCACCTCGGCGACCCTGACCGACGGCAGCGGCAATCCGGAACGGGACTGGGCAGCGGCGGAACTGCGCACCGGCTCGGTCCACCTCGCGCGGCCGGCGCTGCGGGTGGCGGTGCCTTCGCCGTTCGACTATCCCGCTCATACCCGGGTGCTGGTGGTCAATGACGTGCGCAAAGACGATCTTGGGCAGGTCGCCGCGGCCTATCGCGCGCTGTTTCTGGCCGCCAAGGGCGGCGCCCTCGGCCTCTTCACCGCGATCAGCCGGCTGCGCGCCGTCCACGCCCGCATCGCCGGGCCGCTCGACGAGGCCGGGCTGCCGCTCTATGCCCAGCACGTCGACGGCCTCGACGTTGCCACCCTGATCGACATCTTCCGCGGTGAGGACAGCGCCTGCCTGCTCGGCACCGATGCGGTTCGGGATGGCGTCGACGTCCCCGGCCGGTCGCTGCACCTGATCGTGTTCGACCGCGTGCCCTGGCCGCGCCCGGACATTCTGCACAAGGCCCGGCGTGAGCATTTCGGCGGCCGGGGCTACGACGATATGCTGACCCGCTTGCGCCTGAAACAAGCCTTTGGCCGCCTGATCCGCCGGGCCGACGACACCGGGGTCTTCGTGCTGCTCGATCCGCTGATGCCAAGCCGCCTTGGTGGCGCCTTCCCCCCGGGGGTCGAAATCCAGCGCGTCGGGCTGGCGGAAGCGGTGCGGATCGCGCGGGAGTTTCTGGGGCCATCGGACTCCATAGCCTCCTGAATCAACGCTTTGGCCGCCTGGATATCGGCGTCGGTGAGCATCGGGAACAGGCGCTCGGGGGCCTTGCCGCGGGCGAGGCGTCCGTGGTTCTGCAGGCAAAGCTTCACCAGCAGGGTTGCTTTGCTGTGAGGAACGCCGTCCAGCCGGTCGTCGACGGCGCGGAAGGCCCGATCGAACAGGGCGAGATAGCGGAACTCCTCCGGTAGGTCCTTTAGTCGTTAGCCCAGTACCGTTCATCTCGTACAATCGAGTTTTGTAAAACGATATAGTTCGCCTTGGATGATGGGTCGAAGCCGGTGGCCTCTTGAAGTGCCTGGACGAACCTTTCGCTTTTTTTCTCGTTCACCAACTCCCGCTCGATCTGGAACGAGGATTGGGTCTCTTTGGTGTAGAGATAGTGGACGGCACGGGCGAGGAGTTCGGGATCGCAGGATTTGACCAGTTGCGCCGCTTCCTCCGCGACCGGGGTCGCCATCAGTGCCTCGAGCTTCGGCGTGCGGCGGACGGTGGGACAGAAAGACGGTGTTCCCAGCAGATTGTCGCGCACGCGGTGCCGTGGCGCTCGCCTTGCCCACTCAGGGGGCAGGACGATGTAGCGCCCGGGATCGAGAGCCGGGATGTATTGCCCCAGCTTCTGATCCTTGAGGGGCAGGCGACGGCCAGTCAGGTGTTCGTAAAAGCATGCCTATCCGGTTGACACATACACCCACTAGGGATAGAGTTTGTTCA
>JBAXPR010000042.1:0-27841 GCA_037132135.1 Rhodospirillaceae bacterium
CGCCGGTCAGCACCTTGCCCGAACTCGGCACCACGGTGTTGTAGGCGCGGGCGAGACGGGTAATGCTGTCGAGCAGGATCACGACGTCGCGCTTGTGTTCGACCAGCCGCTTCGCCTTCTCGATCACCATTTCGGCGACCTGGACGTGCCGGGCCGCCGGCTCATCGAAGGTGGAGCTGACCACCTCGCCGTGCACCGAGCGCGCCATGTCGGTGACTTCCTCGGGCCGCTCGTCGATCAGCAGCACGATCAGATAAACCTCGGGATGGTTCTGGGCGATCGAGTGGGCGATGTTCTGCAGCATCACCGTCTTGCCGGTGCGCGGCGGCGCGACGATCAGAGCCCGCTGGCCCTTGCCCAGCGGCGCGACCAGATCGATCACCCGGCAGGTATAATTTTTCTTGGTCGGGTCTTCGACCTCCAGCTTCAACCGCTGCTCGGGATAGAGCGGGGTCAGGTTGTCGAAATTGATCCGGTGACGCACCTTGTCCGGAACGTCAAAATTGATGGTGTTGACCTTATAGAGCGCGAAATACCGCTCGGCATCCTTGGGAGAGCGGATCTGACCTTCGACAGTGTCCCCGGTCCGCAGACCAAACCGCCGGACCTGATTGGGCGAGACATAAATATCATCGGGACCGGGCAGATAATTCGCTTCGGGCGAGCGCAGGAAGCCGAAGCCATCCTGAAGAATTTCAAGCACGCCGTCGCCGTAGATCGGCACGTCGTTTTCCGCAAGCTGCTTCAGAATCGCGAACATCATATCCTGCTTGCGCAAGGTGCTCGCATTTTCAATCTGCAACTCTTCGGCGAACGCCAGCAGTTCCGCGGGCGTCTTGCACTTCAACTCTTGGAGATTCATCGAGAAACCTGCGGCAGGGACAACGTGTGGAAACGGCGCGGAACCAGGGAGGCTCGGGGTAACGCTCTGTGGCCGGTCCAGGGCGGAAGCCGGAGAGTCGTTCGGGCCAGGTTGCTGACGAAAGGCAACAGGAAGGGAAGGCGCGGCCCGCCTTGATCATGGGTAAAGGATTCCCCCGATCAAGTCAACGGGAACCCGGTCCGGCCTCAACCTTTAGAAAGGCTTTAAAATCACCATGAACACGATCACCAGCAGGCACACCGTCGGCAGTTCGTTGGCGATACGGAAATAGCGGTGCGAGTGGGCATTGCGGTCCTCGGCGAAGGCCAGCCGCCAGCGTCCCATCGCGTGATGAAGAAAGGTCAGCGCAACAATGAACACCGCCTTGATCACAAACCAGGGCTGATAGAGATAATCGGGAATCAGCACCACCAGCCAGATGCCGAAGATCCAGGTCGCCACGCTGGCCGGCCCCATGATCGCCCGGTAAAGCCGGCGTTCCATGATCTTGAAGGTCTCCGACAGCTCGGAGCCGGTCGCCGCGCCGGCGTGGTAAACGAACAGCCGCGGCAGGTAAAACAGCCCCGCCATCCAGGCCACGACACTGATGATGTGCAGCGCCTTGATCACCTCGTAGCTCATGCCGACTCACTCCCCCTTGCGCGCGCAACCGGACCAGATGCCCGGGCAGCGGCGGTCGCCGGCGCCGTCGCCCACCAGCCGGGCCAGACCGGCGATGAAGGCCGGCTCAATCCCCACCGTCGGCACCCGCAGATAGGCGGGCACGCCACTGCGCTCAGCCAGGTGCCGGTATTCGATATCCAGTTCGACCAGCGTCTCGGAATGTTCGGAGACGAAGGCGATCGGCACCACCACCACCGCCACCCCTTCCCGGCCGGCGCGGGCGATTTCGGCCGCAGTCTCCGGCCCGATCCAGGTCATCGGCCCTACCCGACTCTGGTAACAGCTGACCCAGTCGAGATTGGCGATGCCCAGCGCCGCCACCAGGGCCTCGGCGGTGCGTTCGCACTGCCACTGATAGGGATCACCGGCGGCGACAATTTTCTCGGGCAGGCCATGGGCCGAGAACAGCACCCGGGTCCGGCCGTGATTGGCCGCGGCCCGGTAGAGCGGCCGGATCAACCCGGTGAGCGCCTCGATCAGCCCCGGCTCGGTCGGATAACAGCAAATGGTCCGGGTCGGCTTGTCCAGCCCGGCCTTGCGGCACGCCCGTTCCCAGTCGGCCACCGAAGACGCCGAAGTGGTGGTTGACCATTGGGGATAAAGCGGCAGCAGCACGATGCGATCAGGATCAAAGGCCTTGACCGCCGGGACCACGGACCCGGCGAAGGGATGCCAGTACCGCATCGCGACAAAGGTCCGAATGCGTTCCGGCGCACCCAGCGCCGCCTCCAGTGCCGCCGCCTGGGCTTCGGTATTCTTCAGCAGCGGCGAGCTGCCGCCGAGCAGACGATAGATCTCGGTCGCGGGTTTCGCCCGCCGGCTCGAGATCAGCCAAGCCAAAAACCGGCGCGGTACCGCCGGCAGGCGCAGAATCGCCGGGTCGTTGAAGAGATTGAAGAGAAATGGCCGCACCGACTCGAGGCGATCGGGTCCGCCCATCGTGAACAGCACCACCGCGACCTTTTCCGTCGCGCGTTGCTCCGGTTGGCCGCTCATCGCCGTTCCGGCCACGAGCGGAGCCAGTCGGCCAATTGCCCGACATGCTCGGGCGGCGTGCCCTGGGTAACGCCATGGCCGAGATTGAACACCAACGGCCCACCCGCGAGCGCGCTCAGAATATCGTCGGTCCCGCCGGTCATCGCCTCACCGCCCGCCATCACCAGGATCGGATCCAGATTGCCCTGGACCGGACGGAGCGTCTGGAGATGCTGCGCCGCCCAGCGGGGGCACACTGTCGTGTCAAGGGCGACGGCGTCAATTCCGGTCGCCTGCGTATACTCTTCGATCAGCACGCCGGCATTGCGGGGAAATCCGATCACCGGCACCGTCGGATGGCGGACCTTCAGCGCCGCGACGATCTGCCGGGTCGGTTCGATGACGTAGCGACGAAACCGGCTGGCCGGCAATAGTCCCGCCCAGCTGTCGAACAGCTGCACCGCCTCGGCTCCGGCGACGATCTGCCGGCTGAGATACTCGGCCGTGACCTCAACCAGCAATCCGATCAGCGCCCCAAACGCCGCCTCGTCGCGATAGGCGAAACCCTTGACCTGCTCCCACTCTTTCGAGCCGCCGCCCTGGACCATGTAACATGCCACCGTCCAGGGCGATCCCGCGAAGCCGATCAGTGCCGTTTCGGCCGGCAGCGCCGCCGCAATCCGGCGCACCGTGTCGTAAACCGGCGCCAGCCTGTCATGAAAGCATTGCCGCGACAGCCGGCCAAGCCCGGCGGCATCCCGCACCGGTGCCAGCTTCGGCCCCTCGCCTTCGAGATACTCCAACCCCTGCCCGAGGCCATAGGGCACCATCAGAATGTCGGAAAACAGGATCGCCGCGTCCATGCCATAGCGCCGCAGCGGTTGCAGCGTCACCTCGCAGGCCAGTTCTGAATTCAGACAAAGATCGATGAAGCTGCCCGCTTGCCGCCGGACCTCGCGATACTCCGGCAGGTAGCGGCCGGCCTGACGCATCAGCCAGAATGGCGGTCGATCGAGAACCTCGCCGCCTAACGCGGCCAGGAATGGTTTTGGGGAGACGCTCAAGGCACCATCCATCGGCAGGGGTCGGGAACCGAGGCCCATGGAAGCCAAACCCGAGCGGCAAACGCAATCCCCTTCTTCATAACCTTTTTTATAAAGACTCTTTTAGTAGTGGTAGGTGGATAGGCCTGAAAGCTGGGGATTAACGCTAACCCCGATTCCATCCACAGTTAGACTCGACGGTCGCGGCAGCCCCTCGATCTGGGGATGACTCTGGGGATGAAGCGCGGCCAGCCCCCGGTCCCGGGCACCTTAACCACACGAATCCCGGGGATAACTCGGCCGCGGCCCGAAGCGCCCACAATCGGCAAAAGGGTGGCGGCAAACTATCCCCTTGGGTACAACAGGAGGCGGGACCGGTGGATGGATTGTGACCCATCAGACCCCTCCCGGGTTATCCCGGGGATGGCGCGGACTTGATCACAGGGGCCTGTGGATAATGCGCAGTTTTCATATTCATCTGGTTTCGGACGCAACAGGGGAAACTGTCAATAGTATTGCTCGCGCTTGCGTTAGTCAGTTCGACGATGTTCATCCGCATGAACATCTCTGGAATCTGGTGCGCACGCCCCGGCAGCTGGATATGGTGTTCGAGGGTATCAGGGCGAACCCCGGACTGGTGATGTTCACGCTTGTCGATGACGGGCTGCGGCGGCGACTCGAGGATTTCTGCCGCGAGGCCCAAATGCCCTGCGTTTCGGTGCTGGATCCGCTGATCAGCGCCCTCGGCTCCTATCTCGGCATCGAATCCCAGCGCCAGCCCGGCCGCCAGCATATGCTCGATGCCGAGTATTTCAGCCGCATGGATGCGATGGATTTCGCTCTGGTTCACGATGACGGACAGGCGACCTGGGAGTTGTACGAGGCCGATGTCGTGCTGGTCGGGGTATCGCGAACCTCAAAATCGCCGACCTGCATCTATCTGGCCAATCGCGGCGTCAAGGCCGCCAACGTTCCCTTCGTTCCCGGCTGTCCGCTGCCGCCTGAACTCGACCAGATCGTCAGCCCGCTGATCGTCGGTCTAACCAACGATCCCGACCGGCTGGTCCAGATCCGCCGCACCCGGCTGCGCCTGCTCAATCCCTCGGTCGAGAGCACCTATGTCGATCCCGATACCATCAAGCAGGAGGTGATCGAGGCGAGGCGCTTTTTCGCCCGCAAGGGCTGGCCGGTGATCGACGTTTCGCGCCGGTCGATCGAGGAGACCGCCGCCGAAATCCTGATGTTGCTGTCCCAGCACCGCGATGTCAGCGTAGCCGAAATCGCGCCGCAGTGAGGATTTGGCGATGACCGTTATTCTGGCTTCGGCCTCAGGAGCGCGCAAGCGCATGCTGGAAGAGGCGGGTGTCACGGTGACCTCCGATGCGCCAGCGATCGACGAGGCCGCGGTCAAGCGCATCGCCGCGGCCGGCGGTCACGATGTCGCCAACGCCGCCGGCACCCTGGCCGAACTCAAAGCCCGGCGGGTCGCCGCCCGCCATCGCGGCGCGCTGATTATCGGCGCCGACCAGATCCTGGCCTGTCAGGGTGGCTGGTACGACAAGCCGGCCACGGTTGCCGAGGCCCGGACTCAGCTGGTTTCGCTGCGGGGTCACAGCCACACCCTGACCTCGGCGGCGGTGATCATGCGCGACAACCGGGTGATCTGGCGCCGGGCCGAAAGTGCCGGTCTGACCATGCGCGCCTTCAGCGACACCTTTCTCGACGCATATCTCGCCCGGATCGGCGACGAGGTTTGTCAGACCGTCGGCGCCTATCGGATCGAAGGGCTGGGGTTGCAGCTGTTTTCCCGCATCGATGGCGATCATTTCGTGATTCTGGGCATGCCACTGCTGCCGCTGCTCGAAGCTCTGCGCGATCTCGGAGAACTCCAGACATGATCCTTAGCGGCAAGGCCAGACTGGCCGGAGTGATCGGCTGGCCGGTCGGCCATTCCCGCTCGCCGCGCCTTCACGGCTACTGGCTGGAAACCTGCGGCATCGATGGCGCCTACCTGCCGCTGGCGGTGTCGCCCGAGCGCCTGGCCGACGCCATCCGCGCCCTGCCCGCGCTCGGTTTTCGCGGCGCCAACGTCACCGTGCCCCACAAGGAGGCGGCGCTGCGGCTGATGGACCGGGTCGACCCGGTGGCGGCCCGGATCGGTGCCGTCAACACCATCGTGGTCGGTGCCGATGGCACTCTTGAGGGCCGCAACACCGATGCTTATGGCTTCATGACCAATCTCCGCCAGGGCGCGTCCGGCTGGCGGCCGGCGGCCGGGCCGGCACTGGTGCTTGGCGCCGGTGGTGCGGCCCGGGCGGTGGTGGCGGCGCTGGTCGATGCCGGGGTGCCGGAGGTTCGGCTGTACAACCGCACCCGGGCCAAGGCCGAGGCGCTGGCCTGTGCCATCGGCGGCCCGATCCGCGTGGTGCCCGATCCCGATCCGGCCGGCGCCGGGCTGCTGGTCAACACCACCACCCTGGGCATGGCCGGTCAGCCGCCGCTCGACCTTGATCTGACCGGGCTGCCGCTAACCGCCGTGGTCACCGACATCGTCTATACGCCGCTGATCACGCCCTTGCTGGCGGCGGCGCGGGCGCGGGGCAATCCGAGCGTCGATGGTCTTGGCATGCTGCTGCATCAGGCGGTGCCGGGCTTTGAAGCGTGGTTCGGGCTGCGGCCGGAGGTGACACCCGAGCTGCGGGCGTTCGTGCTTAACGCGCCCGCCGGATAAAACGCAAAAAGACCGGGCTGCGGCCGGCGAGGATCGCCTTCTGCTCGTACCGGGTCGGCGGCCAGTCCTCTGGCCGCTGGCGCCAGTCCTCGGCGCTGCGGGCCGTCCAGTCGAAGGCCGGGTGGTGCCAGGTGTGGTCGAGCATCCAGGTCACAAGGCCGGGATCATCGCTGGCAAGGCGCAACTCGGCACCGTCCTTCAACACCCGGGCCAGCCGCTCCAGGTTTGCCGGGCCGATGAAGCGGCGCTCCCTGTGTCGCGTCTTGGGCCAGGGGTCGGCGAACAGCACGAAGGCGCGGCCGATCGACGCCTCGGGCAGGGCGTCGAGCAGGAAGCGGGCGTCGTCGGCCAGGATGCGCACCCGGTCGGTGAGAGTGTCGCGCTCGATATGGCCGAGCAGGCCGGCGACACCGTTGACGAAGGGCTCGCAGCCGATGATGCCGACCGCGGGATGAGCCGCGGCCTGTCCGGCCAGATGCTCGCCGCCGCCAAACCCCACCTCGAGCCAGACCTCGTGCAACGCCAGCGGAAACAGCGTTGCCGGGTCCAGCCGGCTGCCCGGCGCCGGCCGCTCGAAGCTGACGTGCGGCAGCAGGGTCGCCATCAGCGCCGAGCGGTGCTGGCGCAGTGGGCGGCCATGGCGGCGGCCGTAGTAATTGAAAATCTCGGTCATGGTGCGGACAAAACAGGGGCATGAAAAAGGCCCAGGAGGCGGAACCCCCTGGGCCTTTGACGCCGTTACGGTCTAGAAGCCGAGGGCCGACCTGAGGCTGTCGACCAGATCGGTCCGTTCCCAGGAGAAGCCGCCGTCGGCATCGGGCGCACGGCCGAAATGGCCGTAGGCCGCGGTGCGGGCGTAGATCGGCTTATTGAGGCCGAGGTGGGTACGGATGCCGCGCGGGCTGAGGTCGACCAGCCGCTGCAGCGCCAGCGACAGCTTGTCCTCATCGACCCGGCCGGTGCCGTGGGTGTCGATGTAGACCGACAGCGGCTTGGAAACGCCGATCGCGTAGGCGAGCTGGATCGTCACCTTGTCGGCGAGGCCGGCGGCGACGACGTTCTTGGCCAGGTAACGCGAGGCATAGGCGGCCGAGCGGTCGACCTTGGTCGGATCCTTGCCCGAGAAGGCGCCGCCGCCGTGGGGAGCGGCACCGCCGTAAGTGTCGACGATGATCTTGCGCCCGGTCAGTCCCGAGTCGCCGTCCGGTCCGCCGATCACGAAGCGACCGGTGGGGTTGACGTAAAAGGCGTCCTCCGGGCACATCCAGCCGGCGGGCATGACGTTGAGCACGTGCGGGCGCACGATCTCGCGAACTTCTTCCTGGCTGAGGTCGGCGCCATGCTGGGTCGAAACCACGATCGAGGTGGCACCCACCGGCTTGCCGTTTTCGTACTGCAGCGTGACCTGACTCTTGGAATCCGGCCCGAGACCCGGCGCGGCGCCCGAATGACGGGCTTCGGCCAGCGACTGCAGGATGTTGTGGGCGTAGTAAATCGGCGCCGGCATCAGCACCGGCGTCTCGTTGCAGGCATAGCCGAACATGATGCCCTGATCGCCCGCGCCCTCGTCCTTGTTGCCGGCGGCGTCGACCCCGACCGCGATGTCGGCCGACTGGGAATGGACGTGGACCTGAACCTCGGCCTTCTCCCAATGGAAGCCGTCCTGCTCGTAGCCGATGTCCTTGACGGCGTGGCGCGCGACCTCTTCGATCTTGGCCGGCGTGATCGAGGCGGGGCCGCGAACTTCGCCGGCCAGCACGATCAGATTGGTGGTGGTGAGGGTTTCAACCGCGACGCGGGCGTGGGGCTCAGCGGCGAGAAAGAGGTCGACGATCGCGTCGGAGATCCGGTCACAGACCTTGTCCGGATGACCTTCGGAAACCGACTCGCTGGTGAAGACGTAGTTGAGTTTGGCCACAGGGAGCCTCGGTGCGTTGAAGGGACGAAGGGGCGCCCGACCGCTCCCTCGGCGCGAGCGTTCGAACCCGCTCTTTTTGCAAGCAATGCCGTCCGGGTCAAGGGCTATTCGGTGCCGGGCGGCGAGGGAGGGAGATCAAAAGGCCGCAGGCCAGCATCATCGCCAGCAGAATGCCATCGCCCCAGCGGCCATAAGGCGGCGCGGCGGCCAGCGGTCGCGGCAGATCGACATCGAGAAAGCCGCCCAGGCCGAGGCCGAGCCGGGCCGTGACCCGGCCATAGGCGTCGACGACGCCGGAAATGCCGGTGTTGGCCACCCGCACCAGCGGCACGCCCTCCTCGACCGCCCGGGTCTGGGTGATCGCGAAGTGCTGGTGCGGCCCGGCCGATAGGCCATACCAGGCGTCGTTGGTCAGGTTGAGCAGCCAGTGCGGCCGGTCAGCGCCATCAAGCACGGCACCGGGAAAGATCGCCTCGTAGCAGATCAGCGGGCTGACCGGCGGCAGGCCGGCCAGATGCAGCGTTCGCGGGCCGGGGCCGGCGGAAAAGTCCGAAGGGCCGGCGGCGATGGTGCCGACCCAGGACGGCAGCCAGGCCCGGCCGGGCAGATATTCGCCGAACGGCACCAGATGAGCCTTGTCGTAGCCGCCGATCAGGGTGGCGGCCCCGTCGATGGCCATCAGGCTGTTCCAGAAGTGAACCGCGCGGTCCTCGGCCAGGGTGGCGCGCGGCGCCCCGGTCAGGATCAGGCCGCCGGGTGGCACCGCGGCGCCGACCGCGGCGCGGTGGCGGTCGTCCTGGGCCAGAAAAAAGGTGATCGCGGTTTCGGGCCAGATCACCGCCGTCGGCGCCGTCTCCCCCGGACCGACCGGGGCGAGGCTGAGCGCGAGGTGGCGCTGGAAATTACCTTCCCGCGCCCGCGGATCCCATTTCATCGATTGCTGGACATTGGCCTGGACCAGCCGCAGCCGGACCCCGGGAACCGTTCCGGTATCAGAACTATCTAACCTGGCTATGCCGGCCATCGCGATCAGCGCCAGCAGGCCGAACCCGGCGGCGAGCGCCGTCCGCGCCCGGCGCCGGGGCAGGGCGGGGTCGCCGAGCAGAGCGGGCAGGCCGGCGAGCAGCAGGGTCAGCAGACTGAGGCCGTAGACTCCGGTCACCGCCGCGGTCTGCAGCACCGCCGGCCAGGACACCCAGCCATATCCGACCAGAAGCCAGGGAAAGCCAGTGGCGAAATGGCCCCGCGCCCACTCGGCGGCGGTCCAGAGCAGGGCGAAGGCGATCACGCGGGGCAGGCCGCGCAGCCCCGATAGCCATAACGTTTGCGAAACAATACCGGTGAACAGGGCAAGAACCGCCGGCAGGCCGCAGATCGCCACCGGCATCAGCCACCAGAAGGCGGCGATATCGACCAGCAGGGCGAAGCAAATCCAATACAGCCCGGTGACGAAGAAGCCGAAGCCGAACCACCAGCCGATCCCGAAGGCGGCACGCCGCCTTTTGGCGCCGTCGAGCAGCCAGAGCAGCCCCGGCACCGCCAGCAGCAGCACCGGCATCGCGCCCAGCGGTGGCTGGGCCAGGGTGGCGATGGCGCCGAACAGAAAGGCCCAGCCCCGCCGCCGCCAGCCAGCGGCGGTGGCGAGGCGCCCGGCCAGGGCGGCGAGATCAGGCATCGGTGGCTTCTTGAGCAATTTTGGGAACGTTTCGGACCCGAACTCGTTTTACCCGCCGCGGATCGGCGTCCAGCACCTCGAATTCCAGCCCGGAGGGGTGCTTCAGCAGTTCGCCTCGCCCGGGCACCCGCCCGGCCATGAACACCACCAGTCCGGCCAGGGTGTCGATATCCTCGCGATCCTCGTCCTCGAGCAGGCGGCCGACCCGCTGCTCGAAGGCCTCGATCGAGATGCGGGCATTGGCGATCAGGGTGTTGTCGGGCCGTTCGATCAGGGAGGCCGGCGAGGTGTCGTCGTGCTCGTCCTCGATCTCGCCCACGATCTCCTCGACCAGATCCTCGATCGTGACCAGCCCGTCGATGCCGCCGAACTCGTCGATCACCAGCGCCATGTGCTGCCGGGTCTGGCGCATCTGGAGCAGCAGGTCGAGCACCGGCATGCTGGGGGCGACGATCTGGACCTCGCGCACGATCTGGCTGAGTTCCAGCGGTTTGGCGAGCGCGATGCAGACCATGACGTCCTTGATGTGGACGATGCCGACGACATCGTCGAGGGTTTCGCGATAGACCGGCAGCCGGCTGTGCCCCTCCTCAGCGATGCGGGCGATCAGGTCCTGGGGGCCGATCGCGATGTCGATGGCCACGATATCGGCCCGGGGCACCATGGCGTCGACGGCGGTACGGTCGCGCAGCTTGAGGATATTCGCCAGCAGTACCCGTTCGCCGGCATCGAGCGAGCCTTCGGCGCCGCTGTCCTCGTCGATCAGCTCCTCGATGGCATCGCGCAGCGTGTTGTCGCCGCGCCGCCGGAGTATGCCGCGCAGCCAGCCGGAAAATTGCTGGGAGAGCGTGCCCTGATCGTCGGTCTCGTCGTCGCGACCGACGCGACTACTGGGAATATCGGTCATGGTCTTTCTGGGCTGGAGGAATAGGGATCGGCAATTCCGAGTTTACACAAAATCACGGTTTCGCGGCCTTCCATCGCCTCGGCCGCCTCATCGGTCCCGTGATCCTGGCCGAGAAGATGCAGCACGCCATGCACCACCAGATGGACGGCGTGATCGGCAAGACTTTTGCCCTGATCGGCCGCCTCGCGGGCGACGGTCTCATAGGCCAGGATGACATCGCCGAGCAGCAGCGGTGTTCCTGGCGCCTCGGGCTCGAAGTCGGGGTCCAGCAGATTCTCGACCAGCGGGAAGGAGAGCACGTTGGTCGGCCGGTCCTGGCCCCGGTAATCGCGGTTGAGCGCCCGGACGGCCGCGTCGTCGGCCAGGGTGATGCCAAGCTCGACGCTGGCAACCGGGATAGAAAGGCAGGCGTTCAGGGTGGCGTCGCCGGCGGCGCGCAGCTGGGGCTCCAGCCCGTCCGGCCACGCGCCGGCCTCGGTGTTGACCAGAATCTCCGTCTCAGCCATGGCGGGCGCGCTCCCGGTCGCGGTCGCGCTGGTCGTAGGCGCGGACGATGCGCGCGACCAGCGGATGGCGCACGACATCGGCATCGCTGAACGTGACCCGGGCCACCCCGGGCAGGCCGTCGAGGATTTCCAGCACGTCGGCCAGCCCCGAGCGCTGGCCCGGCGCCAGATCGACCTGGGAGAGATCCCCGGTCACCACCATCCGTCCGCCCTCGCCGAGCCGGGTCAGGGCCATCTTCATCTGCATCGGCGTGGTGTTCTGCGCCTCGTCGAGAATCACGAAGGCGCTGGCCAGGGTGCGGCCGCGCATGAAGGCCAGCGGCGCCACCTCGATGTCGCCGGTGGCCAGGCGCCGGGCGACCAGATCCGCGGGCAGCATGTCGTGAAGGGCGTCGTAGAGCGGGCGCAGATAGGGGTCGACCTTGTCGCGGAGATCGCCGGGCAGATAGCCGAGCTTTTCCCCGGCTTCGACCGCCGGGCGCGAAAGGATGATCCGCTCGACCCGGCCCGCGGTCAGCATCGCTACCCCCTGGGCCACCGCGAGATAGGTCTTGCCGGTGCCGGCCGGCCCCAGCCCGAATACCAGCTCGTGGTCGAGCAGGGCCTGGAGATAGATCGCCTGCATCGGCGAGCGGGGCGAGATCGAGCGGCGCTTGGTGCGGACGCCGATCTCGGGCCGGCTGATCTGAGCCAGCGCCGCCGGGCCGCCGATGGCCATGCGCAGCGCCGCGTCGACCTCTCCCGCCCCGACCTCGAGGCCGTTCTTCAGCCGCTCCCAGAGGGCGTCGAGGGCCGAGCGTGCGGCATCGGCGCCGCCCTCGGGGCCGGCGATGGTCAGGCGGTTGCCGCGCGAAATCAATGAGACCCCGAGCTGAGCCTCGATCCGCGCCAGATGGCTGTCGTGATGGCCGTAAAGCTGGGCCACCAGCCGGTTGTCGTCAAACTGGAGATCGATCCGCCGATCCGGGGCTCCGGTCAAGCGCTGGCCTCCAGGTTGGCGCCCTCATCGCGGTTGGCCACGCCGGTCAGGCAGCCGGCCAGGCTGTTGGCATGGGCGCCGGTGATGCGGACTTCGGCCAGCGTGCCCAGCCGGTCCGCGCCGGCTTCGGCATGCACCGCTTGCATATAAGGGCTGCGTCCCAGCAATTGCCCCGGTCGTCGACCGGGCCGGTCGAACAGCACCGGCATCAGCCGTCCGATCGCGGCGTGGTTGAAGGTGAGTTGCTGGGTGTTGACCAGCGCCTGCAGCGCCGCCAGCCGCGCGGTCTTGACCGCATCGGGGACCTGGGCCTCGTCGAGCGCGGCGGCGGGCGTGCCCGGGCGCGGACTGTATTTGAAGGAATAGGCCTGGGCGAAGCCGATCTCTTCGATCAGGCCCATGGTGTCGGCGAAATCCCGGTCGGTCTCACCGGGAAAACCGACGATGAAATCCGAGGACAGGCCGAGATCGGGCCGGACGGAGCGTAACCGTGCCACCACCCGCCGGTAATCATCGGCCAGATGGCGCCGGTTCATCGCGGCCAGAATGCGGTCGGAGCCGCTCTGCACCGGCAGGTGAACAAACGGCATCAGCCGGTCGATCTCGCCATGCACGGCGATCAGGTCGTCGTCCATGTCGCTGGGATGGCTGGTGGTGTAACGCAGCCGCGCCAGCCCGTCGAGTGCCGCAACCTCGCGCAGCAGTCGCCCCAGCCTCCAGACGCCGCCGCCGGGGGCCTCGCCCGCCCAGGCATTGACGTTCTGGCCGAGCAGGGTGATTTCGGCGGCGCCGCTTCTCAGCAGGCGGCGCGCCTCGGCCAGAATCTCGGCGGCGGGCCGGGAAAACTCGGCGCCCCGGGTATAGGGCACGACGCAATAGGTGCAAAAGCGGTCGCAGCCCTCCTGGATCGCAAGATAGGCGCTGATGCCCTGCCCGGCCTGCTCCTCGGGCAGAAAGTCGAACTTCGACTCCGGGGGAAACGCGGTATTGAGCACGCCCCGGCCCGGGCTGGCGGCGGCGGCGGCGACCATCTCGGGCAGGCGATGAAAGGTCTGGGGGCCGAACACCAGATCGACATAGGGTGCGCGGGCCATGATCTCGGCGCCCTCGGCCTGGCCGACGCAGCCGGCGACGGCGATGATCAGGCGATGGCCCAGGCTGGCCTTGTGCCGCTTCAGCACCCGCAGCCGGCCAAGCTCGGAAAAGACCTTCTCCGCCGCCTTTTCCCGGATATGGCAGGTGTTGAGGATCACCATGTCGGCATCCTCGGCCCGATCGACCGGGCGGTAGCCGACCGGGGCCAGAACGTCCGCCATTCGCGCGGAATCATAGACGTTCATCTGGCAACCCCAGGTCTTGATGAACAGTGTCTTGATCAATTCCCGCCCGCCACGCCAAACCAGGAGGCACGCCGACGTCGCCGGCCGCCTTCCCTTAAGCATAACACGAGCGCGCGGCGGCCTGTCAATCGGTCGCGGACCGGCCCGGGGTGGCTGAGGCCACCGGCATCCGGCCGCCGACGGCGCGGGCGACGCCATGGTGAACCGCCTGCCAGCACTGCTCGGCCAGCGCCTTGCGCGAGCCCGCCAGCTCAACCGTCACCGGCGGGTGGAATTCGACCACGACCGTAATGCCGCCCAGCTTGGCGAACTGCCAGAGATGCGGGCCGAGGCTCATGTCGCCATACCAGGCATAAAGCGGCCGGAGCAGCCGTCCGAGCGGAATGCCGTCGAGGGCGACCGGGGTCAGAGAAACCGGTTGGATGGTCAGCGGCCGGTCGTCGATGCGCTGGGCGGCGACGGCAAACAGCGCGGTTTTGAACGGCAGCACCCGGTTGCCGTCGGACGAGGTGCCTTCGGGAAACAGGATCAGATTGTCGCCGTCGATCAGGCGGCCGATCAGAGTTTCGCCTTGCCTGGCCGCCTCGCGCTTGTTTTTGCGGTTGATGAACACCGTCTCCTGAAGCCGGGCCAGCCAGCCGAACAGTGGCCAGCCCTCGACCTCGGACTTGGCGACGAACGAGCCCTGGATCAGCGAACCCAGCACCTCGATGTCGAGATAGGACACGTGGTTGGAGACGAACAGGGTCGGCTTTTCCGGTGCGACCTGCCCGACCACCGTGACCTGAATATCGAAAATCCGCAGACAGACCCGGTGAAAGATCATCGGCAGCCGCTTGCGCAGTCGCAGCCGCAAGGCCACCGCCAGCGCCTGGACCGGCGTCAGCAGCAAGATCCAGAGCAGATAGGCGGTCAGGCGCGCGATCCCGAGCGCGGGCGACCCCAGGGCTACGTCCGCCCCCTTTTCAGCCCGTGCTGGTGTCACGGTTCTGTCGATCGTAATGGCGGTAATATTTTTCGGTGACCTGATCGGTCTTGACCACGATGCAGACATCGGTGGTGTTGAACTGATGGTCAACCACGGCACCGTCGCCGATATAGCCGCCGAGGCGCAAATAGCCCTTGATCAGAGGCGGCAATTCGGTGAGAGCCTGGCGCTTGTCGATCTCCTCGGGCCGGAGCAGCCGCATGTCGGAATAGCGGTCGGACAGAGCCACCGGCCGCAGATCTTCGGGGGCGAGATGATTGTAATAGAGATAGGAGAGCGGCAGCGCCAGCGTCCGCAGATCGGTGCCGGGCAGGCTGCCGCAGCCGAACATCAGCGCGATTTTCAGCTCCCAGACATAAGCGGCGATGCCGCGCCACAGCAACTGCATTGTGCCGCGGGTGCGATAGGCGCTGTCGACGCAGCTGCGGCCGAGTTCCAGAATTTCTCCGGGATAGGCGATCAACCGGCTGATGTCGTATTCGCTGCTGGAATAAAAGGTGCCGGCGCGGGCGGCGGCGGCGCGGCGGATCAGCCGATAGGTGCCGACAACGCCTTCCGGTCCGGAGCCGCGATTGTGATCGACCACCAGCAGATGGTCGCAAATATGGTCGAAATCGTCGAAATCACGGGCGCGCGCCGCCATTTCGGGGGTCGGCCTCGCCGCCATTTCGTTGTAAAAGACCTCATATCGCAGCCGCTGGGCGGCGTCGATTTCGGCATCGGTTCTGGCAAGCCGAACCTCCAGGTTGCCAACGCGCAGATCGGTGTCGTTCGTGTGATCCGTCGTCTCGGACATGCTGGGGTTCGCGTCGCCTGGGTTTGGTTCACGCCACAACCTCAACGCCGGGCATCGGCAGGCAGGGCGAGCAGCCCCCTGGTAAAGGATCAGGCTGCCATTTCCCACGCATACCATGAACCATGGGGTTGTGGTCAACCGCCTCTTGGGCCGGCTTCAGGATTTGTGGCGCGGCGGTCGCCGCCGCCACGCCACCACCCCTTGATCGCAGACACCCGGCCGGCTGCGGCTGCTCAGTCGGTGCCGCGCCGAGCCCGGGTGCCAAGCCCGATCTCCTTCGCCAGCGTGCTGCGCTGACGGGCGTAGTTCGGCGCGACCATCGGGTAGTCGGCCGGCAGCTGCCAGCGTTCCCGATACTCTTCCGGAGTCATGTTGTAGGCGGTCTTGAGGTGGCGCTTCAGCATCTTCAGCTTCTTGCCGTCCTCGAGACAGATGATGTAATCGGGTGTCACCGACTTCTTGATCGGGGCGGCCGGCTGGGGCCGTTCGATGGCGGGCGGCTGCTCGGCCCCGGCATTGACCAGGGTCTTGTACACCTGATCGATCAATTGCGGCAGATCAGCGATCGGAACGGTGTTATTGCTGACGTGCGCCGCCACGATCTCCGCTGTCAGTGACAAAAGGCCGCTGGAGGAGGACCCATTGGACATTCAATCAAACTCCGAGTTAATGGCCAAACCGCGGTTGAGGTGATTCAGTTTTGCTCATCAAGATGTATTATAGGTCATTCAAACGGCTGGTGCAATACCATCCCGAAAACTCCGACGAGGAAAGAGTGGAAAAACTTTCGGAGGCCAAACAACACTTCTTGGATATCACGGCAGAGGTCTGTCCGCTGACCTTCGTCAAGGCCCGCCTTGCCCTCGAGCGGATCGCTGCCGGCGACCGGCTGATGATCCGCTTGAATAGTGGCGAACCCTTAGAAAATCTGCCTCGATCCCTTGTGGAACTGGGGTATTCCATCGTCTCTCTGGTTGCGGAAGAGGGAGCCAGCGTTCACCGGCTCACGGTGGCGAAGGGCTGAGACAGCCGGCCAGTGGCCGCGACAGCACAAGGGCGGCGACGAAACCGGCACCCCGCCGGTAATAGCCGGGCCGCCGGCCGACCCCGCTGAACCCGGCGCCCCGGTAGAGCGCCAGCGCCGCCCGGTTGTCTTCGGCGACCTCGAGGAACGTCGCCGAGACGCCGCAGGCCGCGGCCCAGGCCAGGGCATCCGCGAGCAACCGGCCGGCGAGGCCGGCCCGGCGCGCCGCCGGCAGCACCGCCAGGGACAGCACCTCGGCCTCGTCGGCGGCAATCCGGCAGAGGATGAAGCCGGCGGCCGGGGTCGCATCGGCGGTTTCGCTGTCACCGATCAGACCGAAAACACCCGGCGACTCGAGAAATCCCGCGATCGCCTCGGCCGGCCAGGGCTCCTCGGTAAAGCAGAGCGCGTGCGTTGCCGCCAGCAGCGGAGCGTCGGCGGCGGTCGCAACGCGGAGGCCGGGCGCGATCATTCCCCGCCCGCTCCGATCACGACCGCCTCGCCGCCGGGCCGGTGGGTCGGCTGGGCGTCGGGCGCCCGCAGATAGAGCGGCCGCGGCGGCCGTCCGGCGCCGGCGGCCAGGGTCGCGGCGATCCGCGCCAGCACAGCGGCATCCGGCAGGCCGGGGCCGTCGGCAAACCGGGTCTCGGGCCGGGCGGCCAGCGCGGCGCGCAGCAGCGGCGCGCCATCTCCGGCCACGAGCAGCGGTCCCGGTGCCAGCCAGCGGGCAGCGGCCTCGGGGCTCAGCACCGCCGGTTCGCCCAGCGGCACCAGCCCGGCATCGAAGCGCTGGAGAAACAACTCGGCGCGCCGGGAATCCACGGCGACCAGCAGGGTGCGGCCGGCGCGGGCCGCTGCGGGCAGGCCGTGGCCGATGGTCTCGAAGGTGGTGAGGCCGACCACCGGCCGGCCGGTGGCCAGAGCCAGCCCGCGCGCCGCCGCCAGCCCGATCCTGAGCCCGGTGAAGGCGCCCGGCCCGACCGTCACCGCCAGCCGGTCGACCGCGTCGGCGGTGAGACCGGCCTCGGCCAGCACCTCGGCGATCATCGGCGCCAGCCGCTCGGCATGGCCTCGGCCAAGCGCGAGGAAGCGGGCCGCCCGCACCCGGCCGTCCCACAGCGCCACCGAACAGGCGGCGGTCGCGGTCTCCAGGGCCAGGACCATCATGGCCGCGGCTCCCGGCCGGGGCTTGACCGCCGGGCCTGGGTCTGCTTGATGCGCATCGGCTGAGCGGCGCTTTCGCGGAAGGTTGTTTCCATGCTGATTGAGATCGCACCCTTGCGCTTCGATGTCGATCTCGATTTGCGCTATGCCACACCCGACAATCTGACCGGGGCGCCGATCTACCTCCGGCCGCTCTGTCTGCTCCATGGCGCCGCCGAGGCGCCGCTGCTGCGCGCGGTGGCGCTGGCGCGCGGGCTCGGGTTGCGGCTGCGGCTGTTGGCTGTTTGACGGTTTCCGCCCGGTCGAGGCCCAATGGCGCCTGTGGCGGGCGCTGCCCGATGACCGCTACATCGCCGATCCCCGGCGCGGCTCCAACCATTCCCGCGGCACGGCGCTGGATCTCACGCTGGCCAACGCCGGCGGCCAGCCGCTTCCGATGGGGACCGGCTTCGACGACATGACAGCCCTCTCTCACCAGGGTTGTACCGATCTGCCGGCGGAAATCCAGCGGAACCGAGCACTCCTGGCCGGGGTGATGGCCGGAGCCGGCTGGCACACCTACCCGTATGAGTGGTGGCATTATCAGCTGGCCGACGCGCAACGCTATCCTTTGCTCACCGACAGCGCGGCGGGCGGCAAAATGATGGCGAAATGATGCTGTTGCACAACAGCATCTGGTGAACGGCCTCGAAAAGAGGCAGACGCTGGGGCCTTGTTGTCCGCGTACGGCTATGCCAACACTGTACGCCTGGACACGTACGAGGCGGGAATGCAGGTTTGGCGGCTCATCACCATCGTTGCGCTGCTGGCACTGGTGCCGGTCGCGGCGGCAATGCCGTCGACGGCCCGGGCGGCGGCGGGCGGCGCGGTGATCTTTTCCTACAGCCGCTTCGGCGACGACCGCCTGCCCGGCGCCAGCATCCGGGTCGACCAGTTCGAAGATCATCTCGACCAGTTGAAAGACGGCGATTACACCGTGTTGCCGCTGCCCCGGGTGGTCGAGGCGCTGCTGACCGGCACGCCGCTGCCCGACAAGACGGTGGCCATCACCATCGATGAGGCCACCCTGTCGGCTTACCGCGACGCCTGGCCGCGGCTGAAGGCGGCGGGATTGCCCTTTACCCTTTTTGTCGCCACCGACGCGGTCGACGCCGGGCTTTCGGGCTCGATGACCTGGGCGCAGGTGCGCGAGCTTGCCGGCGCCGGCGCCACCATCGGCGCCTTCTCGGCTTCGGGCCTGCCCATGGCCGGGCGGACGGCTCAGGACAATCAGAGCGACCTACAGCGCATGAAGGAGCGCTTTCAGACCGAACTCGGCTTCGTTCCGACCCTCTTTGCCTATCCGCGGGGTGAATACAGCCTCGAGGTGCGCAAGCTGATCGAGCGCGCCGGCTTTCGCGCCGCCTTCGGCCAGCAGTCGGGCGTTGCCCACGCTGGGGCCGATGCCTTCGCCCTGCCCCGCTTCGTGATGAACGACGCCTTCGGTTCCACCGACCGCTTCGAGATGGCGGCCGATGCGCTGCCGCTGCCGGTGTTCGACATCACCCCGGCCGACCCGGTGCTGAGCCGCAATCCGCCGCTGCTGGGCTTTTCGGTGCCCGACACTATCGGCAATCTCGACCGGCTGGCCTGCTTTGCCACCGGCCAGGGCCGCGCGGTGCTCGAACGGCTGGGCAGCAACCGGATCGAGGTCCGGATCGCGGATCCGTTTCCCCCCGGCCGGGCGCGGGTCAATTGCACCCTGCCCGCCGAGGAGGACCGCTGGCGCTGGTTCGGGGTCCAGTTCTTCATTCCCGAACCCTGAAGCTCAGCGGACGGCGCGGACCTCCTGAACCTCGGGAATGAAGTGCTTGAGCAGGTTCTCGATTCCGGACTTGAGGGTCATCACCGAGGATGGACAGCCCGAGCACGAACCGCGCATGTGGAGATAAACCACTCCCCCCTCGAAGCGGTGGAAGGTGATGTCGCCGCCGTCCTGGGCCACCGCCGGCCGCACCCGCTGATCGAGCAGCTCTTTGATCTGGCGGACCACATCATCGTCGCCGCCGGCGTCACCAGTGTGTCCCGAGGCCGGGACGTCCGAGTCGGCGAGCACGGCGCGCCCGGTCAGGAAATGCTCCATGATCGCGCCGACCACCGATGGCTTCAGTACCGCCCAGCTTTTCTCGGGGCGCCGGGTGACGGTGATGAAGTCGCTGCCGAGGAAGACCGCGGCGACGCCGTCTTCGGCGAACAGGCGTTCGGCCAGCGGCGAGCGCCCGGCCCCTTCGGGGTTGGGAAAGTCCAGCGGCGCGCCGCCGGTGACCGGGCAGCCGGGCAGGAATTTCAGGGTCGCGGGATTGGGGGTGTCTTCGGTCTGGATGAACATCAAGGGGCTCCGCATCGGACCGCCGCTGCTGGGCGTCTGCTGAGCAAAGTGGGGAAATTTCCGTTCAGGTTCAAGCACAGGCTTTGTGGGGATATTGCCCGGCGCTCAGCCGGTGCTCACCGGCAGCCAGACCGTGAAGGTGCTGCCGGCGCCGGCCTCGCTCTCGATGGTCAGGCGGCCGCGATGGCGGTTGAGGATGTGCTTGACGATCGCCAGCCCGAGGCCGGTGCCGCCCAGCGCCCGCGAGCGCGCGGGATCGACCCGGTAAAAGCGCTCGGTCAGCCGTGGCAGATGGGTGCGGGCGATGCCCTCGCCCCGATCGGCGATCGCGACCGAGATCACCTGCGGCGCCGGACCGGCCCGGCGGCCCGGCGGCGTCGCCACCGCCGCCGTCACCGCGACCGGGGTCGGCACGCCGGCGGCGGTGGAGGCGCTGGCGTCATTGAGCCGGATCGTCACCGTGACTTCGGTCTGCTCGCGGGTGTACTTGATGGCATTACTGATCAGATTTTGCAGCACCTGGGCCAGCTGATCGGCATCGCCGCTGACCCGGGGCAGCGTGCCCTCGGCGACCACGCGCAGCCGCACCCGCCGCGCCGCCGCCTTCAACTCGAAGGCCGCGACCGCGGCCCCGGCGCAGCGCACGATATCGACCCGCTCGGTCGGCTGGGTGTGCTCGTCCAGCTCGATCCGCGACAGCGAGAGCAGATCGTCGATCAGCCGGGCCATCCGGCTCGACTGTTCGTGCATGATACCGAGGAAGCGGTCGGTGGCCTCGCGATCGTCGCGGGCCGGGCCGCGCAGAGTCTCGATGAAGCCGATCAGGGTGGCCAGCGGCGTGCGCAATTCGTGGCTGGCGTTGGCGACCAGGTCGGCGCGCTGCTGTTCCGAGCGCTTGACCGTGGTGATGTCGTGCAGAGAGAGCAGGACCATCGGCGTGCGGCCATCGCCGCCGTGGCGGCGGAACGGCTTGATCCGCGCCTGATAGGTGCGTTCCACCGGGCCGGAGAGCGAGAACTCGACCGCGCCGCCACCACCGCCGCCGAGCACGGCATCGACCGCGGCCATCACCTCGGGGTGGCGCAGGGTCAGGGCGAGATCGGCCTCGCCTTCTCCCATCCGTTCGCCAAACAGGGTTCGGGCGGCCTGATTGGTGCGCCGGACCTGCCGCTCCGCCCCAACCAGAATCAGCGGGTCGGGCAGCGCGTCCAGCAGCGCCTCGGTGGTCTCAAGCCGGGTTGCCAGCGCCTGACCGCGGCTGGCGGCGGCGCGGTCGAGGCGGGCGATGGCGGCGGTCAGCTCATGGGCCACGCCTTCGCCTTCGTCGGCGCCGGGCTCGGTGGCGCTGCCGGGCGCGGCGGTCAGGGTCTGGAGATAGGCCGAAACGGTGCCGATCTCGCGGCGATAAAGCTCGGCGACCCAGAGCGCGCCGGCCGGCGGCAGCAGCGCCAGCGCCGCGACCAGCCAGGGCCCGACGCTGCCGGTGAAGCCGACCGACCCAACGGCCGCGAGCAGCGGCGCCGCCATCAGCAGGCCGGGCAGGAGCAAACGTTCGGGAGGGAGCGCCGGTGTCGTCATGGCGCCGAGTCTACACCAACCGGGCGCCCGGCCAAGGGCTTTGACGGCTTCCGGGCATCCCGCGCGGCGGAATCGTTACCATTGCAGAGAATCATGAGCCGCCATTGCCGCGGCGGTGACCAGATCCGAGACCGTGGCCGCCATCGGGACGATCTGCACCGGCTTTTCGAGGCCGATCAGCAGCGGCCCCAGCACCGTGCCGCCCGAGAGTTTTGAGAGCAGCTTGTAGGAGATGTTGGCGGCGTGGAGCGCCGGCATCACCAGCACGTTGGCCGGACCCGACAGGCGGCAGAACGGGAACAGCCGTTTCATCAGGTCGTAGTCGAGGGCGACGTCGGCGGCCATCTCGCCGTCATACTCGAAATCGACCCGGCGCTTGTCGAGGATGTCGACGGCGGTGCGGACATTCTCGGGCCGGCCGTGGGCGTGCTGGCCGAAATTGGAATAGGAGAGCAGAGCCACCCGCGGCTCATGGCCCATCTGGCGCGCCTTGGCCGCCGACTGGATCGCGATGTCGGCCAGCTGGTGGCTGTCGGGGACCTCGTTGACCGTGGTGTCGCCGATAAAGACCGTCCGGCCGCGGGCGAGCAGCACACTCAGCCCGAACACCCGCTCGCCCGGGCGGGGATCGATCACCCGGCTGATTTCCTTATACGAGATCGGGAAATTGCGCGTCAGGCCGGTGACCAGCGCGTCGGCGTCGCCGAGCGCCACCATCAGGGCGCCGAAGATGTTGCGGTTCTGGTTGGCCATGCGCTGGCAGTCGCGGTGGAGCAGGCCCTTGCGCTGGAGCCGCTTGTAGAGATGGTCGCTGTAGCGCCGGGTATGGCTGGAGCACCGGGCGTTGTGGATTTCGAGGCCGGCGGCGTCCTGCAGGCCGAGCGCCTTGATCTGGGCCTGGATCGCCTCCTCCTGGCCGATCAGCACCGGGGTGCCGAGGCCGGCGGCGCGGAAGGCGATGGCGGCGCGGATCGTCCGGTCCTCCTCGCCCTCGGCGAACACCACGCGGCGCGGCCGCGATTTGACCTTTTCGAAAATCAGCTGCAGGCTGTCGGCGGTGGGGTCGAGCCGGGTGCGCAGGCGCTGGCGATAAGCGGTCATGTCGATGATCGGCGCGCGCGCGACGCCGCTGTCCATCGCAGCCTGGGCCACCGCCGCCGGAATGCTGACGATCAGCCGGGGATCGAACGGCACCGGAATGATGTAGTCGGGACCATAGCGCAGCCGGCGGCCGGAATAGGCGGCGTCGACCTCGTCGGGCACGTCCTGCCGGGCCAGTTCGGCCAGCGCCCGCGCCGCCGCCAGCTTCATGGCGTCGTTGATCGTCGAGGCCCGGACATCGAGGGCGCCGCGGAAGATGTAGGGAAAGCCGAGGACGTTGTTGACCTGATTGACATAATCCGAGCGGCCGGTGGCCACGATGGCGTCGGTGCGCACCGCCCGCACCTCCTCGGGGGTGATCTCGGGGTCGGGGTTGGCGAGGGCGAAGATGATCGGTCTGTCCGCCATCGAGCGGACCATCTCGGGTGTCACCGCGCCCTTGGCCGAAAGCCCGACGAAGACATCGGCGCCCTTCAGCGCCTCGGCCAGGGTGCGGACCGGCGTGGGCACGGCGTGGGCCGACTTCCACTGGTTCATGCCCTCGGTGCGGCCCTGCCAGATCACGCCCTTGGTGTCGCACATGATGATGTTGGCGTGGGGCACGCCCAGGGTTTTGAACAGCTCGACGCAGGCGATGGCGGCGGCGCCGGCGCCGTTGACCACCAGCCGGGCCTCCTTGATCGAGCGGCCGGTGATCTCGAAGGCGTTGATCAGACCGGCGGCGGCGATGATCGCGGTGCCGTGCTGATCATCGTGGAAGACCGGAATGTCCATCAGCTCGCGCAGCCGCTGCTCGATGATGAAACACTCGGGGGCCTTGATGTCCTCCAGATTGATGCCGCCGAAGGTCGGTCCGAGGTAGCGCACGCAATTGATGAATTCGTCGACGTCGCGGGTGTCGACCTCGATGTCGATGCCGTCAACGTCGGCGAAGCGCTTGAAGAGCACGGCCTTGCCCTCCATCACCGGCTTGGAGGCCAGCGCCCCGAGGTCGCCCAGCCCGAGCACCGCGGTGCCGTTGGAAATGATGGCGACGATGTTGCCCTTGGCGGTGTAGTCGTAGACCGTCGAAGGGTCTTCGGCGATGCGCAGACAGGGCGCGGCGACGCCGGGGGAATAGGCCAGCGACAGGTCGCGCTGGGTCACCAGCGGCTTGGTCGGTGCGATCTCGAGCTTGCCGGGGCGGCCGCCGGCATGGAACAGCAGCGCCTCCTCGTCGGTCACCCGTCTGGTGATATCGGCCATCCTGAACGTCCCTTTTTCTTGCCAGTCAATCGATGACCCCCGGCGCCACCGCCGACGCCGCAGCGCAGCATAGGCAGGCTTGCCGAGGGTACCGGTCGAGCAAGCCAGGGCGGAGTGCCGCAGGGGCCAGGGGGGGGTGAGGGGTCAGCCGCGGGCGTCGGCCCCGACCGCGGCGGCGAGGCTGGTGAAGCCGTCGCGCCGGAGGAACGCGGGCAGGCCGGCCTTGATGCGGCGGACCAGCGCCGGCCCCTGGTAGACCAGCGCGGTATAGAGCTGGACTAAAGAGGCGCCGGCGCGGATCTTGGCATAGGCATCCTCGGGGCTGGCGATGCCGCCGGCGCCGATCAGCGGCAGCTTGCCGCGGGTGTGCCGGTAGATCTGCCCGAGTACCCGGGTCGACAGCGCAAAGAGCGGCGGCCCGGACAGGCCGCCGGCCTCGGTGGCCACCGGCAGGTCAATGATCTCGTCGGGGCGGCTGATCGTGGTGTTGGAGACGATCAGCCCCTCGATCCCGACCGCGAGGCTGACCTCGGCGATGGCCAGCAGGTCTTCGTCGGTGAGATCGGGGGCGATCTTGAGCAGCAGCGGCGGCGTCTTCTTTTCGCAAAGGTCGGCGCGGGCTTCCAGCACCCGGGTCAGCAGTTCGGTCAGCGGGCCGCGATCCTGGAGCGAGCGCAGGCCGGGCGTGTTCGGCGAGGACACGTTGATCACGAGATAGTCCGACACCGGGGCCAGGGCGTAGACCCCGGCGACATAATCATGGACGGCGTCGCTGCTGTCCTTGTTGCGCCCGAGGTTGGCCCCGACCACGCCCGCCCGCCGCCGCCGCCGGTGCCGCCAGGCATTGAGCCGCCGGCCGACCGCCTCCAGCCCCTCGCTGTTGAAGCCGAAGCGGTTGATCATCGCCTGCTGGGCCGGCAGGCGGAAGCAGCGCGGCTGCGGGTTGCCCGGCTGCGGCCGGGGCGTCACGGTTCCGATCTCGACCGAGCCGAAGCCCAGGGCCAGCAGCGGGTCGATCACCTCGGCGTTCTTGTCGAAGCCGGCGGCGATACCGACCGGATTGGGGAAATCCAGCCCCCACAGCCGTTGCGCCAGGATCGGATCGTCCTTGCCGGCCATCGAGGGCGCAAGGCCGGTGGCCAGCAGACGAATGGTGACGGCGTGGGCGCGCTCCGGCGTCAGGCAGCGCAGCAGCGGACCGGTCACGGGAAAGAGATCGATCACGCGGCACCCCCGGGATTCTTTCGAGCGTCGGACGGACGTGCTCCGACGGTACCTGAAATGGCCGTGGGATGCCAGTCGATTGCTCAAGGGTGCCGCTCCCCGGGTGTGCACCGCAAAATGCAATCAAACCGTCACGGTTTCGCGTTTTGCAGGCCAAACCGCGGCCGGGCGCCGGGCAAAGCGCCCCAAAATCCGCCAAAAACCGGCCCTGTGCCCGGCGCGGCGGTTGGCATCATCTTTGCCTAACAGAAGACATCCGACCAGAAGGATGCCACCCATGCAGCCACCATCGTTTCCGAGCGCCGAGGCATTCGGTTCCTCCCGTTCCAGCGCCCTCGATTTCGCACTCGGCATGGTCCGGCTGATGGCCGACTCCGGACAGATCTCCTTGCCGGCGAAGCCGACACCGGCGATGCTCGCGGCCGGGGCCAAGGCCGGCGGCGTCAGCGTCATCGTGGCCTGGAAAATCTACCACGCGATGGTCGAGGCCGCCTGACCGGGGCGGCCCCGCCCTCGCGGTCTCCCTTCAGCGGCCGCTGCTGCCGGCCGGAGCCTTCGAGCCCAGCAGCCGTTCCGCCAAGCCCCCCAGACTCCCGAAATCGCCCGTGTCGCCGGCTGCGCCCTGACGCTTTTCGTCGGAGCGTTTATAGACATAGATGCCGAGCACCCCGAGCCCGACGCTCCAGATCGTGCCGAGCGAGGCCATGGCGGCGACCACCGCGCCCGCTGCCGCCGGATCCGTGACGATGATGTAGGCCAGCGCCGTCATCTGGGCGCCCCAGGTCAGCGCCATGACATAGCCGAAGGTCGGGCGCATGCGCCGGACATAGGCGTCCTCCGAGGCGATCTCGGCGCGGGCGCTCTGGTTGACCTCCTTCAGCGCCGCCTGGATGCCGGCCGACTCCAACTCGGCGAGCCGTTCGACGTGGCGGTTGGCCTCGGCCACCGCCTCGGGCGGAATCTCGGACGAGGTGATGCCACCGTCGACCGCCCTAAGCGCGGCGGCGGCGCTGGCGGCGAGCGGATTGTCGATCATGCCGAGGGCCGAACCAACGGTCCGGACCAGCAGCGGCAGCCCGACCTGGGCGAGCAGAGCAGCGATCATCAGCGGTTACTCCAGAATGCGGTAAAAGAGGAGGGAGCCGATTTCGGCCGTGGGCAGTTCGCCCGCGGCCCAGAGCGGATGGGCCGTCAGGGCGTGGTAATGGGTGGCGCCGCCCGTGGCATCGGCCAGCACCCCGGCCACCGCCCGGCGGGCGACCCGGAGGCAGGTGTCGAACACCGGCTCGCCGGCCCGGAGCGTCAGCAGCCGGGGATAATCGGCGCCGCCGGGGTTCCAGCAGCGGAACTGATGCGGCTTGCGGCACACCGCGAGGATGCCGTCGCCCCACCACCAGCCGCCGCGCTCGGCCGCCACCGCCACCCGGTTGAGCACCACCGAGGCCACGGCCTCGATGCCCCGCACCGGCTCGGTGCGGGCTTCGCCCCAGAGCGTGCGGGCCAGGGTCTCGATCGCGGTGTCCCGGCCGCCGCCGGGCGCCAGCGCTGGCCGGGCCGGGGTCGCGGGCGGCGGGCCGAGGTCCTGGGCGAGGGGGAGCAGCGCCGGCCCGGCCATCACAGCCCCCCTTCGGCGAGCATGCCGCAACTGAACTCGAGCTTGGCCTCGATGCGCAGCAGGTGGTCGGTCAGGCGCTGCTCGACGGTTTTCAGGGTGTCGAGGCCGGCATAGGAGCGGGCGACCTCGACCTTGTAATTAGCCAGGGCCTCCCGGACCTGACTCTGGGCGTTGTCGGCCCGCTGGCGCACCGCCTCCAGGGCCTGTTCGGCATCCCGGCGGTGGCGGGTGATCATCCAGAACAGCCCGCTGATCACGGGCAGTTCCACCGCCGTGATCCACCAGATCACGTCGACATTCTCATGCATGGCTTATCTCCCGGGTGTGTGAGGCAACAAAAAAGCCGCCTCCCCGAAGGGAGGCGGCTTGGCGGTGACCGGAGGCAAAGCCCCGGTGGATCAGTCCCTGAGCATAGTCAGGGACTCAGGGCACGGCGGCATGCTCGGTGGCTTTGGCAGTGGCGGTGAGCCGGCCGCAGTGGATGCGGGCCGCGCATTTGCCGCCGGTCTTGTGTTCGCAGGAGCCCTCGATCACCAGCTCGTCGCTGTTGCGCGCCAGATAGGTGGTGCAGACGTCGGCGGCGCTGTCGTAGGGCATCAACGCGACGTCATAGCGGTGGAACATCCCGGAATGATCGCGGCACAGCCGCTGGCCCGGCTCGATCTTGAAGATGTCTTCCGCGCTCGCCAGTGAGTACTGATCGACGTAAAGCGGCGCCGCGGTGTTATTTGTGATGCAGGCGGCAGAAACCGGGTGTATCCAGACAATCGCGAGTGCGATAAACAAGCATGCCAGCGCTCTCATAGCCCATCTCCCATGGTATTACGTAGAACTACGTAGGGATCTACCACTACGAATCGTTCCGTAAGATGTCTGCCATAAGTAGACCAACTCACCAGGGCCTTTGTCGAGTCCGGTTGTTCGTTAACAACCGCGACATTTTTCCGCACCTGCTCACAGTGCCGGGCCGGGGAGCCCCCGCCATCCCGGCTCCCGCGCTGGCGTCCGGCCCGGGCTGCCGAGCCGCACCGGCTCCGCTTTGAGGCAGCCGGCGACGGCATCAAGGCCGTCGTCGCGGCCCTTGAAGCGGGCGTCGGGGCGCCAGTCGCGCATTTCCC
>JBAXPR010000043.1:0-27464 GCA_037132135.1 Rhodospirillaceae bacterium
GACCGACCACCAGCAGACCGGTGATGGCGCCCGACTTGAAGGCGATATCCAGCGCCGGGGCCAGACCGCGGGTGGCGGCGTCGGCGACGCGAACATTGGCCCGCACCGACACGTTCATGCCGATGAAGCCGGTCGCACCCGACAGAACCGCGCCGAGCACGAAGCCGATCGCGGTCTTCGGACCCAGAGTGGCCGCCAGAATGATGGCGATCACGACGCCGACCATGCCGATGGTGGTGTACTGCCGGTTCAGGTAGGCCTTTGCACCCTCCTGGACCGCGCCGGAAATTTCCTGCATCCGCGCGGTGCCGGCACTTGCGGCCATCACCTGCTTGCCTGCGTAGGCGCCATAGGCCACCGCCAGCAGGCCGCAGAGGATGACGAAGACAAATGCAACGATCATCGATTCCCCCAAATTGCCTTTTTAAACCTTCCCTTCACCGGCCACACCGCCGCGACGGACGGGGGGCCGGCCGGGAATTGAGTCATCGCAGCATGCCGGAGCGATCCCGACATTGCAACGATTCCGACTCGTTCCCGGTCCGAATCCATGAGGGCGCGCGCGTATGGCGGTCAGAGCCGCCGCTGCAGCACGGTCTGAACCAGCACCTCTTTAACCACGTCGGGGCCGAAAAGCTGGTTGCTCACGGTCTGAAGCCGCTGCTTGAGACCGGTGATTTTCACGAGGCTGCCATCGAGGATTTCGCCCTCATCGATCGCGGCATAGATCGAGGTCATGAAGGTATCGGTGACCCGGGCCATCCGTTCGGAGATCGTCGAGGCGGCGGTCTGATCCTTGACCAGCAGCGAGACCACCATCGTGATCACCTGTTCGACCCGTTCGGCCCCGACCACCGGCACCACCAGCGGTGGAATCCGGACATAGACCGGCGGCGGCGGCGGCGGCGGCTTGGCCGGCTTTTCGGGCTCGGTCGAAGCGTTGAAGTATTTGGTATAGGCGTAATAGCCGCCCCCGGCCGCCCCCAGCAGCAGCAGCACCCCGACGATCAGCAGCGCGATCCCCTTCATCCCCGGCCCTGCTCCCTCACTGTCCCGGTCCCCGATCGCTGGAAGCTACAGGGCGGGCAGGGCGATGAAAAGGCTCATGATCCCGGAAAGTGGCTCCAGCCGCGGCCGGCCAGCGCCAGCGGGGAGCCGGCCGCGTCGCGTACCTCGACGCGGCCGGCCGGGCCGGTCTCAAGATGGCCGATTTCGGTGATCGCGACTCCGAGGCCGGCGGCCAGCGCGCCGAGTGCCGGCCGGGCCGCGGCGGGCGCCGCGAAGGCCAACTCGTAATCATCGCCGCCGGTGAGCACGGTCTCCAGCAATTCGGGCCGGCGCGCCAGCAGCGCCCGGGCCGGTTCCGACAGCGGCACCCGGGCGGCCGCGATCACGGCGGCGCAGCCGCTGACTTCGCAGAGATGGCCGAGGTCGGCGATCAGGCCGTCGGAAACATCGAGGGCAGCGCTGGCGATGGCCCGCAGCGCCTGACCGGCGGCGAGGCGGGGCTCGGGCCGGCGCAGGCGGGCGATCAGGGCGGCGCGGTCGGCGGCGGGCGCGGCGGCGGCGTCGAGGTCGCCCAGCACGAATTTCAGGCCGAGCGCGGCGTCGCCGATGGTGCCGGTGACGAACAGCGCCTGTCGGCAAACCGGCCCGGCCACCCGCCGTCTCAGCGCCTGTCCGGCCGGCACCAGCCCCAGTGCCGAGATCGCCAGGGTCACCGGCCCCCGAGTCGACACGCAATCGCCGCCAATCAGGGATATCCCGTATTGTTCCTGGTCGGCGGCCAGTCCGGCGGCGAAGCCGGCGAGCCAGTCCTGGCTCTGGGTCCGCGGCAGCGACAGAACCAGCGAGTAGCCGAACGGCGCCGCGCCCATCGCCGCGAGGTCCGAGAGGTTGGTGCGCAGCAGCTTGGCCGCGATGTCGGCCGGGGGGTCGTCGGCCAGGAAATGGACGTCCGCAACCATGGCGTCGGTGGTGACCACCAACTGCTGTCCCGCCGGCACTGCCAGCACCGCGGCGTCGTCGGTGAGGCCGAAGGCGCCGGGACAGCCGGCGGCGAGCGGGGCCAGAAAGCGGGCGATGCGTGCGAATTCGCCCAGCGGCGGCTCAGGGGCGGTCATTGTCGGCGTCCGCCGGACCGGGCGGCTGATCCAGCTCGTCGGGCCTGAGGCGGTGAGCGAGGTGGTCGAGCACACCGTTGATCACCCCGGCCTCGCGGCCGGCGTAGAAGGCTTTGGTGACCTCGATGTATTCGGTCAGGATGATGCGGGGGTGAACCTCGGCATGGCCGAGCAGCTCGAAGGCACCGGCGCGCAGAATCGCCCGCAGCAGCAGTTCCAGCCGCTCCAGCGGCATTTTGGCATCGAGCGCGGCCGAGAGCATGGTGTCGAGTTCGGCCTGCCGGGCGCTGGTGCCGCGAACGATGGCGCCAAACAGCACCGGGTCGGCGGCAACATAGGAAATACCGTCGATTTCGTGGCCGAGCCTGTGCCTGACAAACTCCGACAGCACGGCCTCCGGGGTGGCCCCGGCCAGTTCGATCTGATAGAGCGCCTGCACTGCGGCCAGCCGGGCGGCGCTGCGGCGCGCCTTGGCCGAGCCGCCACCGGTGCGGTTGCGGCGTCTGACAGGTTTGGTGGTGCTGGTCATGAGGTCCTGAAGGTCAGCGCGGATAGAGGCGGAACTGGCGTTTCAGCTCCAGCATGTCGAGGCAGGCGCGGGCCGCGGCGGCACCCTTGTTCTTGTGCTTGACCGCGGCGCGCGCCCAGGCCTGCTCGCGATTCTCGACCGTGAGGATGCCATAGCCGACCGCGAGGGTGTAGGCCAGGGCCAGCTCCTGAAGGCCGCGGGCGCTTTCCCCGCAGACATAATCATAGTGGGTGGTTTCGCCGCGGATGACGCAGCCGAGCGCGACATAGCCGTCGAAGCGGCGGCGCCCGGAATAAAAATCCATCGACTTGACGGCGTAGCGGATCGCCGCCGGAATCTCGAAGGCGCCGGGCACCGAAATGCGCTCGTAGGTGGCGCCGGCGGCGTCGATCTCGGCGACCGCGCCCCGGACCAGCTCATCAGCGAGATCTTCGTAAAAACGGGCTTCGACGATCAGGATGTGAGGCGCATCAGCCATCGGCGGGGGCCTTCCGGGTTCTCGCGAGCGCGGCGTCGACCGCGATCGGCTGGTGGTCGACCACAGTCAGGCCATAGCCTTCGAGGCCGACGATGGTCTTGCGGTGGTTGGACAGCAGAACCATGTGCCGGACCCCGAGGTCCAGCAGGATCTGAGCGCCGACGCCGTAGTCGCGCAATTGGCCATCGTCGGTGGCGGTCGGCGAGAGTCGGGCCTTGAGCCGGGTGGCCAGCGACTTCTCCGGCGGGTCGCACAGCAGCACCACGACGCCGCGCCCGGCGCTGCCGATGGTGGCCATTGCCGCCTGGAGGTTGACGGCCCGGCCGCCGCTCGACTCGGCGAGGACATCGTCGAGCAGATCGTGGGCGTGCATGCGCACCAGGACCGGCGCGCCGTCGCCAACCTCACCCTTGACCAGCGCGACATGCTCGGCGCCGGTGATCGAGTTGACATAGCTGACCAGCCGCCAGCGCCCGCCATAGCGGCTGTCGATCTCGGTTTCAACCGTGCGCTCGATCAGGGTCTCGGTGCGGCGGCGGTAGGCGATCAGGTCGGCGATGGTGCCGATCCTGAGGCCGTGATGCCGGGCGAAGGGCACGAGGTCGGGCAACCGGGCCATGGTGCCGTCTTCGTTGAGAATCTCGCAGATCACCCCGGCCGGCCGCCGGCCGGCGAGGCGGGCGATGTCGACCGCCGCTTCGGTATGGCCGGCCCGGACCAGCACGCCGCCGTCCCGTGCCACCAGCGGAAAGACGTGGCCGGGACTGACGATGTCGTGGGCGCCCTTCTCGGGATCGATGGCCACCGCCACGGTGCGGGCGCGGTCGGCGGCCGAGATGCCGGTGGTCACGCCCTCCCGGGCCTCGATCGAGGTGGTGAAGGCGGTCTGATGCCGGGTCTGGTTGTGCCGGGTCATCAGCGGCAGATTGAGCCGCTCGACCCGGTCCTTGCTCAGGGCAAGACAGACCAGCCCGCGGCCGAAGCGGATCATGAAGTTGATCGCGGCGGGAGCGGCGGCGTCGGCCGGGATCACGAGGTCGCCCTCGTTCTCGCGGTCCTCGTCATCGACCAGGATCACCATCCGGCCCTGGCGGGCCTCCTCGATGATCTCCTCGGCGGACGCGAGGGCGCCCAGCAGGCCGGTGCTCACACCGGTTCGCTGAGGCGCGCCACATAGCGCGCCAGCATGTCCGCCTCGAGATTGACCGTCTGTCCCGGTTTCATGGTGCCGAACGTCGTGCATTGCTGGGTATGGGGAATGATGTTGATGGAAAAGCGCCGCCCCGCCACTTCATTGACGGTGAGAGAGACGCCGTCAAGGGCGACGCTGCCCTTGACGGCGATAAATCGCGCCAGCGCCGCCGGGGCCTCGAACTCGAAGCGCCGGCTTTCGCCCGCGGGGGTGATCGATACCACAGTGGCGACCCCATCGACATGGCCGAAGACCAGATGGCCGCCCAGCTCGTCGCCGAGCCGGAGCGAGCGCTCCAGATTGACCGGCGTCCCCGGCTGCCAGCCGCCCAGAGTCGTGCAGGCCAGGGTCTCATCGGACGCCTGGACCGCGAACCAGCCGGGCTCCCGGGCAACCACCGTCAGGCAGACGCCGTTGTTGGCGATCGAGGCGCCCAGCGGCAGTGCCGCGACCTCGAGGTCGCAGGCGATGGTGAAACGGGTGTCGCCCGAGCGCTCGATGGCGGCGACCCGGCCGATGTGGGTGACGATTCCGGTGAACATGACGGCACCTTAGCAGCTTGATCCGTGCTCGGCCATGTAAAGAACCGAAACCAAGGGCCGCGGCAAGTGGAAACTCGAGTCGCGATCGTCGCGGTGGCGGCGCGGCTAATAGAGGGGCGGTTCGCCGTCAACCTGCCGGGGCTCGCCAACCATGTAAAAAACGCATCCCTCGTCGAGATCCCCGAGCCGGGTCATGTTGGCCAGATACCAGTTGCCGTCGGGCGCTCTGATCTTCAGCACCAGCTTGTCGGTGTCGGCATAGACATTGTAGCCATTCTGCTCGGATTCGCCGCCCCTCATGACGTTCTTCAGGGACATCTGAGTCAGCTTTAGATACTTGTTGTCGATCTCGACGTTAATGTCCTCGTCCCACTGGCAATTTTTTGTTTTGTCCGGCTTCTTTGGTTTTGGTTTTTCGGGCTTTTTTGCCTCGTGTTTTGCCTCCCCTTCCGGAGAGCCTTCCGGCTTTTTTTCCCCGTGTCCGCCTTTGTCTTTGTCCTTGCTTTTGGGCTTCGGCTTGCCGTGGCCTTCGGCGACCTGAACCAGCGGTTCGGCGCGGACGACGGCGGGGCCGACGAGCAGCAGCACGCACATGGCCGTTATCAAGACTGTGACCATGATCGCCGATCGCACTTCCCTGGAACGGGTGTCCGGTGCCAAGCCGGGCTCCGGTCCCGTCAGATCCTTGATCTCGAAACCGTTACACCTTCGACCCTATGCCATGCTGACGCCAACCGCCATACGGTATAAACCCTATGGCGCAACGGAATTGCCACCGAAGAGGGAGAATCATGCCAGTTAATCGTTCCAAAGTGGCCTTGTTTCGGGAGTCGACGCCGAAGAACCCGCATGACGAGAAGTTCCGCGGGGGCCGTCCTCGCGCCTTGATGGCCGCCCGCCCGACCGGGGTCGCCAAAGCCATCGGCTGGCGCAGATTGGCGCGGTCGCCTTCCCGCGGCAGGTTTCTCCTGGTCCCGCCACGCTCAAAAAGGATAAATTTATTTGAGTTATACGCTATCAATAACGTTATCTTTCGGTCATCATGTCACCAATCGGGAGAAAAGAAGCGGATTACAGACCATCAAATATTCACCCTGGGTTGTCCGGGGGCGAACCGCAATGGCCTGTCGGGCCAAATAAGGTTCGAGTTGGCCCGCCGCAGCAATATTTGGATATTTTTCATTCTAATGGTCGGCCGTTGTTCAGGCGGACCGCCATTATTATAGCCACTCTGTTGAATGCCCGGGATGCGCGTACTCATTTATTGCCGATGATCCTGATTAATGTTTTTGATCTGTTCCAGGCCTATCGGGAGGCAATTTCTCGCCTACGACAGAAGTCTTAGTCAACTATTTGGCCCTTGACCTTTGTTGGCACTTGTGCAATTGGCAGCACTGCTCGGTGACGGTGGTGTTAGCCTAGCGAAGCGTGGGGTGGCTCTCAGATCGAGGCCAAGGCGGCAACAAGGGGGAATGCCGTTCTGGGCCGTTAACCAATATACAAGAGACATTGGTTAACAATCGGGTGGCGGCATCTTTGCGGGGCGCCGGGGCGAACCTGTCCGCTTTGGGGGAGCGGGGCTTGCCGTTTCTTTTTGAATTTGCAAGGCGAAGGAATTGTTCCGTGAAAAGGAGAACGCGGGGAAAAGGCGAGAGCACAAATGAGGTTGATGTTCTCGTCGGACAACGGTTGCGTGAGTTGCGCATGCTCGCAGGTTTGAGCCAGAGCGACCTCGCGGCGACCATCGGCTTGACGTTCCAGCAGTTGCAAAAGTATGAGCGGGGCGTCAACCGGATTTCCGCCAGCAAGCTGTTTCTGTTGGCCAGATACCTCAATGTGCCGGTCTCGGCCCTGTTTTCCGATCTCGATGGCGGCAAGCCGTCCGAGACGCCGACCGATTCAGAGTCGCTGTCGCCGGCCGGCGAACCCGGGGACCCCCAGTTGCGTTCGCGCGAGGCGTTAGTGCTGGCCCGGCACTTCATGCGCATTCGGGACGCCAACGCCCGTTCGGCGCTGAAAGCGTTCATCGAGGCTTGTGCGGGCATTGGCTTCGCGGAAGGCCGGACCGGGTTGCGACGGCCCGAGGGCGACGGCGCCGGCGGTGATGGCGCCCGCCGGACCCGGCGTCCGCGCGGCGTGGTCTGGCACCCGACCGACATCAGCCGGGGCTGAGGCTGGTCTGCCCGGAATGGGATCGGGTTCCCCCCCGTCGCGGTCAGCGACCGGGGGGGGGGCGGCTGTGAGCACAGCGCTTCCCCACTCGCCGGCGCGCGGTCCAGGGCGATCGTGAACAAGGGGGGCCGTGGCCCAATGGGTCACAGTCATCCCCGTCCGCGTATCCGGCGGCGACGCCCATCGACCGGAACCGGATCCTGTCGGTGCAGCTATGGCGACCAAAGGCCGGATTACGCTCATCGCGAAGGCGGGCGGCCAGGGCGTCGGCTAAGCCGATCTTTCGGTCAAACTCCCGCACCACCAAAAGACCGCCCGTCCGGGGAGACATCACCGTCGCCAAAGTCGATATCCAGACTCTTGCCGGCGACGGGTGACAGGCCGGGCAGGAACAGGGTATCTTCAACTCCGGTGGGCATGGCTTCTCGATAGCGTCGGTCAGGTGTCAGCAACCAGAATCTACACCGTTTCAATGTGATAGGCTGTGCCCGCCAAACCCGGTGAATAATCCGGGGTGGAAGGCCGTTCCACCCCATCCGCAATGCACAATCTTGATTTTTTCTTGGACAGGTGAAAAACATGAGCAACGTGCAGGCAGACCAACTTTTACAATCCTACATACAGCGCCAGGAACTGGCCGAACTGATGCTGCCCATGATAGGCAGGCTGTATCGCAATAACGGCATCCTGATGCGCATCTACGGGCGTCCGATCAACAACGTGACCACCGTGGACATCCTCAAGACGCACCGTTATGCGCGTCAATACACGGGCGAGGAGTTGTCCATCCAGGATAGTTTCAAGCTGGTCGAAGCCATGGAAACACTGCAGCTCGCCCCGGCGCGCATAGACCTGGGCCGCCTCACGAACAAATGGCTGGCAGTGGGCGAAGGCGTGTCGGTCGCAGATTTTCTCCGCGCGGAACTGGCCGACATCGTAGGCCGACCCGAACCGCTGCTAAGTGAGCCGCGCGACATCGTCCTCTATGGTTTCGGACGCATCGGCCGCCTGGTTGCGCGCCTGTTGATCGAGCGTACCGGCAACGGAAACAAAATGCGCCTGCGCGCCATCGTGGTCCGCAAGGGCAAGGGCAATGACCTCGAAAAGCGTGCCGCACTGTTGCGCCGCGATTCCGTGCATGGCCCATTCAATGGCTCCATCACCATAGACACCGAACACAGCGGCATTATCGCCAACGGCAATTTCATCAAGGTGATCTATGGCGAGGGTCCGGACAAGATCGACTACCCGGCGCACGGCATCAGAAATGCCATCGTGATCGACAACACCGGCTCCTGGCGCGACGAGGCTGGCCTGTCGCTGCACCTGCAAAGCCCCGGCGTGGCGCGCGTGCTGCTGACCGCACCGGGCAAAGGCGCGATCAAGAATATTGTGTATGGCATCAATAACGGCGACATTGCGGACAGCGACAAAATCCTGTCTGCCGCAAGCTGCACCACCAACGCCATCGTGCCGGTGCTCAAAGTCGTGAACGACGGGTACGGCATCGAGCACGGCCACGTCGAAACCGTGCATTCCTATACGAACGACCAGAACCTCATTGACAACTATCACAAGGCCGACCGCCGCGGCCGCAGCGCGCCGCTCAACATGGTGATTACCGAAACCGGCGCGGCCAAGGCGGTTGCCAAGGCGCTGCCGGAACTGGCCGGCAAACTGACCGGCAATGCCATCCGCGTCCCCACGCCGAACGTGAGCATGGCCATTCTGAATCTCACGCTGGTCAAGCCGACCACCAAGGAAGACATCAACACCTATTTGCGCGACTGCGCCCTGAGCCCGGAACTGCAGGAGCAGATCGACTACACCGCCTCGACGGAAATCGTATCGAGCGATCTGGTCGGTTCGCGCCACGCCGGCGTGGTGGATTCGCAGGCCACAATCGCCAATGGCCGCAATGTCGTGCTGTACGTGTGGTACGACAACGAATTCGGCTACAGCTGCCAGGTGGTGCGCATCACGCAACAAATGGCAGGTATCCAGTTCGCGACCTACCCGGCCTAAGCCTTAGCTTCGCGGGCGAAGACCCTGCCGCGTTTCCTCACGGCAGGGTTCTTTTATCCCGCCCTATTCATCGGGCGGTCAGGTTGGTCACCACGCAGCGGACCTTCACGCCCCCGGCCCTCGCCTCGACCCGCAGAGGACCCTGGGCGATCATCGCCAGCGCCAGATGTTTAGGAACACCTAGATCGCTGGCCTTCTCGAAACTCAAGGCATTGCTCCCGGACCTGTCTTTGGGTCCTTACGCGATGACGCTGAGAGTCGCGCGCCATGTGGCAAATAGTCGAGATGCTATTTTTTTGTTTTTCGCTTTCTCTGCTGGCGGGGGGCTTCTGCCGGCTGGGCGAGGTGCTTTAGGTTTTCGTACCGGTCCAAAAAGAGTGAATAAGCCCGTTCGGGACCGACGGGAATAATCTTATCGGGATGGGGCGGGGGTAGGTGGCCGAAGTCCAACCATGCTGGCGGAAGCAAGTCTCTCAACTCGGTCGCCATGCACACGAGGTCGGCACGTTTGACGTCGATGCCATCCATGCGGAAGCCGAAGCGCTCGGCAAGCGCCTGCTTGATCGGGCCGAACCGGGTTTTCAGATGATCGCGCCCAATCAAAACCTTAACGCACGAAGCAATGTCTCCGCTAATCGCCTCCTCGAGATCGTGGCATAAGCCATCAAGGGCAAATTCCGGCGGGACCAGCCGGGAGACCATGACGCTGTGTTCGGCAACGGAATAAAACTCGCGGGTGGCGCCAGCCCACCTGGGCTGATAGGCCAGCGCCCGGGCGACATCGGTGATCGGCATGCCGTCGGCGCAGGGTGCTTCAAGGTCGAACGTGAACCCGGAAGCCATCAACATGGCGGTACGGCCACTCGGTCGCTTGAGGAGGTCCAATTGATACATGTCGTCATCTTTCCTGGGCGGATAAAAGTGTTTCGATCCGGCCGATATTCCGTTCGTCGGCGATAGTCTTCCGCGGGCCGCGTCCGATAATGTCGCCGGCGTCGGCATCGAGTCCGGCACGACGGACACCTTCAGCATCGCGAAAGACCCCTGCCATGCGTCGCAAAGCAGCCACTTGGTCATCAGGGATGCGCGCGTTCCATGCCGCCGGCTCTTCCGGTTGCGCCTTCGGCCACGCCGCATGCCGCCGCATTCTCTCCGTCCACTAAACCCGCTCGTCGCGACTGCTCGAAGACCTCGTGCTCCCCGGGGCCGATACCATCCTCGACCGGCTCGTCCACAACGCCCATCGCATCGATCTCAATGGAGACACTATGCGGCGGCGCGCGCCGACACCGACGGGACCGGCGGCGCGCACCGGCTTCGGCGCCCGATTTCGAAACGCCCGACGGCGCTTGAGCGCCCGGCGGCCCGGCTCAGCGCGGCACGCTGGCCAGCTGGGCGTCGGCCTCGCCGGCCGGCGCGGCCGGGGTCGCGGTGCTGCCCGGCGCTGGCGCCGGTTCGGCGCTTGGCGCCGGCCGCTTGGCGCAGGCGGCTTCGCGGGCGGCGAGATAGCGTTCCTTGTCGAGCCGGTAGGTCTCTTCGAGGCGGGCGGCTTCGGCGATGCTGGCCTCGGGGCTGGGGGCGGCGCCGGTCGTCCCCTCCGGTCCGGCCATGGTGGCGGCGACCCGGCTGCTGGCGCGATAGAGCCAGAACGCTTCGCCCAGCGCCACATAGCCGGCCAGCACCGGCAATGCCGAGCCGAAGAAATCCCCCACCGACGACGGCCCGTAGAACGGCAGTACCAGATAGGGGCCATCGGGAAGGCCGGCGGTGCACACCGCCTGCCCCATATCGCGCGGTTCGCTCTTGACCCCGAGTTCGGTGGCGCGGTCAAGGACGCCGCCATAGCCGTAGATCAGATTGTAGAAAAAGCGGCGGGCGGCGATGCCGGCATTGTCGACATCGCCCTGGGCGAGGCTGCTGAACGCCACCACCGGTTCCCCGAGATTGGCGAAGAAATTGGTTACGCCCCGGCGCACGCCCTCGGGCACGGTGTCGGAAAAGAACTGCGTCGCGCTGCTGCCGGACGGGGCGTAGTATTTCTGATTAAAATCATACATCGCCTTGTTGAACTGCTCGAGCGCGCCGTCCTCGGCGCGCAGACGCGCCGGAAGCAGCGAAAGCAGGATAATCAAAAACGGGATCAAAAGCGCCATGCGGCGCTGCACCATAACCAACGAACCGGCCCTTGCCCAGTGGACGCCTCGAATGATCCTCACGAACCTGCCGGAGACCATGGCGGCAGGCCCAAACACTGGAAAAACTCTAATCCTCTTGCGGTTTTCTGTCAAACTTCTCGTCGCCGCCCGGTGCGGCCTGCGGCCGCGGCGGCGGGATCGGGCCGATTTTCCCGCTGTCGGCGGCGGCCGGTCGTCGGCTATCATTGCCGGGGCCAGATCTGGTCTGGCGCGGCATTGCGAGAGGACGGAGCATGGGACATCAGGGGCACGCGCCGGGCACGCCGCCCATCCTGGGCATTATCGGCGGCAGCGGTCTTTATGATATCGACGGTCTGGTCAAGAAGCAGTGGCGGCCGGTGGCCTCGCCCTTCGGCACGCCGTCCGACGAGTTGCTGTTCGGCGAACTCGACGGCCAGCCGCTGGTGTTTCTGCCCCGCCACGGCCGCGGCCACCGGGTGCCGCCCTCGGAAATCAACTACCGGGCCAACATCGACGCCCTGAAACGGGCCGGGGTGACCGAGATCCTGTCGCTGTCGGCGGTCGGGTCCCTGAAGGACCATCTGCCCCCCGGAACTTTCGTGGTCGTCGATCAGTTCATCGATCGCACCTTTGCCCGCGCCAAGTCGTTCTTCACCACCGGCATGGTCGCCCATGTCGGCTTCGGCCATCCGGTGTGCGGCCGCCTCGGCGACGCGCTCGAGTTCGCGCTGAAGGAACTCGACATCAAGCATCAGCGCGGCGGCACCTACATGGTGATGGAGGGGCCGCAGTTCTCGACCAAGGCCGAATCCCAGCTCTATCAGTCCTGGGGCTGCGACGTCATCGGCATGACCAACATGCCCGAAGCTAAACTCGCCCGCGAGGCCGAATTGTGCTACGCCACGGTGGCCATGGTCACCGACTATGATTGCTGGCACCCCGACCACGATCACGTCACCGTCGACGCGATCATCAAGGTGCTGCACGACAACGCCGATCGTGCCCGGGCGCTGGTCCGGCGGGTGGCGCCGCTGCTCAGGGTGCGGACCCGGAGTTGTGGCCAGGGCTGCCAGACCGCCCTCGACAACGCTCTGGTCACCGCCCTGGAACAGCGGGATACCGCGGTGCTGGCGAGGCTGGATGCGATCACGGCGCGGGCGTTGGCGCGCTGAAGGGGCGCCGGGCGCCGGGGGGGGGATTTGCCCCCCGGCGCCTCCGGTCCGGGGCCGTTACTTCAGTTGGTCCTGGGTTTCGATGATGTGGGTGACCAGCCCATAGTCGCGGGCTTCCTCGGCGGTCATCCAGAAATTGCGGTCGGTGTCGCGCTCGACCTTCTCCAGGGGCTGGCCGGTCTCGGCGGCGATGATCCGGTTGAGCCGCTGGCGCATCCGGATGATTTCCTTGGCCTCGATCGCGATGTCGGTGGCCTTGCCGCCGGTGCCGCCCATCGGCTGGTGAATAAGGAAGCGGGTGTTGGGCAGGCAGTAGCGGTTTTCCCGCTTCACGCCGAGGAAGATGTGGGCGCCGGCGCTGGCCACCCAACCGGTGCCGAGCACCGAGACCTCGGGCTTGATGAAGCGGATCATGTCGTGAATGGTGTCGCCGGCCTCGACGTGGCCGCCGGGCGAGTTGATCACGAGGCGAATCGGCTCGTCGCTCTCGACGGCAAGGGCCAGCAATTCGGCCGAAACCTCGCGGGCCAGCTTCATGCTGACCTCACCGAAGATCAGCACCGTGCGGGCCTTGAACAGGTTTTGCTGCACGGTCTTGAAGGGGACGACTTTCCGGGCCTTCTCGCGTTTGCCCGCCGCCGGTTGCTCGTCGCCCTCGTCGTCGTCGTCGTCTTCGTCGGCACGGATGTAACTGGCGTCGGCCATGGCGTCGTCGTCTCCCGGTTCCTCGGCGTCAGGGGCGGCGGCGCTCCCGGCGGGGCGCCGCGGCGGTTGGTCGGACGACCGGACTCGCACCCGGGTCGGTCCCGGCCAAGAACTCCGATCTATTCAACGAACCCAAAGGCTTAGGCTTGGTCAATCCCCAGAAGCCCGCCCCGTTTGTGGACCAAATTTCAAGACATTGCAAGGACAGTGTGGTCGTCGGCGCCGGGTGCTGCCCGAGTCGTGCCAGTCTATCCGGGCTTGCCATCGGCGGCGCGGCAGGCTTCTGCGGACAGACGCCGGGCCGCCGGCCACAACAGCGCGGCATAGCCGGCAATCCAGGCCAGGGCCAGGGTCGCGGTGGCGCCGAGCATGCCGTAGGCCTGACACATCACGACGTTGAGCGGCAGCAGCAGCAGGCCCTGCACCACGGTGATGCGGAAATTGTACCAGTAGAGTTCCAGCGCCAGCACGATCGGCCGCACCCAGAACACCATGGTCACGAAGCCGCTGGCCAGCAGCAGCATCTGGAACGGCAGCACGCTGGGCTCGAAGGCGGCGCCGAACACCAGCACGATCATCGGCCGGGCGACCAGAATGCCGACCAGCGTGCCGACCGAGACCACCGGCAGCCAGGTCCGGCACAACACCAGCACCCGGCGCCGGACCTCGGCCAGATCGCGCCGGACCACCAGTTCGCTGAAATCCTGGTAGATCACCTGGGACAGCATCTCGCCGACCCGCATCACGGTGGCGGCCAGACTCTTGGCCAGCCGGTACCAGCCAACCTCCTCGGCCGGGCGGAAGAAGCCCAGCACCAGAGTGTCGGCCTCCTTGATCGCCGAGGAACAGATGCTCCAGAGGAAGGTTGCGCCCATGAAGCCCCAGAAGGCGTCAAGCTCGTGCCGTCGGCGCAGCAGCCCGGCCCCGGCCAGCGCCGGCAGGCGGAGGCCATAGCCCTCGGCCATCGCGGCGAAAAGGCAGCCGCCGGTGATCACCGCCTGCAGCGCTCCGGAAATCGCCATCAGCCAGCCGGCGCTGAACAGGCTGAGCTGTCCGAGCGCCAGCAGCAGCCCCAGTCCGCCGACTCGCATCAGGGGAAAGGCGGTGTTGAGCACGGCGATGGCGCGGTAGCGGCCAAGGTCGCGGGCGACGCTGAACCACACCTGATCAAAAACCGCGCACACCTGCATGGTTCCGATCAGCATATAGAGCGGAACCGCCGCCATGCCGCCCGGCAGTTCGCCGGCCAGCCAGGGCACCGACAGCGCGATCACCACCAGAGCCAGCACCCGGGTCACGGTTTCGGTGGCCAGGGCCGAGCCGAGCAGCAGGGCCATCAACCCCTGGTCGTCGCGGTCGCGAAACTCGACGAGATAGCGGGTCACCGGTTCGGATGTGCGGAAGGTGCATAAAGAATAGGCGACCAGCACGTAAGCCTGCACGCCGCTCCAGATGCCGAACTCAGCCGGCCCCAGCGTGCGTGCCAGAATCAGGGTCTGGAGCAGTGCGAGCACCATGGCGGCGGCGCTGCCGCCAAAGAGGTAGCTGCCGTTGGTGAACAAGCGGCGGAGCGAGGGCTTCACCGGACGTGTCTTTCTCTGGCTGCGAAGAGCGGGCCGGCAGCACCGGCCTGCTGGCTCGCGCTCTTAGACCGTCCGTCGCCGCGACGCAAGGGTCCAGAGGGCGTCCGGACGCCGCGGCCTGTTGGGTCCGGTGTCGGTTTCATGAGGGCATCGGCCCGATTCCAGGCGGGTTGCCCAGAAATGCGGCGGTTCTTACTGCACTGCACCATAGGGGGTGCGGCGGCACCCGCGGCCCGCCCCTGGCCAAGGGCGGATGCGGACACCAAATCTGGTTGGCGCCGGGCCGTTCACCCCACGGCCGGGGCCACGGGACCGGCGCAGCCCAGCCGTGTCCGGAGATGGCACGGAATCTGCACTTAACCGGGTGACGGCGGATCATCCGCTTGATGGTTAGGGCACGGCACCGACCAGGAAGCAGCAACCATGAACGGCACCATTGCGGCCAACAGCACCACCCTGTCTCTGATCAGTCTCTATGAGATCAGCAAGATGCTCAGCTCCTCGCTCGATCTGGAGCGGACGCTGCTCGATATCCTCAATTTGCTGGCCTCCTACCTTCAGATGCGCCGCGGCACCATCGCCGTGAAGGGCGACGACGGCAAGCTGGCGGTGATCGCCGCCGCCGGCCTCTCCACCGAAGCGGTGCGCAAGGGCGCGGCCAAGCTGCCGATGGGCATCGCCCGCAGCACGCTGGCCTCGGCCATGCCCTATGTTGTGCAGAACGTTACCGCTGAACCGGCGCTGGCCGGTCACGCCGCGCTCTACACCCTGGCCGAAGGCGAGCGGGTGTCGCTGATCGCGGTGCCGCTGAAGACGGTGGGCAAGCCGTTCGGCGTGCTGATGATCGACCGCATCTGGGGCGCCGGCGACCGCATCAACTTCGAATCCGACGTCCGGCTGCTGGTGATGGTGGCTAATCTGATCGGCCAGACGCTCAAGCTGCACGACCACATCGCCAAGGACCGCAAGCTGCTGATGGACGCCTCGTGCCGGCGCCAGGAAGCGGCGCGCGCCGCCATTCCGGCCGGCAGCGGCCGGCGTTGCCAAATGCAGGAGATGACCGGCGGCAGCCGGCCGATGCGCGAACTTTATGCCCAGGTCGGCCAGGTCGCGCCCACCCGCTCGACGGTGATGATCCGCGGCGAGTCGGGCACCGGCAAGGAACTGATCGCCCGGGCCATCCACACTCTCAGCAAGGTCAAGGACGGGCCGTTCATCCGGGTCAACTGCGCGGCGCTGCCCGAGGGGCTGCTGGAAAGCGAACTCTTCGGTCACGAAAAGGGCGCCTTCACCGGCGCGACCCAGGACCGCAAGGGCCGCTTCGAACTGGCCCACAACGGCACCCTTTTTCTCGACGAGATCGGTGAGATTTCGCTGCCGTTCCAGGCCAAGCTGCTGCGCGTGCTCCAGGAGGGCGAGTTCGAGCGGGTCGGCGGCGCCAAGACGGTCAAGGTCAAGGTTCGCCTGCTCTGCGCCACCAACCGCAATCTTGAGGAGGCGGTGGCCCAGGGCCGCTTCCGCGGCGACCTTTATTATCGGATCAACGTCGTGCCGATCTTCGTGCCGTCGCTGCGCGACCGCCGCGAGGATATTCCGTTGCTCGCCGATGCTTTCCTCAAGCGCTTCAACGAGGAGAACGAGCGCTCGCTGGCGTTCGCCGCGGGCGCGATGCACATCCTCACCACCTGCAAGTTCCCCGGCAACGTCCGCGAACTGGAAAACTGCGTCAACCGTGCCGCGACCATGACCCGCGGTGACCTGATCGAAGAGGCCGATCTCGCCTGCCAGACCGGACACTGTCTGTCCCGGGTGCTGTGGGTGCCCTCGATGGCCACGCCGATGGCCGCCGATCTCGCCCGGGCGGTGGCCCCCGAGGCGCCGCCATTGCCGCCCGTCCCGCTGTCCCGTCCGGCCAGTCCGCCCGAGCCCGATTCGGGGTTCGACGGCTTCGACGACGAGTTCGACGAGGATGCCGACGATCTCAGCACCGGCCTGGCGCTGCCCCAGCGCCAGCGCCTGATCCGGGCCATGGAGAAGGCCGGCTGGGTCCAGGCCAAGGCCGCGCGCCTGCTCGATCTCACGCCCCGCCAGCTTGGCTACGCCCTGCGCAAGTACAATATCGAGATCAAGCGCCTGTAACCGCCTGCCCGGTCGTTGACAGTCCGGAAAGACGCCACAATAATCCTGACGGCCCGATCGGCAGCCCGGGAGTGATCCCGCTGGTCATCACTCAGGAGAGTTTTTCCGATGGCAACGCGGGCAACGCGACCCCAGAGAGGATGGCGCTGGCTCAACGATCATCTGACCCTGATCTCCTCGTGTCTGGTCGTTGCCCTGGTCTGGGCGGCCCTGGTGCTGGACCGCATCAGCGACAAGGAGGGCTATGTCGCCCGCTCCTTGAACGAAACCTCCAATGTCACCGCTTCGGTCGGCAGCAACATTACCCAGACCCTGTTCTGCCTGGATCAGATCTTGCTGGTCGCCCGGTTCGAAGGGGCGGGGGAGCCGACCCGGCACCTGATCACCAAACTGATTCAGGCCAGCAACCTGACCGACATCGTTGACAACGTCTCGCTTTATGATTCCACCGGCGCTCTCCTGATGGCCACGGCCTCGGCCGTTTCCGGCACCATTAACGTCGCCGACCGCAGCTGGTTCATCCGCCTGCGCGACTCCGGGGCCGACGTTCCGATGATCGTCTCGCCGGTGCTGAGCCGGGTCACCAACCGGACGGCGGTGATCATTGCCCGCGGCGTCTGGGATGCCGACCATCGCTTTCAGGGCATGGTTGGCATGTCGGTCAATCCCGAACATTTTCTGCGGCCCTATCTGGCGGTGCCGCTCCGGCGCAACGGCGTGATCAATCTTCTCGGCACCGACGGCACGGTCATCGCCCGCATGCGCGGCGATACCTTCACTTTCGGCGCACGGGTGCTTACCGCCGGTTACAGACGGATTCTGGCTCTGGCCGAGCGGGAGCCGTATGGCTCGACCTACATTGCCTCGGAAGAAGCGGTCGACGGGGTTGCCAAGTATCTCAGCTACCGCAAGATCGCCGGCTTTCCGATCGTGGTCAATGTCGGGCTGACCGAAGCCGACGTGCTGGCGCCCTGGCACGAGGAAACGGCGACCATCGCCGGCGTGACCATCATCCTGTCGCTGCTGATGCTGGCCTCCTCGTCTCTGTCCTATCGGCGGCTGTCGGTGATCCGCCGGCAGGCCCAGGACCTCCGCGATCAGGCCGAGGCGCTGACCGCGGCCAAGACCAAGGCCGAGGCTTCGGAGCGGGTCAAGAGCGACTTCATCGCCAACATGAATCATGAATTGCGGACGCCGCTCAATTCGGTGATCGGCTTTTCGGGGCTGCTGATCGACGCGCCGAACTCCCGGCTCGACGAAAAGGCGATGGATCATCTTCGCATCATTCACGAGGCGGGACATCACCTGCTCGCCATCGTCGACGCCGTCCTCGATCTCTCGGCGGTGGAGAACGGCCCGGTCTCCCTGGCGCTGGAACCGGTCGCACTGGGCAAACTGGTCGCGGACTGCGCCCGCGAGTTGGAACCGGCGCGGGCGGCCAGGGGCGTCGAGATCGTCACCACCACGGCCGGCCCCGACCTCATTGAGGCCGACCCGGCCAAGACCCGGCAGGCGATCCTCAATATCGTCTCGAACAGCATCAAGTTTTCCGCCGCGGGGGCCCGGATCGAGATCGGGGTCGGCAGTCCCGATCCCGAACGGGTGGCGCTGACCATCGCCGACACCGGCATCGGCATGAATGAGGAGGAGCTGTCGCTGGCGATCACACCCTTCGCCCAGGTCAGCTCCGGTCTCAACAAGCTCTATGGCGGTGCCGGTTTGGGTCTGCCGCTGGCCAAGCGGCTGATCGAAATCCAGGGTGGCGTGTTCGACATCGCCAGCGCGCGGGACCAGGGCACCCTGGTCCGGTTGGACTTTCCCGCGCTGTCGCCGGTTCGGGGCCGCCATCCCGGCCGAGGCAAAAAAAGGCCAGATCTACCCTGAGGTGTGTCTTCTGCGACATTGCCATTTTGTGCGCCAGCGCTATCTCCCATGGCGCTGCGGCGGCGGCTGCGCAAGAAGACTGATGGGAGATCATTATTATGATAAATTTTACCGTTCGGCAGCGGCTGTCTTTGCTCTCGATCTGCCTGACTTTGGCGATCCTGGTCGTAAGCGGGATTGGTGCTTTCGGGCTCTCGACCTCGATGGAGGCCGGACGGCAGGAGCTGATTATTTCCGACGCCCAGCTCAATCACATGAACGGCGACATGATGCATGACGCGCTCCGGGCCGATGTCATGGCCGCCCTGCTGAGCGGCGCCGGGGGCGACATGGTCAAGGGCTCTGAGCTTGCCGCCGACGTCAAGAAGCATGCCCAGCGCTTTCGCGAGGCGCTGAAGGCCAACCGCGCCCTGCCGCTCGATGCCGAGGTGCGCCGGAGTCTCGAGGCGATCGGACCGGCGCTGGAGGGCTATATCGATGCCGCCGAGCGGATCGTCGCCGGCGCCCCAGCCAACCCGGCGGCGGCGCGGCAGCAGATCGCCGCCTTCCAGCAGGCCTTCGATGATCTTGAAAGCCGGCAGGATCAGGTTTCCGACCGCCTGGAGGCGATCAAGGTCGGGGTGGTCGAGGGCAGCGGGCGGACCAGTGCGCAGGCGGTCGGGTTGTTGGTCGGGGTTGGTTTGCTGGCGCTGGCCGGCGGCGTCTGGATTGCGATCCGGGTTTCGCTCTCGATCACCCGGCCGCTGGCGAGCGCGGCCCGGGCGATCGAGCAGATCCACGCCGGCGGCCGTCAACCGGTGATCCTTGACTACCGGGTTGCCGACGAACTGGGCGAGGTTACGGCGGCAATTCGGGAGATGCAGAAGCAGGCGATGGACCTGGCGCAGGCCCGGCAGGCCGAGCAGGCCCAGGCCCAGGCCGAAGTGGCACGCAGCCAGGCCCTCGGCGGCGCCTCGCGCCGCTTTCGCGAGACCATCACCGGTGTCATCCGGAGTCTCAAGACCGCTGGCGACTCGCTGCTGGATACCGCGCGCTCGATGTCGGGGGTGTCGTCCGGGATCAGCCGTCGCATCGCCACCATCAGCAGCGCGGCCGAACAGACCTCGGCCTCGGTGCAGACCGTGGCCGCGGCCGCCGAGGAGTTGTCGGCCTCGGTGGCCGAGATCGGCCGCCGCACCAGCGAAACCTCGTCGGGAACCGCCAACGCCGCCAGCCAGGCCGATGCCGCGAGCCAGAAAATCCGGGAACTGGCGGACACGGTCGGCAAGATCGACGACGTGGTCAAGCTGATCCGCTCGATCGCCAGCCAGACCAACCTGCTGGCCCTCAATGCCACGATCGAGGCGGCGCGGGCGGGAGAAGCCGGCAAGGGTTTCGCCGTGGTGGCCACCGAGGTCAAGGCGCTGGCCCGCCAGACCGCCGAGGCCACCCAGACCATCGGCCAGCAGATCGACGACATTCAGCGCGACACCGCCGCCTCGGTGGCGGCGATCAACACCGTCGCCGGCACCATCGGCCAGATCAGCGAAAGCACGGCCGCGATCGCCGCCGCGGTCGAGCAGCAGAACGCCACCACCTCGGAAATCTCGCGCAGCATGAGCGAAAGCGCCCGTTCGACCCGCGACGTCACCCAGACCCTGAAAGACCTGATCGCCGACGCCCAGCGGGCGGAGCAGGATGCCGACACCGTGGTCTCGGCCGCCAACGAGGTCACCCGCCAGGTCGGCCTGATCGATGGTTCGGTGTCGGAGTTCGTTGCCGCCGCGGTCAACGCCTGAGCCGGGTCCGGCGGTGCCGGCGTTCAGCATCAGGGGCCGGCAGCAATCGCCGATCCCCCCCCGCAACCCGCTTGTTTCCCGATCGGCGCGGATTATAGTCGCGACGGCGCGGGCGTGGCGAAACCGGTAGACGCACCAGACTTAAAATCTGGAAGCCGCAAGGCTGTGGGGGTTCGAGTCCCCCCGCCCGCACCAAGGACTTAGCAGAAATGACCAGCCAAGCGCCGAGGGCTATAAAGCCCTCCAGCAACGAATTAGCAACGAACTCGGCTGATTTCAACCGGGCAAGCGTGCCTTTGCGATGTGATCGATTCTGACATCGAACCGGGCTCGGCACCGCCGATCCCCCGATTGCCGCCAGCGCCGTCGAGCAATCGGACCGGACGCCCTGGCGCCGAGCACGGCCAAGACCGCGCGCCCAGGTGACTGGAAGTGACCAGCACTCCGATGCCGGCTCAAATTTGCATTCACCGCCTGCCTTTCGCGGACATCGGTTGACCACGGCGCGGGGCGCAGGTTGCCGGCCCGAGCCCCCGACTGACCCATGGTCCAAGACGTAGCGCACACCTGTCCACCCCCCGGCCTGTCACGATAAGCCCGCCAATTGCCATCGCCGACCCGGGTGCCAAATTCGCATCGTCCGGACTTTCGGGCACGGCACGGGAGGCCAGCTCTGCAAGGCCGCCAGATTCGCGGTAGTGATCCCTTGGGATGTGCCACGAACCCAGCGAGCGCTTTCCAGGAATCATCAGTGACCAGAAAAAGGGACCTGGCGTCGATTCGCGTTACCCGCTTTTTGCATCGCCCCCCTGAGCTAACCCATAGCCGTTCCCCGATGTCAGGCTCTGCCTCATCTGTCCACCCGTTTTCCGTGACACAGGGTGATGAAGGGTGAGCGAATCACCAAAGGGTCCTCATTATGCTGCTTCGCGGCTATGTCGCGCGGCAGCGGCGTTATGCCACATCGAGCCGCTCGGAACTCCACCAGAGCAGGTGCGAGCCGAGCATACTTCAGGCGCTTCTGGCAACCGACAGGGTGCCGGTCACGGGGCGGAGAATGGCGTCGTGATGCTATGGTCCGAATCCGGCCGCCAGTGCTATCGCCGACCAGAGTCGCCGCGGGAGGAGTGCGATGGACTCCATACGTTGGGCCGTAACCGCAGAGCGTCTTGTTTGTCGTCGCCGGTGCTCGCGGCCTGATCATCGGCTGCCGGCAAAGATGATCAACAGCAAATCGATGACCGGAAGTTCGGTTGTCACGAGGCGGCAGCAAGCCGTTGTCGCTTGGATGTCCGACCTTGGCGTACAATCCCCCTATAACGAAAAACAAGTAGGCCCAAGGACTGCCACGCCTTTGCATTAATTGACAGGGTCGATGCAAAGACTAACAAAAGCTAACTATCCGGCAAATTGTGCAATTCATAATTAAACAGGGTGCACCGTCATTGTATGAGTGCTCATGCTGTGGGTAATATTGTCTGTGATGTCTACGGTGAAGCTATCATCCTGCGTGATATGGCCAGATGTTGGGGAGTAAACAAAAGCATTGTTGTTAAATGCTACCGAGCCGTGCGTGGGGGCGCCATTGTGATCGACAGCATACGAAAGGCTATCTCCATTTGACGCAGCGGCCAGCAGCATACCCTTGTACGATGATGCGTTCATGTTTGTAACAATATCAGTAGGAGAGTTGTGACTCATGAGATCAATAAAGGTCGGGACTCCGCTGGAGGACCCGGCGCCGTAGTTCGCTCCCAAGACAGAGTTAGAAAAAGAGGATCCGGATTGCTCGTCAAACTTCCAATAGCTCGATAGCCCGTCTTCATTGCCGGTCAATGCATGAGATGTCTCTTGCGCAATCTGAGCTTGACTGTTTGCTGTAGACCAAATGCGGACATCATTTAGAGCGCCGGCCATTCCCTTGCCCAGGATTAGATCAGAAAAAGTTGAAGCTCCAAGCGCGTTGTCGGAGACATCGTCTCTGTGTGCAACATCGGTAGAGTCAACAAACAAATGCATGGTAGACGAGCCGCTGTCGTAACTAGCGGCAACTTGGTGCCAACCCCCGTCAGCCAGGTTGGTTTGAGTGTCGGCAACGGTTGTGATGTTGGTTCCATCACCGATAGTGAACTGCAAATGACCGCCAGCATCAATGCCTAGCCTGTAGCCGGCATTATCGGAAAGATGGTCAATGATGCTACCCCCACCGGCCGAAAGCTGGACCCAGGCTTCGACGGTCAGAGCTGCTGTGGGGCTGAGGGCCGCCGCGCCTGCGACATCGATGTGGTTTGAGCCGCTGAAGCCGAGCGCGTGGTCGTCGGCGAGTAGCGGTCCGGAGGACAATACACTGGCAGTGACCAAAACCGCGTCGGCGCTGATGTGGCTGTGGCCGCCGATGGCATCGGCGCCGCTGAGGTCGATCGGGTGGCCGCCGACCACCGGGTCGCCTCCCGATTCGATCAGCCGTACGGTCAGGCCGCCCGGCGTGCCGTCGAAATGCCCGGAGGAAACGAAGCGCAGCTCGTCGGTGGCGGCCAGGACCAGCGCTGTGGCATCGGACAGCCCGGCGCCGATCGCGCTCCAGCTGTGGCCGTGGTCGGTGCTGTATTGCCAGCCGCCTTGATCGGCCGCAGCGCCGTTGCCGATGATCGCAATCCCGGCCAGGGTGGCGGCAGCACTCCCGCCCGGTACTGCATCGGCGGCGTCGCTGAAGCAGTGAGAGAGCAGCGCGGTCACCGTTTCGACGGGAGTCGTTAGGGTGGCCGAGCCCGTGGCGGCCGGCGCATCGTTGACCGATATGACCGAGGTCGAAATCACCTCGTACTTCGTGGCTACGGCGGCGGGGTCAAGCAATCCAGCCATCAGCTCACCAGGTGTGCCGTGCCAGTCGGGGGCGGGCAGGAAGCGTAGCAGGTCGCTGCCATGCAAGATGACGCCGGGATCGCTGCCACCGGCCATGGTCAGCCAGTCGGCGCCGCCATCCAAGCTATATTGCCATACCCCCTGCTCAGTGCTCGCTCGGTCGGATGCTATCACGACGCTGTCGACGTGGCTGGCGCTGAAGAGGGCTGCTACGGTAGCGCCGCTGGGGTCGGTGCTGTCTTCGGCGACAGCGGGCAAGGGCGGGTCGTGGATGACCTTGATCGTAAAACTGCTGTCAACATGGGTGGAAGAGTCTGGAGCGGTCGCGCTGATAGTGATGGTGTAGCTGCTCTTACTATCGAGTAATGAATTGTCGTCGACCTCGACGTCGTTGCCGACCAGCTTGAAACGGTGGTTGGCACTGTCGGTAAGCATGAGGGAATAGTTTGCCTGGATACCGGCGAGCGCCAGCGTGCCGACGAGCGTGCCAGAAGCGGCACAGCCACTGACGGCGGGCAGGGCCGCGGTAACACCGCTGGGACTGACTTCCCAGGCGTAGACGCCGGCTAACGAGACATTGCTATATGTGGCGTCGGTCCCGCCGTTGTTTTTGATCGAGGCATCACCTGAGCCGACCACCTCGCCATAGGTAGTGCCGTTGGACCAGCCGCCGGTTCCGGACGCACTGCTTCCGCTGTGGTCCCATCCCATGCTCCCGTAGCGCACCTCAACGCCGATGTTGCCGCCGGTCAGCTTGTGGAGCAATATCTGGAAGGAGTCCGCACCACTCCCCGAATACGGCGCGACGCTGTCCCAGGTCACCATCGCAGTGGTGGTGGCGTCGGTGTCGAACCAGATATTGCCGCCGTTTACGGTTTTGATGTCGGCGTAAAGGCCAGCGATGATGGCGGTGATTCCGTCAGAGGGCTGGAAGCCGGCGATGCCGGCTGGATTGTAAAGCAAGCTACCTGCCCCGAAGGTAATATAGCCGTTCGAGCCGATGAAGATGTGCTTGAACGCCGTCGACGAGCTGGAAACGCCGAACAGGCCGAACCCGTCGGTGAATATGCTACCGACGTCCTGTTCCCAAGCGTCGTCGTCGGTCTTAGCCATCGCCGTGCCGTAGGTGCCGCTATGCAGTTGAACTAGGCCCGAGGGCTTGACCGTAAACGGCAGAGCCGAGGGGTTCCCAGCCAACAACGTAGCGCCACTCGAAACCGTGATCGAGGCGGATAGCGGGGTGGCGCCGCCGCTGTACTGGCTGTTGGTGCCGTACCCGCCGATGCCGCCGGCGCTCTGGGTGGTATCGTTGCCGGTGGTGGTATGTAAGACGCCGGCGGTGCCGTCCCAGCCGCGGTAGGTGATGCTGCTGCTACCGATGAAGTTCTCGTTCGGCACGAAGCGGATTTGGTCGGTGGCGTTCAGCAGTAGGGCCGAGGACGCTGACACTCCGGTAACAGTGGTCCAAGTCGTACCGTTGCTTGACCATTCGTAGGTGCCGTTGGCGTTGTTTACCGAGGTGACTGCGATGCCGACTGTGTTGCCGTCTGCGTCGCTGACGGTGCCGCCCGAGGCCAGTAACGTGGCAACAACCGTGCCGGGGTTAGCAGCCGGGTTTTCGAAAATGGAGTTCAGGTGTCCTGGGCCCGACAGTACCGGCGCTTGGTTGAGCTGTGCCAGGGTGATGCCGACGGTGGCTGAGGCAGTTAGGGCACCGTTGGGTGCAGCGGTGTTCTGGTCGTCTACGGTCGCCGTGAGAGTATCCGCGCCGTAATAGTTGGTGGCCCCATGATAGCTGAGACTGGACAGGGCGGTATTAATGTCGCTGAGCGTACCAGTGAAGCTCATTGAGGCATCGCTGGTGCCGTCGCCGGTGACGAAGGTCAGGCCTGTGAGGGTGCCGAGGGTGAGGGTGCCGTGCGAGACCGATAGCGTCACCTTCTCGGCCATCGAGCCGGCATCGACGTCGGCCAAGGTCAGGCCGGAAAGGGCGAGGGTCTGGTTTTCGTTGCCTGAGGCGGTGCTGAGGCCCGACAGGGTCGGGGCATCGTTGACGCCGTGGATGGTGACGGTCAGGGTAGAGGATGAGGTCAGCCCGGCAGCATCCTGCATCGTGTAGGTGAAGGTGTCGGTCAGGGTACCGGTACCGCTTAGAGCCTGGACGGTAGTGTTGGCATTGTTCACCGCGTAACTGTAGGTGCCGTTGCCGTTAAGGGTCAGGGTGCCGTAACTCCCGGCCAAACCACTGCCCGGCGTTCCGGTGGCGCCCCCTGAGACCGCGACCGCTGTCACGGTCTTGGTGTCGCCGCTGTCGACGTCGGTGTCGTTGGTCAGGACGAAACCCGTTGGATTAACGCCGGCAGCGGCGTTATTGACTCCGCCAGCCTCGGTCGCTGAGGCCGTATCGGCCACCGCCACCGGGGCGTCGTTGGTGCCGGTGATGGTGACCGCGACGGTGCGGTCGATGCTGCCGCCATGGCCGTCATCGACCGTGATCGTGAATTGTTCGACCTTGGTCTGGCCGGCGGCGAGGTATTCGACCGCGCTGTCGGCCACGCTGTAGCTCCAGGTCAGCTGGCCGCCGCTGCCGGTCCCGGTGGTATCGCTGTTCTTCACCGCGGTCAGGGTGCCGAGGGGTGTGCCGACCGCGGTCGCGGTCACCGTGTGGCTGTCGGTGAGGTCGACATCGGTGAAGGTGATCACGCCGCTGTCGGTGAGGTTGCCGGTCGGGGTGGTGGTGAGTTCGGTCACGGCGCCGGTGACGTCGGTGGCGCTGACCACCGGGGCGTCGTTGGTGCCGGTGATGGTGACCGCGACGGTGCGGTCGATGCTGCCGCCATGGCCGTCATCGACCGTGATCGTGAATTGTTCGACCTTGGTCTGGCCGGCGGCGAGGTATTCGACCGCGCTGTCAGCCACGCTGTAGCTCCAGGTCAGCTGGCCGCCGCTGCCGCCGGTTTTGCCCGTGGTGTCACTGTCCTTGACCGCGGCCAGTGTGCCTAAGGGCGTGCCAACCGCGGTCGCGGACACCGAATGACTGTCGGTGAGGTCAATATCGCTGAAGGTGATCACGCCGCTGTCGGTGAGGGTGCCGGTCGGGGTAGTGGTGAGTTCGTTCACGGCGCCGGTGACGTCGCCTGTGCTTAATTCCGGGGCATCGTTGACGCCGACAACCTTGACCCGGACTGCACCCTTGCTGGTCTGGCCGGTGCCGTTGCCGACAATGTAGGCAAACCGGTCGGTTGCGGTCTCACCCGCCGCCAGATAGTCGAAGACACTGCCCGGATCATAGCTCACGGTGCCGTCGTCTTTAATGCTGACGGTGCCGAGGGTCATCCCGGACGAGCTGTTGATGTAAGAGCTTTCGAGATGAATGATGTTGACCAGGGTCAGAGTTTTTCCCTGGGGGTCGCTGTCGTTCGCCAGCACGGCAATGGTGATCGGCGTGCTCTGGGTGGTTGAGGGGGTGTCGAGCGTCGCGACCGGCGGCGATAGCGCCACGGTGTCGTTCAGGTTGTCGGTGATCTCGGCTTTGGACTGGGTGAGGGTCGTGCTCAGGCCGTTACCGGTGTATTTGTTTACCGCGTAGGTCAGGCTGTTGGCCAGATTTTCGCTGGCGACGGTCGAGGGGTGCGCGATGGTCGCCGCCTGATTCTGGGCAATGGTGGCCAGATTGGTACTGGCGTCGCCCAGCGCCGCCTTGGTCGCGGCATTGACATCCTCGCCGCTGGCTGCGTCGGAGATGGTGGTGACCAGGCTGCCGATGATCTGCACCATCTTGCCCGAGGTGGCATCGGCGAGCAGGGTGTCGGCACTTGTCGCCTTGGTGATCATGTCTTGCGCCACCTGCTTGACGGCGGCGCTGGGGTGGCTGTCGAGCACGGTCTGAGCCACGGTGGTGGTGGCCTCGGCCATCACAGCGGCGACCACCGAATGGGCCGAATCGCCGGTCATGGTCAGGCCCGCGCCCGAGGTCACCTGGGTGGCTAGGGCGTCGATCGCCGCGCTCATGGCGGTGGCGCTGGAGGCGGTGATGCCGCTGCCGGTGATGGTCGCGGCCACTCCGGAGACGATCACCAGCAGGTTCGCCGCCACTTTCGACAGTTCGCTGCCCTTGTTTTCGG
>JBAXPR010000044.1:0-27109 GCA_037132135.1 Rhodospirillaceae bacterium
CGATCACTCCACAGATTGGTCCGCCACCGAACGCGGGGGGCTGAGCAAATACCTCAAGAGCGAAGCCCAATGGGAAGAACTGCGCCAGAAGTGGGAAATCGAGCCGGCCGGAGTTCCCGACCTCTTCACCGCCGCTGCCAGAGTGAGCGCGCCCGCGCCGGCCGCGACAGGTCAGGGGGTCGGTACCTTGCTGCCGCCAAGGAAAAATATCTCGCGCTCAAGCTGGGTAGAGCGGTAGCTCTCGGTAATGTCGGGTATATCGCGGTATCATTCGGCAGTAATTGGCAATAATGCGCAATAAGTATTTGCTTGATCTTTGGGAATTTCAAAAACACTATCTGGCCGCGTTTTGATCACACCCCAGAGCGACCATGTTTTCCCGGCTGACCAGAACCATCGGCACCCTGTTGACTCGCGCGCTCGACGCCACGGGTGCGGGCAAGCGCTGGGACCGGCAGCCGCGCGTGGTCAATCTGAACCAGGATATCCTCAACGGCGCCACCGTTGCCGCTCAACGCGGTGCATGGTTCGCCCGGAACAATCCGAACGTGTCTTCTGCGGTATCGGCGATTGTCGCCAACGCCATCGGCACCGGCATTCGTCCCCGGTCCCGCCATCCCGATCCGGCCGTGCACGCCCGTCTTCATGCCTTGTTTGACCAGTGGCAGCGTCAGGCCGACGCCAGCGGTCGAGCCGGCGGTTTCTAAGCGCTTCAGGCTTTGGCGGTCCGGGCGATGGTCGAGGGCGGGGAAAGTTTCGCCCGGCTGCGGGTCAGCGATGACGCCGGGCTGCCGGTGCCCCTCAAAATCGAAATGATCGCCCGCGATCAGATACCAACGGCCCAGTGGGTCGATCTCCGGCCCGACAACGCCATTCGGGCCGGCATCGAGTTCGGGCCGGATGGGCGCCGGCTGGCGTATTGGGCGCTGCCGTTCAACCCGACCGACCCGAGCATGCCGATCCTGGCGCCGCTCTGGCAGCCCGAGCGGATTCCAGCCGGCGATGTCTTGCACCTGTTCCGGGAACTGGTCGAGAACCAGCTCCGGGGGCTGACCTGGCTGGCGCCCGTGATGCTGCGGTTGCGGGAGCTTGACCAGTACGAAGACGCCGCCCTGGTCCGGGCGAAGATCGCGGCCCTGATGTGCGGCTTCATCGTCAACAAGGACGGCGAAAACCCGGCATGGCAGGCCCCGCAGGGCGCCGAAACCCCGACCCTGGAGCCGGGTAGTCTGGTGCCCTTGTCTCCGGGCGCGTCGGTCGAGTTCAGCAAGCCGCCGGACGATCCGAACTACGGCGGCTTCGTCAAGAATCACCTGAAGGCGATCGCGGCCGGATTGGGCGTGACCTATCACCAGATCAGCGGTGATCTCTCGGAAGCCAACTATTCGAGCCTGCGCGGCGGGCTGGTCGAGTTCCGCCGGCAAATGGAACAGCTTCAGCACCTGACGATCGTTCCGCAGTTCTGCGAACCGGTCTGGCGCCGCTTCGTGATGCTGGCCGTGCTCTCCGGTGCCCTCGATGCTCCGGCCTTCGACCGGGATCCCGAACCTTACCTCGCGGTCGATTGGCTGCCCCCGGCCTGGGATTGGGTTGATCCGACGAAGGACATTGCCGCCGAAGTCGAAGCGATCAACTCCGGCCTGAAGTCCCGCACCCGTTCCGTCGCCGAGCAAGGCTACGACATCGAGACTCTCGATGCCGAGATCGCGGCCGATCATGAGCGCGAGACGAAGCTCGGGCTCGATTTCACCGCACCGGCCAAGTTGACACCACCAAAAAGGCTCGAAAGCGCGTCCGTGGCCCCGGCAGCCTCTCCACCACAGACAGGGGCGTGAAATGTTCAATCCGAGTCAGGAGCGTGATGATCATGGCCGGTGGTCCGGGGCCGGCGGCGCGGTATCCGCCGTCGGGCATGAACTGGCCGATACCGGGAAGGCGTTCATTCACTCATCGATCGCCCAATTCGTCGGCGGCAGCCTTGGGGCGATGGCCGGCGGTGCCGCAGGATTTTCGACGGGAGGGTTTCTCGGCGCCTACATGGGAATGAAAACCGGCGGCATGCTCGGAACCGCCGCCGCCCTCGCCTTGACCGGCCATGTTGGAATGGCTGTCGGCGGCTTCGCGGGCAAGGAACTCGGGTACGCCGCCGCCGGGATGCCGGGGGCGATCGCCGTCGGCATTGCCGGCGCCGTGGCGGGGGACATGATCGACAAGAAAAGGACAGGCCAATGACCGCGGCAGAGCTGATCCGGAAAGCCGCCCATGATTTCGACGGGGTTTTCGTCGAGGTGAAGAAGGCGCTCAAGCTGCCCGACAGCGACGACACGTTGCTGATCAAGGCGCGGGACGCCTGTCTGGTGGTTGCGGCGCAGGCCCTGCATGAAGCCGCTCCCGCACCAGCGGGCCGGGCAAATCACGAACCGCTGGCGATCCGCGCGGCGGGTACCGCCCGCACGCTGGACCGGGCCGCGCGTACGGTCGAGGCCGTGGCCTTATCCGGACTGGCGCCCGCGATCCGCAACTACCGCGCTCCCGATGGCAGCGTCGGCCCCTGGATCGAGGAACTGCGCGCCGATGGCGCCGACCTTACCGCTCTGACCGGCGCCCCGGTGCTGCTCGATCACCGGAATCAGGTCGGCGCGGCGGTGGGCATCGTCGAGGACGCCCGCACCGAGGGCAACCGCATCGTCTGCCGGCTCAAGTTCGACGGCTCGCCGGAAGCGGGGTCGGTGCTCGACAAGATTGAGGCCGGCAGCGTGCGCGGGGTGTCGCTCGGTTACCCGCAGACCGGCTCGACCTGGGCGCGTGCCGGTACCCGAAACGGCCTTTCCGTCTTTCAGGCCACGGCCTGGAAGCCGATGGAGCTGTCCCTTACGCCTTTGCCGGTCGATTCCGGCGCCACTGTCCGATCCCACGGAGGAAACATGGACAATCAGACGGCAGCGTCGGCCGGTACGACGCAGGATACCACCACCGACGGTTCCGCCCTCACCACCCGCGCCAGCACCAATCAGGCGATCCGTGCTCTGGTCCGCACCGCCGGGCTGGGGGGCGAGATGGCCGACACCCTGATCGATCAGGGCGCCGACATCGATCGCGCTCGTGGTGCCGTGTTCGATGCCATGCTGACCCGCTCGTCCGGCCGCTCGCTGGCGGTGTCGCAGGTTCTGACCGACCATGATGACCCGGTCACCACGGTCGAACGAATGGCCGTGGCCTTTGCCCACCGGGCGACCGAGCACCTTTCCGAGCGCTTCCGTGTCGCCTTGCCGGAGAACGCCCGCGCCTATAGCGGCCGGTCGCTGCTCGACCTCGCCGCCGAACTGTCCGACCGCCGGGGCAATCCGATCGGCAACCGCTGGCTGGCGCCGAGCGAGCTGTATCAGCGCGCCATGACCACGTCCGATTTCCCGAACCTGCTCGCCACCGTCGCGAACAAGGTCTTGCTGCCGGCCTACCAGAACGCCGCCCCGAGCTACCGCCGCTTCTTCGCCAAGCGCGATCTCAAGGACTACAAGCCGACCAATCTGGTCCGCATCGGTGATTTCCCGGTGCCGCTGGCCCTGGGGGAAAATGCCGAATACAAGAACGGCGCCATCAGCGACAGCGGCCAGACGGCGCAGCTCGCCCATTACGGCCGGGTGATCACCCTGTCGCGGCAATCCCTGGTCAACGACGATCTCAACGGTTTTGCCGATCTGCCCGGCAAGGCCGCGCTCCGGGTGGCCGACTGGGAAAACAGCGTGGCCTGGGCGCACATCGTCAGCAACCCGGTTCTCGCCGATGGCGTGGCGCTGTTCCACGCGACTCACGGCAACCTCGCCGGAGCCGGGGCCGCGATCTCGGTGACCAGCGTCGGCGCGGGCGAAGCCGCGATGATGAAACAGACCAGCCTCGACGGTCTGAAGCTCAACCTGCGGCCGGCGGTGCTGGCCGTCAGTCCCGACAAGCTGACCACCGCCCGGCAGTTCGTCACCACGATCACGCCGCACCAAATGGCCGATGTCAATCCGTTCGCGGGCACCATCGATGTCCTCGGCGATGCCAATCTCTCGGGCAACGGCTGGTATCTGGCGGCCGAACCGACCGCGCTGGAGAGCTTCAACTATGGCTATCTCCAGGGCGCGGCCGGGCCGCAGATCACTCCCGAACAGGGCTTCGACGTCGCCGGCATGCGGCTGCGTCTGACCATCGATTTCTATGTCCAGGCCATCGATTACCGCGGCGCCTACTACAATCCGGGGGCTTAAGCGATGGCGACGGCGGCCGAACTCACCGGCATGCGGGATGCCCTGGAGCGGGCGCGCTTCAACGGCATGAGTTCCGTCACCTATGACGGCCGCACGGTCACCTACAAGAGCGATGCCGAAATGAAGACGGCACTCAACGACCTGAACCGCCGCATCGCCGAGCTGAGTTCGCCCGGGCAACGCGGCTTCATCACCTTCACCACTTCGAAAGGCGTTTGATATGAAAAACTTCATCCAGGACGGCGCCGCGCTCGACCTGACCGCGCCGCGTTCCCTGACCAGCGGCGAAGGCTTCGTCGTCGGCGCGATCTTCGCCGTTGCCGCCGCCGCCGCCGCCAATGGCGCTCCCGTGATCGGGGCCACCGAGGGCGTGTTCGAGCTGACCAAGAAGACCGCCACCGTCTTTTCGGCCGGCGATCTGGTCTCGTGGGACAACACCAACCATCGCTGCGACGCTCCCGGCAGCAGCCTATACCCGATCGGCGTCGCCACCGCCCCGGCCGGCAACGGCGCCGCGACGGTGCTGGTCAAGCTCAACGAAGTCGCCACGGTGGCGGCGGCCTGATGCTGGCGGCGGCGGCCATCGATGCGGTATTCGCGACCCTCGGCAAGGCGGGCCAAATCCTTGCCGGCGGTGTCGCCACGCCCTGTACCGTGCTGGTCGCCGCTCCCGACCAGTTCGGCGAATTCGGGCACACTAGGCTGTTTGCCCAGAGCGCACAGCTGGAAATCCGCGTCTCCGAAATCCCGGCGCCGGCAGAGGGCGACACGGTGACTGTCGAAGGTATCAGCTACCGAATCGCCACCGAGCCACGCCGCGAAGACCCGGACCGGAGGGTCTGGACCTGCGATGCGGCGGTGGTTTCGTAGATTGAGATGGCAGGTCGACGTTCAGCCGTGACCGCCCGGAACAGCCGCAACCCGTGTGGGGATCAACGACGCGATCGTACGGGACTGTTCCTCAACGCGGCCCTTGAGTTCCGCCACGTCCAAATGTTCCAGAATCGCTTGCTGGCCGATCTTCAGCACGGCAACATCGGCCGCCACGGCGTCAACCTTGGCGTTTACGGCCGCAATCTGCCCCGTCAGGTTCCGGGCCAACAGCTCGATTGCGGCAAGGACCTTATCCGACTTGTCCATGGTGCTGTGCTCCATCATCACCACAGCATGATAGCTCACTCGCCCTCGGACAGCGAGTCCTGCTTACGCAGCCGCACGCCCGGCCCGCCGCCGTTCTGAGCGATGAACTCGACGCCGGCTGATTCGAGGGCCGCGCGGATGACGGTGACCGTACTTTCCTTCAACGGTTCGCCGCGTTCAAACCGAGCAATCGTGTTGGTCGATAGATCGGATTCACGGGCAAGGTCCCTTACTCCCCAGTCAAGGGCAACGCGGGCCATTCGGCATTGGACAGGAAGCACTTTCGCAACCCCGTTGCGGTTTTCTCTTGACGAGAGAATAGTAATTGTGTTGCGATAATTGAGCAAGAAAAACCGGCCGAACGGAGTGTCATCACCACCCCGTCCGGCCTGCCACAACCCGACTGGATAGGAGTCAAGGTCATGGCTGCCTCTGACAATACCCGAATTGTGCCTGAGCGCACCACCACTCGCCGCAAGCTGCTAACCAGCGCCGCTGGTTTTGCCGTCGGCGCCGCCGTTCCTCCCACGACGACTTCGACGGCCGCACCGGATGCGATAATTGCTATGGTTAATCGATGGAAAACGCTAAATAAAAGTTACCATAAACAGAGTGAAGTTGTCGATAAAATCGCAAGATCGATTGATGGTACGTTAGCCATCTGGACTGTCGACGAATTAACCTCTTGTCATTTGAAAGCCGATGCCCCCCGCATAGTCTCAATGGATGAAATTAAGGCCGCAAACAAAGATGATGATCCCACCGGGCTTGGGTACGAGTTAAAAGGAGACCTTGGAAAGGAAGGATGGTCTGCAAGGTCATTCCGTAAGGTTGCGTCGGATGCCGACATGGTGAATTGGAATAATATTTGCGACTCTCGCATAAAAACATACGTCAAGAAGAAATCGGCCTATATCAATGAGCGGAAAACATCTGGATACTACGATGCGGAAAATACTCTTGATAGCATATTCTGCGAACAAGAGATGGTATACGATGCTGCATTAAAATGCAGGGCGATATCATTAGAAGGCGTCATCGCCAAAATTGATATGTACCTCAAACGCTATGGAGAAGATGATTGTGAAATCCTAATGTCCGTGTCATCTGATCTCAAACATCTGGTGGAAAGGGCGTGAAATGAATGAGTTCATTTCTCCGATCGCTCTGCCCGCACCGCTCGTGCCGACGAACCTCGATATCCGCCGCCTGTGGTGGATGAAGCCGGACATCGGCGCGTTACTCAATTCCGAATTCAACACCATGACCTACAGTGACACGGCATGGCGCGCGGGCGTAACGCTGTGGATGAAGGCGTGGCACCAAGTGCCCGCTGGCAGCCTGCCCGCTGATGATCGCGCCCTGTGCCATCTTTCCGGCCTGGGGCGCGATCTGCGGACCTGGAGAAAGATCAAGGCCGATGCCCTGCACGGCTTCACCCTGTGCGACGACGGCCGGTTGTACCACGCCTTCCTCTGCAAGATGGCCCTGGAAGCCTACGACGAAATGATGCGCTTCGAGACCCGCCGTCAGCGCGACCGCGACCGTAAGGCCAAAACCGGCGATATCACCCCCTCGGAAACAACCACTGAAGACGCCGCCGGCCCACCGGAAGACATCGGGCTTTCCGATGGAATTCCGGTGGAAATCGAGGGACAGAACAAGACAGAACAGGAATTTACCCCCCAAGCCCCCCGGACCAGAGAATCGGATCGAACCGAGGTTCGGTTGATCTCCGACCGGCCCCGCCGGCAGTCCAGACGACGGGATGCTGACCCACCCGAGCGCGTCGGCATCGGCGGCGGCACTGCCGAAGCCATCGTCTGGCGCAACCGACCTTGACCGAATCATCGACCGAGCGGGTCGATACACCCTGGACATAGGCCTCCTGGACGACGGCGGTCAGCGCCTTCTCGGCCATACGACGGGGTTCCAGAAAGCCAGGAAAGTAGCAGCCCTTGCGCAGTTTGGGGATACGCAGTTCGACCGTGCCACAACGGGTCTCCCAGTCCCGATCCCGGTAACCGTTGCGCTGAACGCGCCGGTCAGGGCTACGCTCGCCATGAGCAGCGCCGGTCAGGCTTTCCACTTCCAGGTCCATCAGCCGCTGGGCGGCAAAGCCGATCATCTCGCGAAGCAGATCGGCATCGGGGGTCTTATCCAACGTCGCGCGGAGCGTAATCATGTCGTCGGTCATCGTCAGGTCCTCGGTTTCGGTTGCGTGCTTCGGCGACCAAACCCTAACCGAGACCAACGATGACCACCGCTGTGGATAACCGGCCTGCCGCCGCCAGACTCGTGGCGGTCGCTGCGGCAGGCCGGTTACCCACAGCTCCTACACCACTCCGAGGAACCAGACCGGACCAACCTGACATCGGTGTGATGCCAGTGGTAGTGAAAACGAACGAACTTCCCTCCAGCCTTGTCACACTCTCTATGGCGGCGACCGCCGCAGGAACCAGCTGCACCTCATGGCTGCGCTTGTTTTTGGTCCTCTCGGCCGGCAACGCCCAGGTCGCCCTCGTCAGGTCAAGCTCCGACCAGCGCATTGCGACCACCTCCTCTCGGCGTTGGGCGGTCAGGATCAGGAGCCTTACCACTGCTGACCAGTTGCCACCGATGGCCTCAGCAGCCTGCCAGACCTCCACCAGTTCGCCATCGTCCAGGACGCGCTCCCAGCCTTCACAGCCCCCGGCGGCTTGATACCGGCGCAGGGGCTAGAAGTAATGGTTCCTCGCTCTATAGACCAGTTAAAGAACTTCCGGAGATATGCCAGGGTTCTGTTCGCCATTATCGGGCCGCGTTCGGCAACCTTATCTATAAGTAGTACGATATCCTTTCTTGTGACATCCTCGATCGATTTCGTACCGAGTGCTGGATAGACATCAGATCGAAAGACCCGCTCGGTCTCCTGCCAGCTTTTCTGGCGGACTTTTGCGTACTTTTCGATGAAGTCGGTTGCGACGGCCTCAACGGTAATAGCTACCTTACTCCGAGCCTTCGCCTTCTCAGCGGCCGGATCGCGCCCAGCGGCAACCAGCCCCAGAACCCTCCTGGCTTCGTCCCTGGCGGTGTCCGGTGTCCACGGCGACCCATGCGGTCCGATAGTGACGCGGCGCTTGGGCACGTGTCGGCCGCCAGCGCCGGGCCGGTACTCCACGATGTATGCCTTGCTCCCGGCCGGGGTGACAATCATCCCAAACCCGCTAAGGTCACTGTCGGCGACGAACAGCCGGCCATCGGTGGCGACCAGGGAGTCAACGACCCGCTTGGTGATCTTGACCTTCATCGTAATCCCTCATGCGTCCGTGGCTACCCGGATTTACCAATAGCCACGGGGTAGCCACGAGGCATCAACGAGCTGCTAACAGAATGCAACAGATTGCGAGGGCGATCAAGGAGTGGTGTGGCTTCCTGCTACGTGATGAAACGATATAAAGCAGGTGACCGGTAATTTGTAATCAGAAGGTCACGGGTTCGATTCCTGTCAGCGGCACCAAACTTTTCAAGCGCATAGCGGTGTCGGGGTAAACTCCTGGGAAGCCGCGGATCCAATGCGGACCCCGCAGGATGCCATGCCGACTTGAAGCGTGCCACATGGTATTGGAGCGCGCCGATTTCTACGGGTGGCGTGGGGTAGGACGCTGTCGCGCTCCACCCCCGGGGGGGCGGGTTGGTCAGAGCCTCCCGGTGGCAGGATTGACCCCGCCCCTCATCCCGGCCACGTGACCGGGAACTGAGGACCAGATGAGGCCGCCGCCCCTCGGCAACGCCACCCGGCTGGCGCGGGAGATGGCGGATGCCGCGCTCGCCATGGTCGGCAGGCACAATCGCTCGTTGCCGATCTAACCAAGGCGGGCGGGCCGATCTCAGGCGATATTGAAACCAAGGCTGTTCCAGTGGCTTGCCTGGGTGGTTGAGAGGCCGATCGCACTGTGGGAGACGCCATCGGTGTACCAGGCGGTGCTGATCGCCTGGACCTGGGTTCCGTTCAGTCCAAGACCGGTCAGCGCGTCGATCTGGGTCACGGTCAGGGTGTCAATCTTGGTGAAGGTCAGGCCGGCGATCTCGGTGCCGGTCAGACCGTGAAGCTGAGTGACGGACAAGCTACCGATTTCCGCCGCGGTCAGCGCCGCGAACGCCGTGATGGTCAGGCCGCCGATGTTGGTCAGGCTGAACCCGCCGATCTGCGTCGCGGTGAGCGCGGCGACCTCGGTGGTGGTGAAGCCGCCGGTGGCGGCCCGGCTCAACGCGCCGATCTGACCGGTGGTCAGGCCGTTGATCTGAGTGGTGGTCAGCGCGGCGATCTCGCTCGCGCTCAGGCCACCGAACTGCGTCGTCGTCAGTCTGGCGATCTGGCTGGTCGTCAAACCGCCGACCTGCGTCGTGGTGAGAGCGCCGATCTGCGTCGGGGTCAGAATGCTGATCAGGGCCGGCGTGCTGTTGAGCAGCACCGAGGCCGAACCGTTATAATTCGCCGTGACGAAATCAAGGAGGCCATCGCCATTGATATCGGCAATCGCCACCCCGACCGGATTGTTCCCCCCCAGGCCATAGGTGATCGCGGTCTGGAAGGTGCCGTTGCCGTTGCCCAGCAGCAGCGCAACGCTGCCATCCACACGGTTGGCGGCCACGAGATCAAGCTTGCCGTCGCCGTTGACATCGCCGATGACAACCGTCTGCGGGCTAGTGCCGCCGGTGGAGATGGTGGTCGGAGCCTGGAAGCTGCCGTCGCCGTTGCCCAGCAATACCGAGAGGTTGTTTCCATAGTAGTTGGCCGTCACCATGTCGGACTTTCCGTCGCCATTGACGTCGCCGATCGAGAATGAAATCGGCCCGCTGCCTCCCGCGGTATAGGTGACCGGAGTCTGGAAGCTGCCGGTGCCGCTGCCCAGAAACACCGAGACGGTATCGCCCCAAAGGTTCGTGGTCAGCATGTCCGATTTGCCATCGCCATTGATGTCGGTGATCGTGATCCAACTGGTGTGGCTGCCACCGGTGGCATAGGTGGTCGCGGTCTGGAAGGTACCGTTGCCGTTGCCCAGCAGGACCGAGACGGAACTGCTGCTAAAGTTCGCCGTGGCGATGTCCGCGATGCCATCGCCATTGACGTCGCCAATCGCAACCGATCGCGGGCCGCTGGCCGCCGTGGCATAGGTGGCCGCAGCCTGGAAGGTGCCATTGCCGTTGCCGAGCAGCACAGAAACGGCGCCGCCGCTTTCGTCTGCCAGCAGCAGGTCGGACCGCCCGTCGTTATTGACATCGCCGATCGTGACCGAATATGGCCAGGCGCTGCCGGCGGCGTAGGTGACGGGAGTCTGGAAGCCGCCGTTGCCGGTACCGAGCATCACCGTGGTGGTGTTGTTGCTGCCGTTCGCCGTGACCAGATCGAGCTTGCCGTCACCATTCACGTCGCCGAACGCAAAGCCTTCCGAAATAGCGCCCCCGGTGCCGCCGGTGAACGGGGTCTGGAATGCCAGCATGTCGAGACGCTGTCGGGTCGTGAGGACGCCGAACTCCGCCACAGTCAGCCCCTGGACCTGAGCCGTGGTCAAGGCGGCCATCTGGGTTGTCGTCAAGCCGCCGAACTGTGTCGTCGTCAGCGCGCCGATTCCGGTCGCGGTGAGGCCGGTAAACTGGCTGGTCGTCAGGGCGCCGATTTCGGTCAGGCTCAGAGACCGGATCTGGCTGGTGGTCAACCCCCCGATCTGGGTTGCCGTGAGGCTGCCGAACTGGGTCAGGGTCAGGGCGCCGATCTCGGTGATGGTCAGGCCGCCGACCTGGGTGGTGGTCAGGGCGCCGATCTGGACCGTGGTCAGGGCGGCGACAAAGGATGTGCTGAGGCCACCCAGCTGAGTCGTCGTCAGCGCCCGGATCTGGGTCGAAGTGAGGGCGCCGATTTGGGTGGCATTGAGGGCGTTGAGCCAGTTGGCGCTGATGCCGCTCATCATGACGGCTGCGACCACCGTCGCCTTGCCGCCATTGCCGTAGTCCTGGAAGGCGAGATAGGGGGTGCCGTCGGGGGCGATGACCAGCGATTCGCTGCCGCTGCCGCCGGTCGAGATGCTGCCGCTGCCCACGGGAACCCAGCGGCTGCCGTCAAACTTCATCACCGTCGCGTTGCCCGCCGTGCCCGAATCCGAGAACGCGATATAGGGCGTGCCATCGGGACCGAAGGCGAGCGAGTTATAGCTGGCGGACCCGCTGGAGAGATCGGGGCTGCCCACGGTCACCCAACTGGTGCCGTTGAATTTCATCACCGTCGTCCGGAAAGCATAACCCAGGGAGTAATCCTGGTCGGCAAAGGCGACGTAGGGGGTGCCGTCGGGAGCGAAGGCCATCGAATCCCACCATCCGGCTCCGGCCGAAATTTTGGGCGTGCCCACGGTCACCCAGCTGGTGCCGTCGAATTTCTTCACCGTCGTGCCCTGGCCCTGATCACCGGCGAATGCCACATAGGGCGTGCCGTCGGGCGCGATCTTGAGCGACTCATAGGTCGCCCATCCAGACGAGAGGGCGCCGCCAACGTTGACCCAACTGGTGCCGTTGAACTTCATCACCTTGGCGGTATTGGTCGTATTGTCCTGATAGGCGAGGTACGGGGTGCCGTCGGCGGCGATGGCCAGGGATTCATAGCCGTTCGTGCTGGCGGTGAATCCGGTCGTGCCGACCGTGACCCAGTTGGTGCCGTCGAATTTCTTGACCGTCGCCCGATCGGATTCGCCCAAGACCTTGTAGGCGACATAGGGCGTCCCGTCGGGGGCGAAGGCGAGCGATTCCCAACTCGCGATCGATTCGGGATAAGTTGAGCCGGCGCTGAAGCCGGCCGAACCGACTGTGACCCAGCTGCTGCCGTTGAACTTCATCACCGTCGCCTTGCTGGCTTTGGCCAGGTCCTCGAAGGCGAGATAGGGGGTGCCATCGGGTGCGATGGCCAGCGAGGTGAAATAGGCTTGTCCCGCCGAGAGACCGGCCGCACCGACGTTGACCCAACCCGGAGCGCCGCCGATCTGCCCCAAGGTCAGCCCCTGCAGTTGAGCCGCACTGAGCGCCCCGATCTCGGTCACGCTGAACGCATTCAGCTGCGCGACGCTGAGGGCTGCGATCTGGGTCGGGGAGACGCTGCCGAGCTGGGCCGTGGACAGCACGCTGATTTCAGTCGTGGTCAGGCCGGCGATCTGGGCCGTGGTCAACGCCCCGATCTCGGTCAGCGTCAGGCAGCGAACCTGGGTCGTCGTCAGCGCGCCAACCTGGGTCGAGGTCAGGCCGCCAAACTGGGTCACCGTCAGGGTCGCGATCCCGGTCGTGGTCAGGCCGCGCAACGCGGCGGTCGCGAGCCCCGCGATCTGGGCCGAGCCGAGGCCACCGAGCGCCGCCGTGGTCAGGGCGGCAACCTGCACCGCGGTCAGGCCACCGACCGCCGTGACCGCCAGCGCCGCGACCTGCGCCGCGGTCAAGCCGCTGATTCCGGCGGTGCTCAGGGCTCCAACATGGGTTGCCGTAAGGCCGGCGGCCTGGGTGGTGGTAAGGGCGCCGATCTGCGCCGATGTCAAGGCGCCGATCAGCTGCGGCGTGCTGTTGATCAGGACCGAGACCGTGCCGGTATTGTAGCCGATGGTGGTGAAGTCGAGCTTGCCATCGCCATTGACGTCCGCGACCAGCACCACATAGGGCGCGCCGCCGCCCATCGGGTATGAGGTCGGGCTCTGGAAGGTGCCATTGCCGTTGCCCAGCAACATCGTGATGGTATTGCTGCTGCGATTGACGGTCACGAGGTCGGGTTTGCCGTCGGCATTGACGTCGGCGACGGCAACCCACTCGGTCGAGGTTCCGCCCGCAGTCAAGGTGGTTGCGGTCTGGAAGGTGCCGTTGCCGTTGCCGAGCAAGATCGAGACGGTGGATTCGCTGTTGTTGGCGGTCAGGAGATCCAGCTTGCCGTCGCCATTGATATCGGTGACCGTCAGGCAATACGGGTAGTGTCCCCCGACCGCGACGGTGGTTGCGGCCTGGAAGGTGCCATTGCCATTGCCCAGCAACACCGAGACGGTATGGCTGTCCCGGTTCAAGGTCAGAAGGTCGGATTTGCCGTCGCCATTGACGTCGGCGATCGAAATCGCATACGGCACCGTTCCATTGGTCGCATAGCTGGTGGTGGCCTGGAAGCTGCCGTCCCCGTTGCCCAGCAGCACCGAAACCGTGTTGCTGGCGATGTCGGCGGTCACAAGGTCGAGTTTGCCGTCGGCATTGACGTCGTAGACGGCAACGGCGTCCGGACGGCTTCCTCCGGTGGCGTAGGTGGCCGGCGCCTGGAAGCCGCCGTTGCCGTTGCCGAGCAGGACCGAAACGTTGCCGCTGTTCACGTTTGCGGTCACGAGATCGAGTTTGCCATCGCCATTGAAGTCGGCGACAACCACCGAAGTCGAAGAGGTGCCCCCGGTGGCGAAGGTGGTTGCGTTCTGGAACGACCCATCACCGTTGCCCAGCAACACCGAGACGGTGCTGCTGGTCTGGTTCGTGATCACAAGGTCGGATTTGCCATCGGCATTGAGGTCGGCGATCGCCAGCGAGGTCGGATTGGCCCCGCCGGTCGACAGGACGGTCGGGGTCTGGAAGCCCAGTTGGCCAAAATTCGGCGTGGCCGCCAGGAGATTGATCTCGGTCGTGGTCAGGCCCTGAATCTGCGTCGTGGTCAGGCCGCCGATCTCGGTGGTCGTGAGGGCGCTGAACTGGGTTACCGTCAGGGCGCCGATCCCGGTCTGAGTGACGCCCCTGAGTTGCGTCGTTGTCAGCGCGGCAATCCCGGTTGGGGACAGGCCGGCCAGGGCCGAAACCTGAATGGCGCCGATCTGGACCGAGGTAAAGCCGCCAAGCGCCGTTGTCGTCAACCGGCTGAGCTGGCCCGAGGTGAAGCCGCCGACCGCGGCCGGGGCCAGGCCGCTGATCCCGGTCGTGGCCAGGCTGCCGATCTGAGTCGTGGTCAGGGCGCCGATCCCGGTTGCGGTCAGGCCGCCAGCCTGGGCCGCCGTCAGGGCGGCGATCCCGGTCGTGGCCAGGGCCATGATCTGGGTCACGGTCAGAACACCGATTTCGGTCGCGGTCAGACCGCCAACCTGGGCGGCCGTCAGGGCCATGATCTGGGTCGCGGTCACGGCGCCGATCTGGGTTGTGGTCAGCGCTGCGATCTGGGTCGCGCTCAGACCGGAGATTTGCCCGAGCACGGGTGTCGCTGTCAGCGCCTCAACGGTGACCTTGCCATTTTGGGTTGAGTCCGAGTAGGCGACATAGGGGACGCCCGATGGACTGAATGCCAGCGCTGCCCAGCCGCCCGCATCCGAGGCAAGACCCGCCGATACCCAACTGCCGCCCGTATATTTGAAGATCGCCTGTTTTCCGGAGCTGTCGGTATAGCTGAGACAGGGTGTGCCATCCGGTGACATCATGACCTTGCCATCAAAGCCATTGCTGGTCAGGTGGTCGGCGCCAACGGTCGTCCAGTTGGTTCCGTCAAACATCTTTACGGTTGCATTCCAGGGCGAATTGCCATTCCCGTCGGCATAAGCAACGTAAGGCGTGCCATTCGGCGCAATTGCGATGGAAAGATTCGGCGCGTATCCCGGAGAAAGTCCCGCTTGTCCAACGGTCGACCAGCTCTGACCGTTGTATTTCACCACCGTGGCCTTGCTGCCGTTGCCGCCATCGGTATAGGCGAGGTACACCGACCCGTCGGGTGCGACGGCGAGCGACTCAAAGCTGTTGCGGGCCCCCGAGCCAAAGGTGCCGACCGTCACCCAACTGGAGCCATTGTATTTCATGACCGTCGCGATGCCTGACGACGTGACACCCTCGAATGCGACGTAGGGCGTGCCGTCGGGCGCAACAACCATTGAGCTAAAGGTTGCGATCGAGCCCGAGAAATTCCGCGCCCCCAGCGTTGACCAGGACGTGCCATCGAATTTCATCACGGTCATTGGGGCGGCCCAATTACTCGTAATATTATCTTCAAATGACAGATACAGGTTGCCATTTTGATCGATTGTGAGAGATTCGCACAATGTATTCCCGGCGGAAATTCCAGGTGTTCCAACAACAGTCCATGAGGTTCCGTCAAACTTCATTACCGTTGCTTTGTAGTCGTTTGCGCCATCTCTGAAGGCAACATAGATATTTCCATTCGGCGCAACCGCTATCGATTTGTTATCGGTATATCCCTGGGAGAACCCAGCCGAACCGATCACGGTGCCGCCGCTGACAAAGCCGCTTCCGACCACCGACATCGAAGATAGCTCGGTGGTCGTCAGCCCTTGCAACGCCGTCGTCGACAGCGCGGCGATGAGCGACGCGCCCAGGCCCGAGAATTGGGTCGTGGTCAGGCTGCCCAATTGGGCCGAAGTGAGGCCGCGCACCTGCGCGGTCGTCAGTCGGGCGATTGCCGTCGCGGTCAGGCCTGCAAGTTGGATGGTTGTCAAAGCGCCGATATCGCCGGCTGTCAGGCCGCCGACCTGGGTCGCGGTCAGGGCACCGATCGAGGCCGGTGTCAGGCCGCCCACCTGTGCCGTGGTCAACACGCTGATCTCGGTCGAGGTCAGGCCGCCCACCTGGGTCGTGGTCAGGGCGCCGATCGAGGTCGGTGTCAGGCCCGCCACCTGTGCCGTGGTCAACAGGCCGATTTCGGTCGAGGTCAGGCCGCCCAGCTGGAGTTGGGTCAGAACACCGATCGCGGTCGCACTCAGTCCGGGCAGGGTCGCCGGAGGCAGGGCGCCGATCTGGGTCGGGGTCAGGCCGGCGATCTGAGCAGGGGTCAGCGCACCGATCTGGGTCGCGGTCAGGCCCTGGAGCGCGGGGACTGTCAGGGCGCCGATTCCGGTTGGGGTAAAGCCTTCAATCTGGGCCGGAGTCAGAGCGGCCAGCCCGGTCATGGTCAGGCCCTGAAGCTGGCTGGCCGTCAGGGCGCCGATATCGGCCGCACTCAGTCCCGAAAGGGCGGTGACCGGCAACGACGCCAGTTGCGACGAACCGAGGGCGCCGATCTGGAGCGTGGTCAGGACACTGACCGCCGATGAGGTCAGGCCCTGAAGCTGGGCAGTGGTCAGGCTGCGGACCGTGGTCACGGTCAGACCGCCGAGTTGCGCGCTGGTCAACGCGCCGATCTGGGTCGCGGTCAGACCACCGGTCTGGACGGTGGTCAAGGCCCCGATCTCGGTGGTCGTCAGTCCGCCCAACTGGGCCGGCGTCAGGCAGCCGATCTGGCTGGAGGTCAGACCGGCGAGCTGGCCGGTGGTCAGGGTCGCGAGATCATCGGGCGTGAGGCCGGCGATCTGGGCCGTGGTCCAGGCCCGGATCTGGTCCGAAGTCAGGCCGGCGAACTGACTGTGGCCCATCGCCAACGCCTGGGTCGAGGTCAGGCCCTGAAGCTGGGTTGTCGTCAGCTCATTGACGGTGTCGGCGGTGAGGCCACTGATTTGCAGGGTGGTGAGCGCGCCGATCTGGGTCGAGGTCACAGCGGCGATCTGTTCGGGGGACAGGCTGTTGAGGTCGAGGGGGGTCAGGCCCAGAATCTGGGTCACGGTCAGGGCGCCGATGTCGGCCGGGGTCAGGCCGGCAAGCTGGGTCGTAGACAAGGCGGCAAGCTGGGACGAGGTCAGGCCGGCGATCTGGGTCGTGGTCAGCGTTGCCAGCTGCGCCGGTTCGAAGGTCCGGATGTTGAGGGCTAGGGCGCCGATCTGGCTTGCGGTCAAGCCGGAGAGCTGATCGGGATTGAGACTCTGGAGCTGGCCCGTGGTCAGGGCCTGGACCTGGAGCCCTGTCAGAGCGCCGATCTGGCTTGCGGTCAGGCCGGCAATCTGATCGAGGGAGAGCCCCCCGAGTTCCGTCGCGGTCAGACCAAGCAGTTGGGCTGTGGTCAGAACGCCGAGTTGCGCCGGCAGCAGGGCGTGGCACTGGACCGGGCTGAGCGCACCAATCTGGGTCGAACTGAGGGCGCCGATCTGGCTGGTGCTCAGAATGGCGATCTCGTAGGCCGTGAAGCCGGCGAACTGAGCCGTGCTCAGGCTGGCAATCTGGGCCGGGGTCAGGCCGGAGACCTGAGCCAGGGTCAAGCCGGAGAGTATCTCGCCTTTGAAGCCCCGGAGTTGGGTCGTGGTCAGGGCGGCGAGCTGATCGGGGCTGAATCCCAGCACCTGGCCAGGGACCAGCGAGCCGATTTGCGTCGAACTCAGGCTTCCCAGCTGGCGGGTGGTCAGGCTGCCGATCTCGTCCAGGCTGAGGCCGCCGAGCTGCAAGGCGGTCAACGCCGCGAGTTGCGCCGGCGTCAGGCCGGCGAACTGACTGGGGTCAAGGACGCCAAGGTCGGCCGGGCTCAGGCCGCCGAGCTGGGTCGTGGTCAGGACGGCGAGCTGGTCCGCGGTCAGGCCGGCCACCTGATTGGTGGTCAGGGCGGCGAGCTGCACGGCGCTGAGGCCGCCGATCTGGGTCAGGCTGAGGGCCATCAGCTGCGGCGTTGACAATGCGCGGATGTCATTGGCAAGGGCGCCGATCTGGGCCGCGGACAGGCCGGAAAGCTGGTCAACGGTGAAGGCCGCCAGCTGGGTCGAGGTGCCGGCGGCAATCTGGGTCGTCGTCAGGGCGCCGATCTGGGCCGCGCTCAGGCCCGAGGTCTGAGTGCTGGTCAGGCTAGTGATCTGACTGGTGGTCAGACCCAGGAGCTGGGCGGTGGTCAGAACCGAGAACTGCGGCGCAGAGAGGGCATCCAGCTGCGGCCGGGTCAGCGCTCCGATCTGGGTCGCGCTGAGTGCCAAGACCTGAGCGTCCGCCAGCGCGGCCACCGCGCTGGTGGTCAGACTGCGCAGCTGGTTCAAGGACAGCGCCCGGAGTTCGGTCCCGGTCAGGGCGCCGGTCTGGTCGACCGAGAGCGCGCCGATATCGAGGGCGGACAGGCCCTGAAGCTGGGTCCTGGAAAGGGCGGCGATGGTGGCGGTGGTCAGGCTGATCACCTGATCGGTCGAGAGGGCCCCGAGCTGCACCGAGGTCAGGGCGCCGACCTGGGTTGTGGTCAGGGTATGGAGGGCATCGGGGCCGAGGACGCGCACCTGGGCCGGAGAGAAGGCCGCGAGCCCGGACGCCGACAGCGCGCCGAACTGTTCGACCGACAAGACTCCGACCTCGGTCGGGGTCAGTCCGGTCAGCTGGGTCGGCGTCAGCACCGCGATTTGATCCGCGGTCAGTCTGGTCACCTGATCGGTGGTCAGGCCGCCCAGCTGGGCGGCGCTGAGCCCCCGGATCTGGGTGGTGGTCAGGAACGCGATCTCGTCGCTGCTGAGAGATTTGAGCAGGGTCGGGGTCAGGCCGCCGAGTTGGGTCGTTGACAGCGCGCCGACCACGCTGGCGCTGAGGCTGGCAACCTGGGCCGGGGTCAGGGCGCCGATCTGGGCGGCGGTCAGGCCGCGGGCCTGATCGGTCGAGAGTGCGGCGATGAAGTCGGTGGCGAGGCTGCGGATGAACGAGGTCAGGAGGGTGCCGATCGCGGCCGGGCCGAGGCCGCTGATCTGCTCCGGCTTGAGCGCGCCGTACTGGGTGACCGTCAGGCCGCGGATCTGGCTCGTCGAGAGCGCGCCCAACTGATCGGAACTGAGGGTTGCCAGCTGGTCGGTCGAGAGCGCGCCGATGTCGGCCACGGTCAGGCCGCGAAGCTGGGTCGTCGACAGGCTGTGAATGGCCTCGGGCGCAAGGCTGCGGACCTGGGTCGCCGAGAGCGCTGCCAGCTGGACCGAGCTGAGGGCGCCGAGCTGATCGAGGGAGAGCACGCCGAGATCGGTCACGGTCAGACCGGCGATCTGGAGGCCCGAGAGGGCGCCGATCTGATCCGGGCTGAGGCCGGCCATCTGATCGGTGGTCAGCGCCGCGATCTGGGCCTGGGCGAGGCCTTTGACCTGGGTCAGGGTCAGCGCCCCGAGGTCGCTGCCGGGCAGGGCCCGGATCTGGCTCGACGAGAAGCCCCGGAGCTGGGTGGTCGAGAGACCGCCGATGGTGGCTGTGGTCAGGCTCGAGACCTGATCGGTGCTCAGTGCCGCGAGCTGGATTGCGGCGAGACCGCCGATCTGGGTTGCGGTCAGCGCGGCGATGAAATCGGTGGCGAGGCTGCGCACCTGGGCCGTGGTCAGGCCGCTAAGATCGCCGGCCTGCAAGCCACCGATCTGAACCGTGGTCAGCGCGCCGAACTGGATCGCGGTCAGGCCCTTGAGCTGGGTCGCGGAGAGGGCGTTGATCTGGTCGGAGCTGAGGGCGACGATCTGATCGGTGGTCAGAACCCCGATCTCGGCCGCGGTCAGGCCGCCGATCTGGCTGGCGGTCAGCACTGCGATGCCATCGCTGCCCAAAGCCCGGATCAGGGTCGCCGACAGACCTTTCAGCTGGGTTGCGGTCAGGCCACCAATCTGGTCGGTGCTGAAGGCGCCGACCTCGGTCGCGGTCAGGCCGGCCAGTTGGCTGACCGCGAGCGCCCCGAGCTGGGTCAGGGTGAGGGCGGCGACCTGATCGGTCGAGAGCGCGCCGAGGTCGGCCGAAGACAATCCCCTCAGTTGGCCGACCGTCAGCGCGCCCAGGCAGTCGGTGCTGAGGGCGGCAAACTGGGCGGCGCTCAGGGCGCCGATGCCGGTCGCGGTCAGGCCGCGGCTCTGGCCGGTGCCGAGGGCGCCGATCGCAGCCGCGGTCAGGCCCGGGAGCTGCTTCGCGGTCAGGGTGCCGAGCTGGGTCGCGGTCAGGCCGCCGGTCTGATCGGTCGACAACGAAGCCAGCTGGGCTGCGCCCAGCCCTTTGATTTGGGTGATCGACAGCGCCGAGATCGCGGTCGCGCCGAGGCCGTTCAACTGGGGTGCGCTCAGCACCCCGAGGGTGGCGGCAGTGAGGCCGGCGATCTGATCGGTCGAGAGGGCGCCGAGGCTGGCCGCGGACAGGCCCGGAGCCTGAGCGGTTGTGAGGGCCTGGAGCTGGGTCGTGCTCAGGCAGGCGATCTGATCGGTGGTCAGCGCCCGGATCACGGTCAGGGTCAGGCCCCTGACCTGGGTTGCGGTCAGCGCCCGGACCTGATCGGTCGAGGCCGCGGCGATCTGGGTCGCGGTCAGCGCGCCGAGTTGGCCCGGGGTCAGACCGTGCACCAGGGTGGTGGTCAGTGCCGTCAGCTGATCGGTCGTCAGCGCCCCGATCAGGGAGGTGCTGAGGCCGCCGATCTGGGTGACGCTGAGCACCGCAAGCTCGTCGGAACTGAGGCCTCTGAGCTGGGTGGCGGAGAGCGCGCCGAGCTGGGCCGGGGCCAGACTGAGCATCTGGCTGGTGGTCAGGGCGCCGAGTTGGGCCGCGGTCAGGCCGGTGATCAACGCGGTGGTTAGCCCCCGGACCGCGGTCGGCGCGATCGCCTGCAACTGATCGGTGCCGAGAGCGCCGATCTGGCCGATGCTGAGGCCGCGGATCTGGCTGGTGGTCAGGCCGGCGATGACCTCCGAGGAGAGGGTGTTGAGCTGAGTTGCCGACAGCGCGCCGAGTTCGGCGCTGGTCAGGCCGCGGGTCTGGGTCGCGTTCAGCACCGTGATGGCGTCGAGGCCGAGCGCGCTCATCTGCTGGGGAGTCAGGGCACCGAGCTGGGTCGAGGCCAGGGCGGCGATCTGGTCGGTGCCGAGCGCCGCGACCGCGCTCTGGGTCAGGCCCCTGATCTGGGCCTGGCTCAGCCGCGCGATCTGATCCGTGGTTAGGCTGGCGCATTGGGCCGCGCTCAGCAGCCCGAGGTCGGCCGCGGTCAGCCCCTTCAGTTGGGTCTGGGTGATCGCCGCGATCTGGTCCGAGCCCCATCGGCTGAAATCGATCAGGCGCAGATCCGTCGCCGGCAGCGCCGCGATCTGATCGCTGCCGAGCGCCGCCGCCTGGGTCGCGGTCAGGGCATCGGCCTGGGCGGTGCTGAGCCGGGCCAGCTGGCCGGTGGTCAGCGCGCCGATCTGGGACACGGTCAGCGCCGTGATCTGGCTGGTGGTGAGGCCGGCGACCTGCCGGACCGAAAGGGCCTGCACCTGGTCGGTGGGCAGACTCCGGAGCTGGGTCGCGCTAAGGGCGCTGATCTGGTCCGGAGTCAACCCGGGAAGCTGATCGACGCTCAGGACGCCCAGTTGCAGGGTCGACAGCGCCGTAATCGCGCTGGTTGTCAGGGCGCCGAGCTGCCGCGAGGTCAGGGCGCCGATTTCGACCAGGGTTAGCGCCGTGATCTGGCTGCTGCCAAGGCCAGCCAACTGCTCATTCCTGAGCGCTGCGATCTGATCCGCGGTCAGGACCGTGATCTGGGTGCTGGTCAACGCGCCAAGCTGGTCGATGGTCAAAGCCCGAACCTGAACCGTGGTCAGGGCGGCGAGGGCGGACGGCGTCAAGGCTTTGACTTGCGGTCCCGACAGGGCGGCAATCTCGGCAGTGCTCAGGTTCGACGCCTGATCGGCGGTCAGCCCGGCCACGGCAAGGCTCGAAATCTGATCGGCGGTCAACGATCTCAGGGCATCGGTGGCCAGCGCCGCCACCTGCGCCGTCGCCAGCGCCCCGATCTGTGTTGCCGACAACGCATGCATCTGTACCGGGGTCAGACCGCCCAGCTCGGTCTTCGACAGGGCCTGAATCTGCGCGGGAGTCAATGCCGCAATGACTGCCGTCGCCGTCGCGCTGTCGATCGTCATCGAAGTAGCCCCCACCCATTAAAGCGTTTGTCTGGGACAGGCTTGCATATCGGTCGAATGAGCACAAAATAATAAAATTTCAGACATCTGCGTCAGGGTGTCGCAGCTCGGATGCGGCATTACAAAATAACCGCACGGGTGTCGAATTCGCGCTAATGTTACCCAAGAACTTTTCTTAAAATATTTATCAAGATACTCATAATCTATATCATTATTGTTGAAACAATGCTTCAGACTCCCTACCACTTCACCGAAAGTTCTTGATTAAATACCGATCCTTTTTTCATGTTGTCATTAGAGGCAATGCCCAGGGCGGTTCAGTTTTACTCAGGACGCGCGCCTCTGCGGTGTCGGTGGGAGTGAGGTGTTGCCGGTATCCCGGGCGGCCTCAAAGGTCTTTTCGACCGTGCATGGCATCGGCGGCGAGGACGACACCGATGGCTCCGCGGTCGCGAATCATCTTCCGGGCAGCGGGGATTTCGTTCGGCGTCTCGTCGATCGGCGCGTGATCCGGCACGATGACGGCCTCGGAGGCCCAGGCGGACAGCCCTGGACCACTTTCCAGTTGGCGAGATGCTCGAAGCTGCCCCGCAGCGTTTTGCCGTCGGGCGGCATCCCCGCCGAACTGCCGCTGAAAACACCCGCCGCGCCCCAATCAGTTGAGCCTTCCATTTCGTGATCTGACAAGGGTTGACTGGACAGGACTGGCGTGTCAGCGTATTGATCGAATACCACTTGTCTTGAAGTGATAGGCCAACCGGTAACGGGCAGCAACCGTCAAGGCGGCGGGACGGCTTTGGTTGGCCCTGGCCGGGCAAGGGGCAGGGATGACTTTGTGCTCTCCTGGGGGAAGTCATGACTTACGCTGGATTGACGAGCGCCGTTTCGAAGCAGGAAGAGTATATTCACTTGGGTGGAAATATAATTGAGGGCGATCCGTTTACATTCTGCCCCCTGGTCTGGCGCTATCTGATAGACAGATTTGCCGTGCGCTCCGTGCTTGATCTCGGCAGCGGTCTTGGCTTTGCTGCCAGATGGTTTTTCAATCAGGGTGTGGCAACCTGCGCTGTCGATGGACTGAGAGAAAATGTCAGGAATGCTGTTTACCCGACGGTCCTTTGTGATTTGACGACAGACTCTGTTCATACCAGTGTTGATCTTGTTCACTGTCAGGAGGTTGTCGAGCACATCGAGGAAAAGTATATCGACAACCTGATGAAATCGCTGATGTGCGGCCGGTTCGCTGTAATAACTCATGCCCTGCCTGATCAGGGCGGGTATCACCATGTCAATGAAAAACCAATAGAATATTGGGTCCACCAATTTACCAGCAGGGGCTATGGTGTATTGATAGAAGATTCTAACAGAATTCGCAGGATCGCGGCACAGGAAGGTGCCCGGTATATGGCTGCGTCAGGCTTGGTCTTTGCCGCGCCTTCGACTCGGTAAGCCGTCACTAGCCTTTGGCCGGCTGTGACCGGGCAGCCGCCACCGGTGGCTGTCACCTTTACTCCACCCGGACCGGCTCTGTGCCGACAGTGCCGTCGGCGGCGATGGTGATGCGATCGATTTTGGCCTGGGCTTCGCGGAGCTTGGCCTCGCAGTGGCGCTTGAGCGCGGTGCCGCGTTCGTAGGCGGCGATGGCGTCGTCGAGCTTGGCGCGGCCGTCTTCCAACTGACGGACGATGCGCTCCAACTCGGCCAGGGCATCCTCGAAGCTGAGGGCGGCGATGTCGGCGGGGAGGGGCGGGGCTGCGGTCATGACGGTCCGGTTCCAGGGTCGGGGCTTGGCTCAGAGGGCCATCAGTTCCCGGACGTGGGTGGCGCAACTGCTGGCCAGCGCGGTGAAATTGTAGCCGCCCTCAAGGGCCGAGACGATGCGGCTGCGACAGTGGCGGCGCGCGATGTCGCCCAGTTTGCGCGTCGCCCAGGCGAAATCATCCTCGGTCAGATGGAGGGCGGCGAGGGGATCGCGGGAATGGCCGTCAAAGCCGGCGGAAATGATGATCAACTCGGGCTCGAACTCATCCATCGCCGGCAGCACGCTCTTGGTCAGGGCATGGCGGAACTCGGGTGAGCCGGCCATGGCCTGAAGCGGGGCGTTGACGATGTTGTTGAAATCGCCGCGCTCGCGGGCGCCGCCGGTATGGGGAAACAGCGGCCACTGGTGGGTCGAGGCATAAAACAGCCCGGCTTCGTGCTCGCAGAACGCCTGGGTGCCGTTGCCGTGATGGACGTCGAAATCGATGATCGCGACCCGCTTGAGCCCGTGGACGGCGCGGGCGTGGGCGGCGCCGATCGCGACGTTGTTGAAGAGGCAGAACCCCATGGCTTCGGCGTATTCGGCATGGTGGCCGGGCGGGCGCACGGCGCAGAAGGCGTTGCGGATGTCGCCGCTCATGACGGCGTCGACGGCGGCGCACAGCGCGCCGGCGGCACGCAAGGCCGCCTCGCCCGAGGCCGAGGAAATGATGGTGTCGGCATCGAGGCCGGCATGGCCATGGCTGGGCACCGAAGCGAAGACGTGGTCGATATAACTCCGGCCATGAACCCGGGCGATCTGCTCGATGCCGGCGCGCGGTGCAACCCGGCGATCGAGCAGAGCGAACTGCTCGGTCTCGAGGGCGGAGAGCACGGCCTTGAGGCGTTCCGAACATTCGGGATGGCCGAGCCCGGTGTCGTGCTCAAGGCAGGCCGGATGGGTATAGAGCGCGGTGTTCATACTGATCGGGGCCGGTTACTGACGGTTCCGTTGGCTGATCCGGCATCTTTCCAGAACGCGCCGGAAACTTCATGGGAAATCGCACGGTCGCGGGTCAGGTTTCTCCGCGCGGCTGGGTTGCCGTTTTTTCGATCTCGAAGCGATAGACGCCGTTTTCCTCGGCCGAGGACAGCAGGCGTTCGCCGGTGGCGGCGCAGAAGGCGGCGAAATCGGCCGGCGCGGCGGCGTCGGTGGCCTCGACGACCAGAATTCCGCCGACGCTCAGCGCCCGCAGCGCCTTGCGGGCCCGCAGCACCGGCAACGGGCAGAGCAAACCTTTGGCGTCGAGGTGGGCGTGGGGCATGGGGCGATCGGACCTCGGTGGCGACGGCGGCGGACAAAATGTGACGCGAATTTGGACAGGGTCTGGACAAAAATAGGCAAGTCGATTAATTCGTGAGCATGCAGCCCCGGGATCGGGCCAGGCCCCTGACTGGGACCAGCGGGAAGATGGAACTATGAGAATCGAAGACCTGCAAGTCAATGCCCGGGAGGCCAGCGTCCTGCTCAAAGCGATGAGCAATGAGCGGCGGTTGATGATCCTTTGCCATCTGGCCAGGGGGGAAAAGTCAGTGGGTCAACTGGAAGAACTGGTGTCGTTGAGCCAGTCCGCGCTGTCTCAGCATTTGGCCCGCCTGCGCCGGGACCGGCTGGTCCGCACCCGCCGCAACGCTCAAAGCATCTATTATTCGCTTAACGGTACCCAGGCGGTGGCGGTGATGTCTGCGCTCGGCTCGCTTTATCCGCCGGCACCGTCCCGGGTTGCGGCCGGAGCGGTATCGGCGCTGGCCTGAGCCGTCGCGACTCGATGGGCGCGGCGGCCGTTCAGCGGCCCCAAGCCAGCGCCGCCGCCAGCAGCGCCAGCCAGCCGAGCATGAAGGCCCCGCCGCCGAAGGGCGTCAATGATGGCTGCGCCCAAGGGCAGGCGAAGGCCAGCGCATAGAGCGTGCCGCAAAAGAGCAGACTGCCGGCGACGAAACACCAGCCCGAGACCGCGAGCCAGCGCCCGGCCCGGCCGGCACCGGCGCGCTCGGCCAGCAGCGCGACCGTCAGCAGAACAAGCGCGTGCAGGCCCTGGTATCTGGTGGCGATCTGGAGCAACTCGCGGGAGTGGGCATCGGTCACCGGATCGAAATGGTGGCGGGCGAGGGCGTCCGCCGCCACCGCCACCATGCCGCTGAGGCCGGCAAACCCGAGCCAGAGCCGGAAGCGCAGGTCCGCTGCCATCGCCATCCCCCTTGGACACACCCCGCAATGAACCGACTCGAAGCGGGCGGTCCCGCCGGTGTCAGCTCAGGCCCCGCTGCCCCATGGCCAGGAATTTTTCGCGGCGCCGGCTGCGCAGGGCCGGGCCGGGCTCGTTGCGCAGCTCGGTCAATGCCGCCTCGATGACATCGCCGACCGCGGTCATCGCCGCCTTGGGGTCGCGATGGGCGCCGCCGATCGGTTCGGGCACCACTTCGTCGATCACGGCCAGTTCCTTGAGGTCCTGGGCGGTCAGGCGCAGCGCGATCGCGGCCTCGCTGGCCAGCGAGCCGTTGCGCCACAGGATCGAGGCGCAGCCCTCGGGCGAAATCACCGAATAGATCGAGTGTTCGAGCATCAGCACCCGGTCGCCGGCCGCGACCGCGATCGCGCCGCCCGAGCCGCCCTCGCCGATAATCACCGAAACCAGCGGCACCTTGATGCGCAGGCAGGCCTCAATGCCGCGCGCGATCGCCTCGGCCTGACCGCGCTGCTCGGCCCCGACGCCGGGCCAGGCGCCGGCGGTATCGACCAGGGTGATCACCGGCAGCTTGAAGCGCTCGGCCAGATTCATCAGGCGCTGGGCCTTGCGGTAGCCTTCGGGCTTGGCCATGCCAAAATTGTGTTTGACCCGGGACTCGGTATCGTTGCCCTTTTCCTGGCCGATGATCATCGCGGAAAAGCCGCGGAAGCGGCCGATGCCGCCAATGATCGCCTGATCCTCGGCAAAACCGCGGTCGCCGGCCAGCGGCGTGAAGTCCTCGATCAGTGCGGCGACGTAATCGCTGAAATGCGGGCGGTTGGGGTGGCGGGCCACCTGGACCTTCTGGGACGGCAGCAGCTTGGCGTAGGTCTGGCGCAGCAGCTTGTCGACCTTGACCTGCAGCTTGCTTACCTCCTCGGCGATGTTGATATCGCCGTTATGGGTCAGGTGGCGCAGCTCCTCGATCTTGCTTTCGAGTTCCGCGATCGGCTTTTCGAATTCCAGGAAGGTCAGCATGATCGCCAAATAC
>JBAXPR010000045.1:0-26895 GCA_037132135.1 Rhodospirillaceae bacterium
CGCGATGCCTTCGATCTTGGTGCCGCCGAGGTCGATGCCGATGCGAATCATGGCCCGACGATACAAGGAAGCCGCGGTCCGGGACAATCCTGTTCCCGCGATTGTCCGGATGCCGCCCGCTGGCCCTGTCGCGGCGGCGGCGCCCGTGGTATGGTCAGCGCTTTCCAGAGCCCAACGGTCGAAGCCCCCATGGTGAAGCGGACCTACACCCGAGCCGAGGTCAAGGAACTCCTGAGCGCCTTGGAGCGCCAGTGCCGGGAAGCCATGTCCCTGGCCAAGACCGCCGAAGCCGACGCCAGCAAGCACAGCTTCGGCGCCTATCGCGCCTTTCGCGACAAGGTCGGCGAGTTTCAGGCGCTGGTGATCCTGATCGAGGGCCGGTTGCGCAACGTCGCCGGCTCCCGCGTTGATGATCTGCGCAGCGAATTCGAGCGGCTGGATGCGCTGATGCTCTCGGTGCTGGTGCGGGCCAGTATGCGCTTCTTCTTCGTGCTGTCGGCCAATCCGGTCCTGCCGATGGGCGCGCGCGAGATTTTCGTTTCCGAGTTGCGCAGCCTGCACGATGCTCATGAAAAACTGCGCCGGCCCAACTATGCCGACAAGATTGTCGCCGACCTGGAGCGCGACCTCGACACCGCCTCGCTGATCCTCGAAGAGATCATCGATAAGGCGCCCGGGATGCTGAACTTCACCTCCAAGGGCTGAGCCGGGCGCGCCGGATCACAGCCGGCGCACCACCAGCACGGCATTCAGGCCGCCGAGGCCGAAGGCGGGGACCAGCGCCGTGCGCAGCGGGCGCTCGCGGGCGGTGTTGGGGCAGACGTCGAGATCACAGCCGGGGTCGGCACCGTCATGATTGCCGGTCGGCGGCACCACGCCGTGGCGAAGCGCCCCGACCGCCGCCACGAGGCCGAAGGCTGCCGATGCGGCCAGAGTATGACCGAACACCGGCTTGGCGGAAGAGACCGCGAGGCGCCGGGCGTGAAAGCCGAAGGCCTGATGAAGGGCGCGGACCTCGGCCCGGTCGCCCTCGAGGGTGCCGAGGCCGTGGGCGGCGACATAATCGATTTCGCCGGGGTCGATGCGGGCGTCGGCCAGGGCGGCGACAATGGCGCGGGCGGCGCCTTCCTCATCGGGTGGCGTGCCGGCGCGGGCGCTGGTGGTCATGCCGATGCCGATCACCTCGGCCAGCATCTCGGCGTGACGGGCGTGAGCGGATTCGAGGCTCTCGAAGAGAAACAGCGCCGCGCCCGCTTCCAGCCGGGTGCCCGAACGACCGCGGGCGAAGGGTCGGCAGAGGTCGGCGGTCAGCAGCCCGGCGGCCTGCCAGGCCGCGATGGACCCGGTGTCGGGACTGCCGGAGCTGCCGCCGGTCAGCGCCGCCTCGGCCAACCCGGCCCGCACCAGCTGGAAGGCGTGGCCCATGGCGTGCCCGGCCGAGGCGCAGGCGCTGGAAACCGCGAAGGCCGGACCGGTGATACCGTGCTCCCGGGCCAGGGCTCCGACCGCGGCGGCATCGAGGGTGCCGAGAATGATGGCGCTGCGCTCGCCGATGCCGTCGGCGAAGGCCAGTCCCGACTGGGCCACCGCCGCCCGCGCCGCGTCGGCGCAGCCGCCGGCCGGAGCGCCCACCGGACATCCCTCGATCAGCGCCCGCCAGACGGCGGCGCTATCGGTTCCGGCGCTGCCGGCGACACCCTGGCCGGTGATGACGACCCGGCGCATCGCGTGGCCCCGCTCAGCCCTCACCCTTCAGCTTGGCCTTGATCGCGGCGACGTCGGCGAACAGGTTTTTCAGGCGGGCGAGGTTCTTGATCTGGGAGAAGGCGCGGTCGCGCGACTGGGCCGGGATGCCGAACATCACCGAGCGCGGCGGCACGTCGGTACCGACGCCCGACTTGGCGGCGATCACCGAGTCCGCACCGATGGTGACGTTGTCGCCGATGCCGACCTGTCCGGCCAGCACCACCCGGTCGCCGATCCTGACGCTGCCGGCGATGCCGACCAGCCCGCAGATCAGGCAGTTCTCGCCGACCTGAACGTTGTGGCCGATCTGAACCATGCTGTCGATCTTGGTGTTGCGGCCGATCCGGGTGTCGGCGATGGTGCCGCGGTCGATCGAGCTGTTGGCGCCGACCTCGACGTCGTCGGCCAGCACCACGGCGCCGAGAGAATTGATCCGGCGCAGCACCGTGTTGGTGGCGCCGACCTGCCCGGTCGCCTTCGCGGTTTCAACGCTGCCCGGTTCGGGCGTGACGTAGCTGAAACCGTCGGCGCCGATGCTGGCGTTGTGATGGATGATCACGCGCTCGCCCACCAGCACCCGGTCGCCGATGCGGACTCCGGGGTGGAACAGGCAGTCGGCGCCGACCCGCGCCCCGGCTCCGATCGAACAGTGGGAGAGCACCACGCTGCGGTCGCCGATGGTGGCGGCGGGGCCGATCACGACGAACGCGCCGATGGCGACGCCGGCACCAAGGCGGGCGCTCTCCGCGATCACCGCAGTCGGATGAATGCCGGGGTCGCGATGCACCGGCTTCGCGAAGGCTTCGGTGATCCCGGCCATCGCCATCCGCGGCCGGCCGACCACGACATAGCCGTCGAGCGCGCCCTCGGGCACCTCGACCCCCTCGGGCACCACCGCGCTCCGGGCCTTGGTCCCGGCCAGCAGCGGCACCAGCTTCTTGTCCATCGCCAGGGCCAGATCGGCGGCACTGTCGGCTTCGCGCGGATGGACCGGACGAACGACGTCAAGGGAACCGTCGCCGACCACCCGGCCGCCGAGCACCTGCGCAAGATCAAGGAGTTTCATGGAATCCGCCGCCAAACTGTTGTCGTCCGGAGTTTATCATGGCGGGCGGGCGGTGGCGAGGGGGCTTGCGGCCGTTTTGGGGTTGGCCCCGGCCGGGCGGGGCGGCATAGTGCGGCGGTTCGACGGTGGAGGTTTTGCCCTGATGACGGCGCGTTGGTCCTGGCCTCTGGCGGTTCTTCTGTTCGCGGCCGCGGCGGCTGGTCCCGCTCTGGCCGCCGGGTCCGGGGCCGGCGGCGGTATCGACGGCCGAGGGCTCGAGCTTTGGTGGGGCCTGCCGTTCACCGGGCTGCTGCTCTCGATCGCGCTGCTGCCGGCGGCGCTGCCCGGACTGTGGCACCGCCGATTTGGAGCGGTGTCGCTGGTCTGGGCGCTGGCCTTCGTCGTCCCCTATGCCCTCCGGTTCGGCGGTGACGCCATCGCGGCCGGTCTGGTCCACATCATGGTGCTCGATTACCTGCCGTTCGTGATCCTGATCGGAGCCAGCTACGTCGTCACCGGCGGCGTCCGGCTGGGGCGCGGCTGCGGCGGCACGCCGGCGGCCAATGTCGCGGTGCTGGCGACGGGGACGCTGCTGGCCGGGCTGGTCGGCTCGACCTGCGCCTCGATGCTGCTGATCCGGCCGCTGCTTGCCGGCAACGAGGCCCGGCGGCAAAAGGCCCACCTTGTGGTGTTCCTGATCGTTCTGGTCGGCAACATCGGCGGCGGCCTGACGCCGCTGGGCAATCCGCCGGTGTTCCTCGGCTTTCTCGAGGGCATTGATTTCTTTTGGACCGCGCGCCATCTCGGGCCGCCGATCCTCCTGGCCACCCTGGTGCTGCTCGGCGTCTTCTTCCTGATCGACCGTTGCTGGTACAACCGGGAGGTGGCGTCCGGGCTGTTGCCGCCCGGGGCAGCCGCGGGGCCGTCGACCGGGGGGCCGCGCCTCGAAGGCGGCGACAATCTGGTGCTGATGGGGGCGGTTGCCCTGACCGTGCTGTTTCAGGGATTGTGGCGGCCGGAGCTGGGCGTCGCCATCGCCGGGGTCAGGGTGCCGCTGGAGACCCTGGTCGCCGAAGCCCTGATGGTGGCCATTGCCACCCTCTCGCTGTGTCTCACCGGCGGCGCGGCGCGGCAGGCCCGCGGCTTTCGCTGGCGGCCGCTGGTCGAGGTCGCGGTGTTGTTCGCGGCGATCTTCGTCACCGTGGCACCGATGCTGGCCATCCTTCAGGCCGGTCACGAGGGCGCGGCTGCCGGCTGGCTGGCCGGGTTGGACCCCGCCCGCCTGTTCTGGCTCGCCGGCGGTCTCTCGAGTGTGCTCGACAACGCGCCGACCTGGCTGGTCTTCTTTCATGCCGCCGGCGGCGACGCCGCAGCCCTGATGGGCCGTGAGGCGCCGACCCTGCTTGCGATCACGATGGGAGCGGTGTTCATGGGCGCGCTGACCTATGTCGGCAACAGCCCCAACCTGATGCTGAAGGCGATCGTCGAAGACCGGGGGATCGCGATGCCCGGGTTCTTCGGCTATCTGCTCTGGGCGGCGCTGCTGCTGCTGCCGCTGTTCGGCTGCATGACCCTCATCTGGTTCTGACGGGGTCCTTTGCCTACCGGACCCGACGCAGGACCACGCTTTGGCCGCACTGGTTGCGGAGGTCCGCGCCGCAACGGGCGGGTTTCAGGTCCCTGCCGAGGCAGAGCCGGAGTTCGGCCAGATACTGGTTCTTGCAATGGACCGAGAGGTCGCCGGCCTTGAGGCCGGGATTGGCGGCGGTGAAGGCGGCGACCAGATCCGCGACGCTGGTGGTCAGGTCGTGGTCAGGCGCCTGGTAGCGGTCGGGAATCGCCACCCCGGCAAAGGCTGCGGCCGACGCCTCGAAATAGCGCGCGACGTCAAGGCCGCTGCAGGTGCCGTGCCGTGCCCATTCATGCTGGATCAGTCCCCGGTCGGGTTGGATCGGCAGCATCTTTTCAATGATGGGCTCGGGCACCGCGGGGGCCGGACGGAGGCAGAACTGGGGCCAGCCGCCCGCGCCGTACTGCGGCCAGAGCCCGTGCAGCACGAAGGCGAAGGGGCGGCCGGCGGTACACTGGGGGGCCTGGGTGCGGTCACCGGTCCCGGCGCAGTATTCGGGCGACCACGACAGGCTGAGGACATAATAGTCGAACTGGCCCGGCTGCCCGGGTTGGAGGGCGAACGCAGCTCCGGCCGACGGTAGCGCCAAGAGGGCGGCGACGGCCAGTCCCCGGACGGTCGGCTTCATTTGTGCGCGTCTCCCGTGAGCCGGCGGGGTGGCGCGGCGCGTTATTCCGCTCCTGGCTTGCGTGGCCCGTCGGTGCCATGGACGCCGAGCGATTTCAGCTTGCGATGCAGGGCCGAGCGCTCCATGCCGACGAAGGCCGCGGTGCGCGAGATGTTGCCGCCGAACCGGGTGACCTGGGCCAGCAGATATTCGCGCTCGAACACTTCGCGGGCCTCGCGCAGCGGCAGGCCCATGATCTCGCCGCCCTTGTCCCACTTCAGCACCGTCGGCGTGATCGAGCCGATTTCTGGCGGCAGCTGATCGGCGCGGATCGGCTCCTTGGCATCGCCGGTGCTCATGATCAGCAGCCAGTCGATGCAGTTGCGCAACTGGCGGACGTTGCCCGGCCAATGGTAGGCCTGGAGGGCGGCCAGCGCATCCTCGCCGAACTCGCGCACCGGCAGGCCGGAGGCCTGGGCCGAGCGGACCATGAAGTGGCGGGCCAGCACCGGGATATCCTCGCGCCGCTCGCCCAGCGACGGCACCGTGATCGGCACGACGTTGAGCCGGTAATAGAGATCCTGGCGGAAGCGCTTGCCCTCGATTTCGGCCTGAAGGTCGCGGTTGGTCGAGGCGATCACCCGGACATCGACCTCGACCCGGGCGGCGCCGCCCTGCCGGGAGAAGGTGTGCTCCTGAAGCACGCGCACGATCTTGCCCTGGGTCTCCAGCGGCATGTCGGCGACTTCGTCGAGCAGGAGGGTGCCGTTGTGGGCCAGTTCGAGAACGCCGGTCTTGCGCCGGCCGCCGTCGGTGGCCTGATCGCTGCCGAACAGCTCCAACTCCAGGCGGTCGGGGCGGAGGGTCGCGCAGTTGAGGATCACGAACGGCCCTTCGGCGCGGCGCGACCGCTGATGGATCAACCGCGCCACCACCTCCTTGCCGCTGCCGGCGGGGCCGGTGATCAGAACCCGGCTGCCGGTGGGCGAAACCTTGTCGATCGACTGGCGCACGGCGTTGAGCGCCGAGGCCTTGCCGACCAGTTCGATCTCGCCGCCGGCCCGGAGCCGTAGCTCGGCGTTTTCCCGCTTCAGCTTGGCCGCCTCGATCGCGCGCTCGACCAGCAGCAGCAGGCGGTCGGATTTGAACGGCTTTTCGATGAAATCGTAGGCGCCAAGCTTGATCGCCGAGACCGCGGTCTCGATGGTTCCGTGGCCGCTGATCATCACCACCGGCAGGTCGGGGTGATCCTTGCGCATTTCCGAGAGCAGCTCCAGACCGTCGAGCCGGCTGCCCTGGAGCCAGATATCGAGAATGACCAGATTGGGTCGTCGGGCCTTGACCTGGGCCAACGCCTGATCGGCATTGCCGGCCTCGCGGGTCTTCATGCCTTCGTCACTAAGAATACCCGCAATCAGCATGCGGATATCGGCCTCGTCATCGACGATCAGAATATCATGCGCCATGGGCTGTCTGCTTCGGCTTCTGTGAGGGTGCCTCCGCCTGGGCGGCGGTGGCCGGAGGGAGAATATCCTGGGTGCGCGGAATGATCAGGCTGACCCGGGCGCCACCCTCCGCCCGACTTTCCAAGAGCAGTTCCCCGCCATGATCTTCCATGATCTTGCGGACGATGGCGAGGCCGAGCCCGGTGCCCTTGACCCTGGTCGTGACATAGGGCTCCATCAGGCGGTCGGGCTCGACATCGGTGGGCAGGCCCTTGCCGTTGTCCTCGACGATGATGCCGATCCGGAGATCGTCGCCGGTCAGGCGGATGGCGACATAGCCGTTGGGCAGCGGGTCGCCATCGACCGCGACGCGGCCATCGATGGCGTCGACGGCATTCTGGAGCAGGTTGGTCAGGGCCTGGGAAATCTGGCGGCTGTCGCAGGGCACCTGCCACTTTTCCGGCGGCAGCTGCATGTCGAACTTGACCGCCGAATGGGCGGAGGATTGCAGGAACACCGCCTGCCGGCAGATGTCGTTGACATTGGCCGGCTTCATCACCGGCTGGGGCATGCGCGCGAAAGCCGAGAACTCGTCGACCATCCGGCCGATGTCGCCGACCTGCCGGACGATGGTTTCGACGCAGGTGGTGAAGGTCTCGGGGTCGCTGGTGATCTCCTTGAGGTACTTGCGCTTCAGCCGCTCGGCCGAGAGCTGGATCGGGGTCAGCGGGTTCTTGATCTCGTGGGCGATGCGCCGGGCGACGTCGGCCCAGGCTGCCTTGCGCTGTGCCGAGAGCAGTTCGGTGATGTCGTCGAAGGTGACGACGTAGCCGCGAACCTCGTTGTCGGAAATCTCGGCGGCGATGCGCACCAGCAGAGTCCGGGTCGGGCTGCCGGGGCGGCGCAACTGGACCTGGGCCTCGACCAGCCGGCCGGGCCGGCGCACGATGGCGTCGGTGAGGTCGGTCATTTCCGGCGCCGCCTCGGTAAGCGGGTGGCCGACCAGCGCCTGGGGATCCGAAACCCCGAGCAGTCCGACCGCCGGCTGATTGAGCAGGATCACCGCGCCCGACTGATCGAGCCCGATCACCCCGGCCGAAACCCCGGCCAGCACCGCCTCGGTGAAGCGGCGCCGCAGATCCAACTGCTGGTTGGCTTCGACCAACGCGCCGCGCTGGGTCTCGATCTGGCTGGTCATGCGGTTGAAGGCGCGGGTCAGGGTGCCGAGTTCATCCTCGGCCGCGGGTTCGCTCACCCGCACCGACAGATCGCCCGCCCGCACCTGTTCGGCGGCGCCGATCAGGGCCGAGATCGGCGTGATCAACTGGGTGGCGAAATTCAGCCCCATCCAGACCGCGGCCAGCAGCAACAGCAGCGCCACCACTACGAAGATCAGGGTGAAGGTGATCTGGAGATTGGAGCGGCTGCCCTCCAGTTCGGTGTATTGCTTGACCGCGTCCTGGGCCGAGGACATGTGAGCCAGCACCCGCGCCTCGACCACCCTGCCGACCAAAAGGTAGATCTCGGAATAGCGGTCGAGCCGGACCAGCGCCCGCACCCGGTCGTCGGCCTCGTTGATCAGCAGCGCGACCTCGCCCCGCCGCGCCTGCTCGATCGCCTCGGTCGAGATCGGCTCGAACTCGAGGGTGAAGGTGAAGCCCGAGCGGGCAAGAATCTGCCCCGAACTGCCATCGAAGACGATCGCCTCGGTCAGCGCCCGCAACGCCGCCTGGGTCGACACCACCTGATTAAACAGCGGCGGGTTGGCGCTCAGCCGGTCGGCCTCCTGGTTGAGGTCGGTGGCCATGGCCAGGGCGTCGGCCTTGATGTTCTGCTGGTGCTCATGGAGGTAGGACTGGGCCACCTCCAGCGACTCGTGGACCGCCGTGCGCACCCGGTCGCTGAACCATTCCTGGATGCCGAACGAGAAGAAGATCGCCGAGAACGCCGCCATCAGGATTGCCGGGGTGACCGCCAGCACGCTGAAGCCGGCAACCATCTTGACATGGAGTCGCGAGCCGGCCTGCCCCTGACGCCGGCCGATGCCGATCTGGACGATGCGCCGGGCGATCAGCGCGCCGAGCAGCAGCAGGAGCGTCAGATCGACAGTGAGCAGCGCTGTGACGGTGCGCGGCGTGCTCTGGCCGAACGGTGACGACTCGGTGAGCGCGGCGTAGGTGGCAAAGCCGGCGATGGTGGCGGCGACACTGAGCAAAACCGCCAGTTTTTTTGCCAGACCAACCCGGCTGGCCCACGCGGTGACGCGGTGCCATATGATCAGGGATTCGGAAGGCCGGCCGATCAAAATCATGAAGCACTCGCGGCGGCGCTGGGCTCTCGGTCAGGTCCGGGGCATGGGATTCCAGCCACATCCTGTTGCCGGCAAGATACACCTCCCGGCCATGACGGGAAAGCGAAACTTGGTGTGCAAAGCGATATAACCGGTCCGGCCGGAGTCGCCCGCGCCTCAGAGCGGCTGGTCGGGGCTGCAGCGGCTGTCCGGGGCTGGTGCCGGGCGGGCCTTGCGCGCCGCCGCCTCGGCCTTGGCCCGGGCCTGTTTCTCCATCCGCAGCCGGCGGGCCTCGGCGAGTTTCTTCAGCCGCTCCCGCTTGTTGTGCTCGCGGTCGTGGGCCTTGAGCCGCCCCTTGGCGTACTCGAAATAGTGCATCAGCGGGATGTGCGACGGGCAGGCATAGGAGCAGCCGCCGCAGGACATGCAGTCCTGGACGTTGAGGCGGGTGGCGTCCTCCAGGCGGTCGTGACGGATATAGGACGACATTTCCAGCGGCATCAGCCCGTTGGGGCAGACTTCGACGCAGGCGCCGCAGCGGATGCAGGGTTCGGGCATCTGCTCGTTGACCTCGGCCTGGGTCAGCGCCAGGATACCGCAGGTGCCCTTGACCACCGGCACGTCGAGGGCGGGCAGGGCATGGCCCATCATCGGTCCCCCCGAGATCACCCGGAACGGCATCGCGCCATCGGCGAAGCCGCCGCAGAATGGGATCAGGTCGGAGACCAGCGTTCCCAGCAGCACGTCGATGTTGTGGCCGCGGGCGAGCGCGCCGCCGCTGACCGTGATCACCCGCGAAATCAGCGGCTGGCCGAAGCGCACGGCACGGTGAACCGCGCGGGCGGTGCAGACATTGTGCACCAGCACGCCGACCGCCGCCGTGCGGCCATGGGCCGGCGGTTCGCGGCCGGTGACGGTCTTGACCAGATGGTGGGCCGAGCCCATGGGATAGCGGGCCGGGACCTTGACCACCTGGATGCCGAAGGGTGCGCCGGCCCGGCTCATGGCCTCGATGGCCTGGGGCTTATTGTCCTCGATCGCGACCAGGACGCGCTTGGTGTTGAGGGCATGGGCCATGATCCGCCCGCCATCGATGACCTCCTCGGCATACTCGCGCATCACGCGGTCGTCGCAGGTCAGGTAGGGCTCGCACTCGGCGCCGTTGAGCAGAAGCATCTCGAGGGCGTGGCCGGCGCGCAGGCTGAGCTTGACCGAAGACGGAAAGGCGGCGCCGCCGAGACCGACGATGCCGGCCTCGGCGACCCGGGCCGAGATTTCCCGGGGGCTGGCGGCGAAGGGATCGGCGATCGGCGCCGGCAACTCACCCCACTCGTCCTTGCCGTCGCTCCGCAGCATGATCGTCTTTTGGGTCAGGCCCGAGGGATGGGGCGCGACATGATCGACGATGTCGACGATATAGCCCGAGGTCGGGGCGTGAATCGGCGCCGACACCGAGCCGTGGGCGACCGCCAGCACCTGACCCTTTTTCACCTTGAGGCCCGAACTGACCACCGCCTCCGCCGCGGCGCCGACATGCTGCTGCAGGGGCAGGCAGAGAATGCGCGGAATCGGCAGGCTGACGATGGCGCTGTCCCGGGTCTTCTCCTTGCGATATTCGGGATGAACCCCGCCTTTGATCGTGAACAGTTTCATGGCCTGATGCTCCTCGGTATCGGATCCGCTCCTAGGACCGCCGCGCCCGCGGCCGGCGCGCCTGGCAACGGCTGCGGGATTGCGATCGGCTCGGGTAACGGCCGCCCGCCGCCGCTCTGGTGACCTGACGCCCGCTGCAGCCCGGGCAGGCGGCGGCGAGCAGCGGGGTCTCGGTGTCCTGGCCGTCGTAAAGCCAGTCGTCGCCGGTCGCTCCGGCCGGCAGGAACCCGCTCCGGTCGCCGCCTGCCGTCACTGCCGCCGCCGTTTGCGCTCCGGCGCCCAACCGCTCGGCCAGCCGTTCCGTCAGCACCCTCGCCACTCTGAGGCCGCCCGGGCGGCAGAGGTTCGGCAGCGCCTTGCCGTTGGCGAGCGCAACCGCCGCCTGGGCGCAGCCGACAAAGCCGCATTGCCCGCATTCACAGCCGGGCAGCAAAGCCAGCAACTCCCGGTCCAGAGGCAGCGGCTCGACGCGAAGCCGGCGCGACGCCACCCCGAGCAGGGTACCGAGGGCGGCTCCGATCAAGGCGAGACTTCCGATGGCCAGCAGCATGAGACGACGGTTCCAGGGTCGTGGGTCGCGTTCGAAGACGGCAAGCAAATCCCAAGCCAAGCCGCCGGGCGATCAGGCAGCGCTTCCGAGGATGAAGCGGCGATGCTTGGGGTGCCTACGAATTGATCACAGTGATGATAAAGTATCCATGGTCGGTCCTGAGAACGATGCAATCAGTCTGTCAGGCCACGGCTTTGACAGTGCCGGAGCTTGATTTGGGAATATAGTTTGCATTGCGCTGCAACATCTGGCAATCCGGCAACTTATCTATGTAGTTCTACGATGGCTCGTCGGCGCAGCAAAAAGGGCGCCCGAAGGCGCCCTTGCTTTGCCGGTCGATCCGTGGCTCCGGCCGGCTATTCCCATTCGATGGTTCCCGGCGGCTTGCTGGTGATGTCGTAGGTGACGCGGTTGATGCCGCGGACCTCGTTGATGATCCGGGTGGCGGTGCGGGCCAGGAAGTCGTGGTCGAAGCGGTAGAAGTCGGCGGTCATGCCGTCGGTGGAGGTCACCGCCCGCAGTGCCAGGACATAGTCGTAGGAGCGGCCGTCGCCCATCACGCCGACCGAGCGCACCGGCAGCAGCACCGCGAAAGCCTGCCAGATTTTGTCGTAAAGACCGGCACGGCGGATTTCCTCGAGATAGACCCGGTCGGCCCGGCGCAGGATGTCGAGCTTTTCAGGGGTGATCTCGCCCGGAATGCGGATCGCGAGGCCGGGGCCGGGGAAGGGATGGCGGCCGACGAAACTCTCGGGCAGCCCGAGTTCGCGCCCGAGCTTGCGCACCTCGTCCTTGAAGAGGTCGCGCAGGGGCTCGACCAGCTTCAGCTTCATCCGTGCCGGCAGGCCGCCGACATTATGATGGGACTTGATGGTGACGCTGGGGCCGCCGGTAACCGAGACGCTTTCGATCACGTCGGGGTAGAGCGTGCCCTGGGCCAGGAACTCGGCGCCGCCGACCCGCCGCGCCTCGGCATCGAAGACGTCGATGAAGGTGGCCCCGATGACCTTGCGCTTGGTCTCGGGATCGCTGACCCCGGCCAGCTTGCCCAGAAACTGCGCCCCGGCTTCGACATGGACCAGCGGGATGTTGTAGTGGTCGCGAAAGAGGCCGACCACCTCCTCGGCCTCGTCCAGGCGCATCAGGCCGGTGTCGACGAAGATGCAGGTCAGCTGGTCGCCGATCGCCTCATGGAGCAGCACTGCGGCCACCGTGCTGTCGACTCCGCCCGAGAGGCCGCAGATCACCCGGCCGTGGCCGACCTGGGCGCGGATCTTGGCGATCGCGGCGTCGCGGAAGGCGGCCATGGTCCAGTCGCCGGTGCAGCCGGCAATCTTATGGATGAAATTTGCCAGCAGGCGGCTGCCGTCGGGGGTGTGGACGACCTCGGGATGAAACTGCACGCCGTAATAGCGCCGGGCCTCATCGGCGATGGCCGCGAAGGGCGCGCCATCGCTGATTCCGACCACCCGGAAGCCCTCGGGCAGCGCCGTAACCCGGTCGCCGTGGCTCATCCAGACCAGCCGGCTGGCCCCGGTTTCGCGGATGCCGTCGAACAACGGGCAGTCCTCGGCGGTGATGGTCAGGGTGGCGGCACCGTATTCGCGGTGATCGCTGCCCTCGACCCTGCCGCCGAGCTGGGCGCACATCGTCTGCTGGCCGTAGCAGATGCCGAGCACCGGCACTCCGAGCCCGAACACCGCCTCGGGAGCGCGCGGCGCGCCGGCGTCGGTCACCGAGGCCGGGCTGCCGGAGAGAATCACCGCCCGCGGCGCCAAGGCGCGGATGCGCTGTTCCGCCACCGAGTAGGGATGGATTTCGCAATAGACGCCGCTTTCCCGCACCCGCCGGGCAATCAGCTGGGTCACCTGGGACCCGAAATCGAGAATGAGAACGCGATCGGCGGCCATGGGCGCACACCCGCAAGCTGGAAAAGGGGGAAGCTTCCCCCTAGCTACCCCAGCGGCGGGTTGATGGGCAAGCGCGTGAGTTCGGCGAGGTCGCGCCAGCCATAGGCGATTTCGGGCAGCAGGATGCGGCCGAGGCAGATGGTCTGTTCGCCCAGCCGCTGCCCGCCCAGGCGCTCATAGAACCAGCGCGAGGGGTTGTCGCGCAGCACCCAGACCACCATGCCCTCGATGCCGCGGGCGACCAGATCGGCCGCCGCCGCCGCCATCAGCCGGCGGCCGAGGCCATGGCCCTGGGCGGTGTCGAGCAGATAAAGGGTGTAAAGCTCGCCGCCATAGCCGGCGATCGCGGTGCGCTGAGTGCCGCAACTGGCGAAGCCGACCAGCCCCTGCTGGCGCTCCAGCGCGACATAGACGCCGGTGGCATCGCCGAGGGCGGCCAGCTGGGCCTGCCAGCGCTCGGTGGTCGCCTGCTCCGACATGCCGAGCAGGTAGCCGTCGGGGACCAGACCGGGGTAGGTCGCCCGCCAGCTCTCGACATAAACCTTGCCGATGCCCGGGGCATCGGCGATACGCGCCCGCCGGATCAGCGCCATCGGCCGGGTCTCCCTGTCATGTCCGTTTCCGCGCCCGCGTGATCACCAAGACGCTTCCCTCGCCATGATCGCATGACGCTAGCCGAAGAAGCCGACCCGGTGGGCGACGGCGGTCGAGATGCGGCGGACCAGCGTATAGAGTCCGGCCATCGGCTCGAAGATGCGGTCGTTCTCGAACTGGTAGCTTTGACTGTCGTCGGAGCGGTAGTCGGCGGGCTCGCCGAAATCCTCCTCGCTGGGCGGCGGCTCCATGCGCGGGAAAATCTCCTGGAGCGCGGCCAGCACCGGCACGACGTCGAGATGGAGCAGGCGGCCGATCAGCGCCTTTTGGGTGACGTTGTGGCGGCTCGAGAAATCGGGGACCTTCATCGCCAGCAGGAACAGCTCCTGGATCAGCGCCAGCCGGAGCGCATGCAGCAGCTTGAGCGCGGCCCGGCTCTGATCGGTGACCAGGGAGTCGCAGCCCGCCGGCACCCCGCCCTCGGCGCGGAGGGTGACGAGGGCATCGCGCAGCACGGTGAGGTCGCGGCGCAGCTTGCGCAGAACCCGGGTCTGGCGCTCGTGCAGCCCGGCGGTTTCGAGATAGTCGGCCAGCCGCAGCACCGGGCCGAGCCGGCGCGCCGTGGCCTCGGGGTCGCCGCCGGCGCCGGCGCGGGCGATCCAGAAGCCGGGGTCGTGGAGCGCGATATAGCCCTGCATCACCCGGGCGTCGCTGACCGCGGCGCCATACTCGGCGATGCCGAGCAGCAGCCGGAAGCGCTCGGACCGGCGATAAAGGCTGCGGAAGCGCGCCGGGTCCTTGGCGATGGCGGCACCGACGCCGCCGACGCTGTTGGCCAGGAGGCCGAGCTGCATCAGGGTGGCGTTGTGGGGGATGGCGCGGATCTGGCTGGCCTGCGCGCTGTCGACCTCGCCGGCCTCCTCGTGCTGGCGGCGCGAGTCGCGGCTGCCCGAGCGGAACAGCAGGGTGGGTCCGAAGGCCCCGAGCAGCGTCGCGTAATTGGCATCCCGCATCAGATCCACCTGGAACTCCTTCACGGTGGTGAAGAACTCCCGGATGTAGGTGTTTTCCTCGTAATAGGGGTCGGTGCCGAGCGGCGGCGGCGGCGCCAGCGCGTGTTCGAGCACCCGCGTGACCACGGCGAAGGCGCCGGCGCCGCTGAGGAAGGGCAGGAACCCGTCGCCGCCCTGGAAGCTGACCTCCTGCTTGAAGGCGATGCCGGCGGCGGCCATCATGGCCCGGGTCTCGGGCGGGTCGATGTAGTCGAGCCGCTCCTTGATCCCGGCCGGGTGGGCGCCGCGGCCGATCGACTCGCCGTGGGTGTCGAAGATCACCAGCTTGACGTTTTTCAGGTGGTGCTTGGCCATCACCCGGATCAGGCGCAGGCGCAGGCGTTCGATCGAGGCCGCGGCGGCGGTCTGGCCGAGGTAGCGGCCGGCATCGGAATAGCCGGTCTGGACCGAAATCCGGCCCCGGACCTGGATGTAGGCGCGGTAATGGGGGTTCTCCAGCAACTGGTCGATCACCCGGCTGCCGCCTTTGAGCGCCTTTTCGGTTTCGAACAGCGGTGAGATGTCGACCTTGCGTTCGACCCCGAACAGCTTGGCGAAATAGAGCGCGGTCAGCACCGTGAAGGCGCTCTCGCACTCGGCGATCAGGAAGCGGACCGGCGCGGTGTGGTCGCTGTATTTCAGCATCTGGGCCACGACCATGAACAGCTGCTTGACCGAGGTCCGCTCGCCGAGCAGGGAGCCGAAGTTGATCGTCACCGGCTCGCAGGAATCGAGCAGCTCGCTGATCCGGTTGAGGTAGGACTGGCGCACCCGGGGGTCGTTGGGATCGGCGGTGACGCCCACCGCCTTGCGGATGGCGTTGTGAACCTGGGTGGCGTTGATCCGGACATGGGTGTGGGCGAGGCCGAGGCCGTGCACGGAAAACTCGGTGCGCAGCACCGCAAGGTCGCGGGCGAGCAGGGCGGCGGCCTGAGTGTCGGCGGTGACGGTTTCGCCGAGCCGGGCCAGAGAGCGGTCGACCATCGCGATCAGGGTTCCGGCCTCGCAGAGCCGGAGGGTACGGTTCTGGAACATGCGGTGGGAGATGCGGCGAATCGCCTCGCGCCAGTGGCCGTCCGAGCCGACCATGCCGAACGCGGCGATCTCGTCGCCGATCTGGGCCACCGAGAGCGCGATCCGGCTTTCCATCAGCTCCAGGGTGTCGCCGAGCGCCCGGGCCAGCGGCCCCGAACTGCCGACCCGGTCGCGGAGACCCCGGACGGTGACGAGGTAGCGGCCGAGCTGGACCGCCTGAACTTTGAAGCGCTTGTGCAGGATGTCGGTCCAGCGGATGTCGGAACGGCCGTCGAGGTCATAGCCGACCCAGGTGGCAATGGTCAGCAACCGGGGCCGCAGCTCGGTCCAGCGCTCGGGATAGAGCCGGCGGGCGACCTCGAAGACGATCTCGTAAACCCGGTGCAGCGCCAGCTCGATGTTGCCGATCGCCTCCAGCGAAAGCGCGTGCTCCCGGGCCAGGGTCAGCTCTGGATCCGGGCTGTGCTCGGTGACGGTCGCGCGGTCGACGATCGCCTGAAGCGAATCGGCGGTCAGGGGCAGGCCGGCGGCATCGCGGCCGGTGGCGAGGGTGGCCAGATCGCGCATCAGGCCGCCGCAGAGGCTGAAGGTCGGATGGGCGGTGATGACGATGCCGAAGACCTCGCGCTCGATTCGGACCCGGAATGTCTCGAAGGGCAGGGCGGGGGCGTCGGCGTCGGGGCGGGCGAGGACTTCGAAGAGCGCGGTCAGGCGCGCGGCGTTGGCGGCCGGGTCCGTCTCGCCGAGGCTGCGGCCGAGTCGGGCGGCCCGGCCGGCAAAACCATCGACGGTCAGGCGCTGGACCAGCTGTTCGAGGGCCGACGGCCCGATTCGGCCCTCGGCCAGCCGGCGCGCGAGGCCGAGGCCGAGCAAAAGCACCGGGCTGCCGGTGGGATCGTCGCGGCAGGCCAGACTGAGGCGGTGCAGTTCGCCGGTCAGCTCGGCGATCAGCGCCCCGACATCAACTTCCAAATCCACCGGGAAACAGGCGGCCGACCCGGGAACGCAGGGGGAAAGCGGCGGCGTGGTGGCGGCGGTCCGCGAAGACTCGGCAGCGACGGTCATGAAAAAAGCCCCCTCGAACGGATTCCGCAAGGACAAAACGGTCGCGGCGGTGGCGGTGGTAAGCAACGGTGGCGTTCCCGGCAGCGCTTGTCAATTACCCGTTCGCCCGGGTCCGGGGTGCTTCAGCGGGTCGGGTTCGGTCACGGCCGAGGAAATATTTCACGATTTTCCGGCGAAGGGATTGACGCTGGCCCGGCCGCTGGACAGAATGCAGCGCTTCCTCAGGTAGGCGGTGCCGGAGTTGCGCCTGGGGTTGCGGCAGAGAGACATCGCCGCGGGATCGGAGACGAATATGAGCAAGTTTTTGATGGTTGTTCTTTCCGTTGCTCTGCTTGGGCTGGGCTCGGCTGGCGTCGCTTATCGCGGCTGGCAGGAGACGCACCCCGGCGACCCGTCTCCAGACCTGACCAAGCACTCGGCGAGCGAGATTCTCGCCTCGACCTACGTCTGGATCACCGGCGGCTCGGGCAAGGACATCCCCGTGGTCGCGCGCCAGATCGCGGAACAGACACCGGCCCTGCCCAAGGTTGATCTTTCCAAGTTTGATCTGACCCGGACCGTCAACGACGTCGTCGCCTGGGTTTCCGGCGGCGGTTCCGTGGCGCCGGCCGCTCCGGTTGCTGCCAAGCCGGCGGCTCCGGCTCCGGCTCCGGCGCCCGCCCCGGTGGCGGTTGCGGCGGCTCCCGCTCCGGCCCCTGTGGTCAAGGCTCCGGCCGCGGCCCCGCTGGCTCCTCCCACTCCTGCTCCCGCTCCGGTGCCGATGGTCGCGAAGGCCAAGGAAGCGCCGGTCGCGCCGGTTGCGCCGACCCGTCAGGCCGATGACGTCGCCGGGCCGGAAGTGCTCAGCCTGGGCGGCAACTGGACGGTGCCGCAGAAGGGCTGCGCCATTGGCGGCGTCACCGGGCTCGGTGCCGCGCTGGTGGTCGGTCCCGCCGAAGTCGCCGCGCTCACCACCGGCGCTGCCGCCGCCCTGCCGGCGACGGCGCGGCTGGTCGGCACCGTGATCGCGGGCGCTTTGGTCACCGGCTGCGCCGTCGGCGCGGTGGTTGCGCCGCTGCTTGATCATTGACCGGGGCGCTCGGCCGCCGCCGATGACCGTCCCGCCAAGGTCTGCGATCGGCCCGGAGCTGTTGCGCCGGGCCCTTTGCTATCGGTTGACCGAGGTCGACCTTCCCGAGTTGCCCAACCATTACCGCGGTAAGGTCAGGGACAACTACAGTCTGCCCGACGGCCGGCGCGTCCTGGTCGCCACCGATCGCCAGAGCGCTTTCGACCGGGTGCTGGCGGCGGTGCCGTTCAAGGGGCAGGTGCTGACCCAGATCGCCCGCTACTGGTTTGAGCGCACCGCCGACATCTGTCCCAACCATGTGCTCTCATATCCCGATCCCAATGTGCTGGTGGCACGGGACCTGACGATGCTGCCGGTCGAGATGGTGGTCCGGGACTATCTGACCGGCAGCACCGACACCAGCATCTGGACCGCCTATGCCGCGGGGTCGCGGCTGTTCTGCGGCAACCGGTTGCCCGACGGCATGGTCAAGAACGCCAAGCTGCCAGAAACCATGCTCACCCCCAGCACCAAGCCCGAGGACGGCTCGCACGATGTTTCGGTCAGTCCCGACGATCTGATCACCGGCGGCTATCTTACCCCCGAGCAATGGCACGAACTGGCCGAGGTCTCGCTGCGCCTGTTTGCCCGTGGCCGGGAACTGGCCGCGGCCAACGGCCTCATTCTGGTGGACACCAAATATGAATTCGGTCTCGACCGCGACGGCCACCTGACGCTGGCCGACGAAATCCACACTCCCGACAGTTCGCGCTACTGGTTTGGTGACAGCTATGCCGCCCGCCATGCCGCCGGGCAGGAGCCGGAAAGCCTCGACAAGGAATTCCTGCGGCTGTGGCTGCGTGAGCGCGGCAACCCCTACACCGACCCGATTCCCGAGATTCCCGACGAGGTTCTGATCGATTTCGCCAGCCGTTACATCCGGCTTTACGAGACTGTGACCGGGCAGGCTTTTCGGGTGCCGGACATGCGCACCCCGATCCTCGAGCGCATCCGGGCGGCCCTCGAGGGGCTGGCACCCCAGGCCCTCGAGGGGGCGGCCCCCTTGGCCTGAGGGGCGCGGCTCAGGCCTCGGTCATCCGCTCGAACTGGGTGTGGTCCTGCAGGGCGGCGATCGCCAGTGTTTTCAACGTCTTGGGGTCATCGGCGCGCTTCATCTGGGCGTGCGACATCCCGACGCCATCCCGGCGCACGGTCACCACCTGCCAGACGCCGCCTCCCGGCCCCAACCTGCGGAATATTTGACCTTCCGTGATATCGCGTGTGCGGGACATCCGTCCACTCCATTAACCGAATTCTGTCGCCGGGGCTTGGAGCGGTCCCGGGGCCCCGGCTGCGCTGTCTCCGTTGCGGACCGCTCACAAAGGAATATTAGGGTAGTTTTTGACATCTTGGTACCCCTGTGGCAAAATAGCGGTTTTGCCTGTGGCCGCCTTACCACGACTCGGCCGCTCTGCACCGAATCCGTGTCCAGCACCGGGAAGAAAGAGCTTCTTTTCAGACGGGTGGCCGTCTGGCGGCGCTCCTTTAAGAAGAATGACCGCAAAAAAAGACCCGGCGGAAAACCGCCGGGCCCGGGTGTCGGCGGGCCGGGGCCGTCGACGCGGACAGGGGAAGCGTTGTCCGACTCAGGGGGTCAGTTCGGCATAGCTGCCGTTGTGCCACTGATAGACGACATAGGCCGGGCTGGTGACGTCGCCCTTGGCGTCGAAGCCGAAGGAGCCGATCACGGTTTCGAAGCTGCCCGCATGCAGGTGCTTGACCACCTTGTCGAGGTCGGTGCTGCCGGCACGGGTCACGGCGTCGACATAGGCCTGGATCGCGGCGTAGGTGTAGAGGGTGTAGCCCTCGGGTTCGTAGCCGCCCTTGCGGAAGGCGTCGGCCACCGCCTTGGCCTGCGGTTTGGAGCGGGGATCGGGGCCGAAGGTCATCAGCGTGCCCTCGCCGGCGGCGCCGGTGATGCCCCAGTATTCGCTGGTCATCAGGGCATCGCCGCCGATCACCCGGGCCTGCAGGCCCTGGTCGCGCATCTGGCGGGTGATCAGGCCGGCTTCGGTGTGGTAGCCGCCGATGAACACGGCATCGACCTGGACCTGCTTGAGCTTGCTGACCAGGGCCGAGAAGTCCTTCTCGCCGGCCGAATAGGCTTCGAACAGAACCTCTACGACACCGGCGGCGTTAAGGGTGCGCCGGGTGTCGTCGGCGAGGCCGCGGCCATAGGCCGACTTGTCGTTGAGGATCGCGACGTTGCCCGATTTGTAGTGCGCGGCGAGGTAGGCGCCGGCGACCGCGCCCTGCTGGTCATCGCGGCCACAAACCCGGAACACGTTCTTGAAGCCCTGCTCGGTGAACCTGGGATTGGTCGAACCCGGGGAAATCTGGAGGATGCCTTCCTCGTTATAGACCGCCGAGGCCGGGATCGAGGAACCGGAGCAAAAGTGCCCGGCGACGAACTTGGCGCCGTTCTTGGCCAGCTGATTGGCCGCGGCCACCGCCTGCTTGGGGTCACAGGCATCGTCGCCGAACAGCAGTTCCAGCTTCCTGCCCAGCAGACCGCCGGCGGCGTTGATGTCGGCCACCGCGCGCTCGGCACCATGGCGCATCTGTTCGCCGAAGGATGCGGTTGAGCCGGTAAACGGCCCGGCGACGGCGATCTTGATGGTGTCATCGGCACGAACCGCGGTTGCGCCCACAACAGTCAGGGCAGCGGCGGCGACAAGAGCCAGTTTCAGGTTCATGGGTAAACGGTCCTCCGGCTGTCAGCGTTCAGGATGATGAGCTTTATAGGCGATCGCTCCTGATCGCGCTACCCGGTCGATTTTGCCGCCCCGCGGGTCGCGGCCGGCTGATGCCCGGTCACCGTCCGCTCTTCCCAGGTGAAGGGGCCGGTGCGGCGATAGAGCCAGGGGTATTGGGCGACCATGCGCCGGGCCAGGGTCAGGCGGTAGGCCGAGAGCGCGATTGCCGCCAGCACCGCGGTATGGCTGAGATAGCCCGGCAGCGACCAGAGCGAACCGCCGAACAGGCCATAGACCAGAAAGCGGTCGGCGCCGCCGAGCAGGGCGGCGTGGAGGAGGGCGACCGCGGCCGGCTTCCAGGCGATGGCGGCGGCCTGTCCGGCCATGAAGGCGCAACCGCCGACCAGCAGCACGGTCAGTCCGAAGAACACCGGGGCCGAGACTCCGAACAGGCTTTGGATCATCGCGGGGCTCCTCGGCGGGCGAAACGCCCCCCTGGCAGGGTTTGCGGCTTGCAGTGGCGGCATGGGCGGGCCATCTTGGAGGCGGGAAAGCCGCCGTTCGTGCCCGTTTCGACCGGCGCGCCGCGCGCGCCCGACTATAGGGGACCAGCGACCGGTTGAAAAGCGCGCCGGGTTGTGACCTAAAGACAGAGCTTGCGACTGAAGAGGGGAACCGAGCGAATGCCGTGGAGCAATCAGGGTGGGGGCGGCGGTGGCGGCCCCTGGGGTCCACCCCCCGGCGGGGGCAGTGGCGGCGGCGGCGGTGGTCCGAGTCCGTGGGGGCGTCCGCCCGGCGGCGGCGGGCCTCAGGCGCCCGACCTCGAGGATCTGCTGCGCAAGGGCCAGGAAAAATTCCGCCAGATGTTGCCCGGCGGGGTCGGCAGCGGCAAGGGCGTGGGTCTGGTCGCGCTGGCGCTGGCGCTGCTCTGGCTGGCTTCGGGCTTCTATCGCGTGCTGCCCGACGAGCAGGGCGTGGTCCTGCGCTTCGGCGAGTGGGTGCGCACCGAACCCCCGGGCCTGCGGTATCATTGGCCCAACCCGGTCGAGACCGTGTTCACGCCCAAGGTCACCCGGGTCAGCCGGATCGAGATCGGCTACCGCTCGGGCGGCGGCACCACCGAGGTCCGGCGCGGCACCACCACCGATCGCGACGTTCCCGATGAAAGCCTGATGCTGACCGGCGACGAGAACATCATCGACGTCGATTTCACCGTCTTTTGGGTGATCAAGGACGCCGGCAAGTATCTTTTCAAGGTGCGCGATCCCGAGGCGACGGTGAAGAAGGCCGCCGAAAGCGCGATGCGCGAGGTCATCGGACGTACCGAGTTGCAACCGGCCCTGACCGAGGCCCGGCAGCAGATCGAGACCAGCACCGGCCAGTTGCTCCAGCACATGCTCGACGAGTACCAGACCGGTATCCAGGTCACCCAGGTCCAGTTGCAGAAGGCCGATCCGCCGGCCCCGGTGGTCGATGCCTTCAACGATGTTCAGCGCGCCCGCGCCGACCGCGAGCGCCTGCGCAACGAGGCCGAAGCCTACCGCAACGATATCATCCCTCGTGCCCGCGGCGATGCCGAGCGTCTCAGTCAGGAGGCCCAGGCCTATCGCGAGCAGGTGGTCAGTCTGGCGCAGGGTGATGCCTCGCGCTATACCGCGATCTACAACGCCTACACCCAATCCAAAGAGGTGGTCAGCCGCCGGATGTATCTTGAGACGATGGAACAGGTGCTGAAGGGCACCAACAAGGTGATCGTCGATACCACGCCGGGCGCCCAGGGGGTAATCCCTTACCTGCAGTTGCCGGGCCTGACCCATACGACGCCGTCGTCGACGGCGCCGACCATCTCGCAACAGCAACGCCGGTGAGGGCCAGGATGAACGCCATCAATCGAACCCTGGTCATCGCCGGCCTCGCCGTGGTTCTCGGCGGGCTGCTGCTCTCGGCCTCTCTCTTCACCGTCACCGAGATGCAGCAGGCGCTGGTGCTCCAGTTCGGCGAACCGGTACGGGTGATCCAGACCCCGGGTCTCAAGGCCAAGCTGCCCTTCATTCAGAATGTCGTGCTGCTTGACCGCCGCATCCTCGATGTCGATCCGCCGGTCGAGCAGGTGATTCTGTCGGACCAGAAGCGGCTCGATGTCGACGCCTTCGCCCGCTATCGCATCACCAACCCTCTGAAGTTCTATCAGTCGGTCGGGAGCGAGATGATCGTCGAGCAGCGCCTCGCTTCGGTGGTCAACTCGGCGCTGCGCCGGGTGCTCGGCAATGTCACCCTGCTGGCCGTGCTTTCCCAGGAGCGGACCAAGGTGATGTCCGACATCAAGGGCGAGGTCAACAACGAAGCCAAGGATTTCGGCGTCGAGATCGTCGATGTCCGCATCCGCCGGGCCGATCTGCCCGAGGAGACCAGCCAGTCGATCTTTGCCCGCATGCGCTCGGAGCGGGAACGCGACGCCGCCGAGGCGCGGGCGCAAGGTCAGGAGCAGTCCCAGCAGATCCGCTCCCGCGCCGACCGCGAACGCACGGTGATTCTGGCCGAAGCCCAGCGCGACGCCCAGAAGGCGAGGGGTGAGGGCGACAAATCGGCGCTGAAGATCATCTCCGACGCCACCGCCAAGGACGCCCAGTTCTACGCCTTCTATCGGTCGCTGGAGGCCTACCGTAACGCGCTCAGGACCGAGGACACCACTCTGGTGCTCTCGCCCAACGGCGACTTCTTCCGCTATTTCGGCAGCATCAGCGGCGGGGTGGCCGGCCAGTAGCTTGAGGGCGCCCCGCTCCCCGCTTGTGCGGGGGGCGGCGGGCGCACTATAGTTTCGTTTCCTGGTATCGCTTTTTCTCGTGGTCTTTGGGATCGGCTGGGGTGCGGTGGCGACGGTTTATCGGGGCGCCGCCGTGGGGCTCGTCCGTGAGGTAGGGCCGGTTGTTCGACCGGAGATTCCGAAGGTTCAGAGGTTAGGAGACCGTTTCCGTGACAGATCGTGTTCGTTTCAGCGCTTCCGCGTTCGCCGCTCTCCTGATGTTCGGGCTTGCGTTCGGCTCCGGTGGCTCCAGGGCGTTGGCCGAGGCATTCCAGGCGCCGACGGCGGTTCAGGCTCAGGGTGCGCCCCGTCCGGGCGCGCCGGCCTCGGGGTTTGCCGATCTCGCCGAGCGGCTGCTGCCGGCGGTGGTCAACATTTCGACCACCCAGACCCTGTCCCAGCGCCACGGCGCCGCCGGCAAGCAGCCGGGGGCCAAGCCCAACGACGCTCCCGAGATGCCTCAGTTCCCGCCCGGCTCGCCGTTCGAGGAGTTCTTCAAGGACTTCTTCGACAAGCAGGGCAAGGAGCCCAACGCGCCGCCCCGGCGTGCGACCTCGCTCGGCTCGGGCTTCATCATCGACGCCAAGAAGGGCTATGTCGTCACCAACAACCACGTCATCCAGGACGCCGACGAGATCACGGTCATCCTGCACGACGACACCAATCTCAAGGCCGAGGTGGTCGGCCGCGACACCAAGACCGACATCGCGCTGCTGAAGGTGGCGGCCGATCACGGGCTGGTCGCGGTGCCGTTTGGCGACAGCGACCACATGCGGGTCGGCGACTGGGTGCTGGCGATCGGCAATCCCTTCGGCCTCGGCGGCACGGTCACGGCGGGGATTCTGTCGGCTCGCGCCCGCGACATCAACGCCGGCCCCTACGACGACTTTCTTCAGACCGACGCCTCGATCAATCGCGGCAACTCGGGCGGCCCGATGTTCAACCTCTCGGGTGAGGTGATCGGCATCAATACCGCAATCTTCTCGCCCTCCGGCGGTTCGGTCGGCATCGGCTTCGCCATTCCCTCGGCGCTGGCCCGCTCGGTGGTGGCCCAGCTTCAGGAGTTCGGCCACACCCGGCGCGGCTGGCTCGGCGTTCGCATCCAGGGCGTGACGCCCGAGATCGGCGAAAGCCTGGGCCTGCCCAAGCCCCACGGCGCCCTGGTCGCCTCGATCACCCCCAACGGCCCGGCGGCGGTTGCCGGCATCCAGCCCGGCGACGTCGTCAGCACCTTCGACGGCAAGGAAGTCAGCGAAATGCGCCGGTTGCCGCGGATCGTCGCCGATACCGCGATCAACAAGGTCGTGCCGGTGCTGGTCTGGCGCAAGGGCAAGCAGCTGTCGTTCCAGGTCAAGGTCGGCGAGTTGGAGGCGGCCGAGGAGTCGGGCCTGCTGGCCAACGCCAACGATGACCAGGGCAAGCAGCAGCAGCAGGCGCCGGCGGCGCCCAAGGCCTTCGACAAGCTCGGACTGAAGCTCTCGGCCCTGACCGCCGATCTGCGCCAGCAGTTCGAATTGAACGCCGAAGCCAAGGGCGTCGTGGTCACCGAGGTGCAGTCGGGCAGCCCGGCGGCCGAAAAGGGGCTGCGCCCCGGCGACCTGATCCTCGAGGTCAGTCAGCAGACGGTGACCAGCCCGGCCGATGTCGCGGCCCTGGTTCAAAAGGCGCGTGGCGACGGCCGGAAGTCGTTGCTGCTGCTGGTGGACCGGCAGGGCGACCTCCGCTTTGTGGCTCTGGGCTTCGTCGAGGACGCGCCCAAGGATGCGGGCAAGGACGCGGGCAAGGACGCGCCCAAGAAGGACAAGTAGCGGCTGTGATGCCGGCCGGCCGGCGTTCCTCTTTGAGGCTCGCCGGCCGGCGGCCGCGCGGACCCGGCAGCCGGGTGGGTTGATTTGCGGCCATTGCTCCCGTCGGCCGGGGAGGGTATGCTCGCGCCGCGGTTCAGGGCGAGCCGGGAGCGGGCTGAAAGCGATGGACATGGTCATGTGGATCACGATCGGCGGGATCGTGATTCTGTTGGTTTTGGGGGCGTTCTTCTCCGGAGCCGAGACGGCGCTGACCGGCGCCTCGCGGGCGCGCATGCACCAGCTGGAGCAGGAGGGCAACCGCGGCGCCCGGCTGGTCAACCGCCTGCGTGAGCACAAGGATCATATGATCGGGGCGCTGCTGCTCGGCAACACCGTGATCAACATCCTGAGTTCCGCCCTGGCCACCGGCGTGGCCATCGGCCTCTTCGGCGACACGGGCGTGGTCTATGCCACGGTGCTGATGACCGTGCTGGTGCTGATCTTCGCCGAGGTCATGCCCAAGACTTATGCCATCAACTATGCCGACCGCTCGGCGCTGGTTTTGGCGCCGCTGGTGATGACCGTGGTGACGGTGCTGATTCCCGTCACCACCTCGGTCAGCTGGATCGTGCGGCGCCTGCTCGGCCTGTTTGGCATCGAGGTGCGCACCGAGGGGCTGGTCTCCAACGAGGAGGAACTGCGCGGCGCCATCGAACTGCACCGGGGTGTCGACACCGAGGAGGAGATCAAGGAGGAGCGGGCGATGCTGCGTTCGATCCTCGATCTGACCAACGTCGAGGTCGGCGAAATCATGACCCATCGCCGCAACGTCGTGATGATCGACGCCGCGCTGCCCCCGAGCGAAATCGTCGATGCCGTGCTCAACAGCGCCTTCACCCGGGTGCCGTTGTGGCAGGGCGAACCCGACAACATTATCGGCGTCCTCCACGCCAAGGCGCTGCTGCGCGAGGTTCACGCCCATGGCGGCCAGCTGGAGCGCATGGATATCCTGGCGATCGCCCACAAGCCCTGGTTCGCGCCCGACACCACCACCCTTTTTGATCAGTTGCAGGCGTTCCGGCAGCGGCGGGAGCATTTCGCCCTGGTGGTGGATGAATATGGCAGCCTGATGGGCGTGGTCACCCTCGAGGATATTCTCGAGGAGATCGTCGGCGACATCGCCGACGAGCACGACGTCCAGGTTGCCGGTGTGACTCCGGATAGCGCTGGTTCTTACATCGTCGATGGCTGGGTGACGATTCGTGATCTGAACCGTGAATTCGAGTGGCGGCTGCCCGACGAACGGGCCTCGACGATCGCCGGCCTCGTGCTCAACGAGGCGCGGCGGATTCCCGATATTGGCCAGACCTTTGTTTTTTATGACTTCAAGTTCGAGATTCTGGGCCGCCAGCGCCACCAGATCACCTCTTTGCGCCTGACGCCGCCGGGCGGCGCCGTCGGGAAGTTGACGGATTTTCTCGGGAATATTCCTTGAAATTGGAGCGCGCCGGGGCACCCTTTTAAGGATCGGACGGAAACAAAGCCGCCGACCGGAGGGAAACATGCCCCAGCGAAAACTGATTCCCCACGTGGTGAACAGCCAGGAGATCACGGTTCTGGCGCCCCAGACCCGGGTCAGTCTGGCGGTCAGGCACATGATCGAGCGCAACATCAGCGCCGTGGTGATCACCGAGGATGGCAGCCCGGCCGGGCGGCTGCTCGGCATTTTCACCGAGCGCGACGTCATCGTCCGCATCGTCGGCGCCGGGCGCAGCGCCCGCAAGACCCGCCTCGATGAGGTCATGACCCACGCCCCCGAGACGCTGCCGCCCGAGGCGCGGGTGATCGACGCCCTGACCTTCATGCGCAAACGGCACTA
>JBAXPR010000046.1:0-26662 GCA_037132135.1 Rhodospirillaceae bacterium
TTTATAAGGTTGGTTGAGAGTATCAGGCAATTTTAAAAATGGGATAAAGTTGATAAACCATTTAAAATAATTATCAACATAATGTATAGAAAGGAAATTAAAATGGTTAAATGTCGCAAGTTTGCAGCTCTGTTTAATGATAAGCATTATATCATAAATTATAAGTATGATTTAGTAAAAGTATTAGAGCATGTTTTTAGTGATATATCAGCATCTGGGGAACATTTTTTAGAAGAAAAATCATTTAATGATTTTCTTGATTATGACGAAAGGTTTAAACATAATGCCATCAATGGTAATTCTGTCTATCAGGAACTCTTAAAACTGGGGTCAATTGCTCCATCATTGATTTATCATAACATAAGGGAAAAAATAAAAAAAGATAAGGGGGAAATAACCTTTATTCTTGATTTAGATAATAATGGTTATATTGCTGCTGTTCCATACTATGGGGACATTGATAAGTCAATTGATCAATATTATCAGGTAATGGGCATTTAAATCTAATGGTTAAGGGGATTACCATAAAAATCCCCATTCTTTACTCTGAAAATGGTGAATGAAATGAGTCCTAAACTGAGATCGGAATATCTACACATTCAAGAAACCTATGTTGATTTTGAATGTAATTTCAGCAGCAATGGCTGTTTTCCACAACTATTTGGCTCGGTATTGGACATTCCGGAGCATATTGAAAATCAGGCAATAAGTGATGGTGTAGATGGTGAATATTCTGATATGCTCTTTGAATGGGAAGAGGAAATAATGATTGGTCTGACAATAAAAGATGGCTGTTTATACATACACAAACTAACAAAAGGCAATAGCGATAATGTCATTGACCATACAATTGTAATCGGAGGTATATTGGGCGAGTTTATTGATGAAGATTACTGTTGCGGAGTCCTTCTTGGAATTCCCCTTAAAGAATGGTGGGGTGAATTTGACACAAAGGGTGTTTATGAGCCACATTTTCATATCCATATGAAAAAAATTAAATGGGATAAAATTAAAGAATGCCTTGCGTCTGTTAAACACTTCACATATGCTGGATTGTGAAATAACCAATAACCATCAATTTATGATTATTGAATGGTTAGTATTCAAATCTTATAAGATTATATGGGCTATTGGGAATAACTCTCCTGGTTGGACATTTTGACTATTACGCTTGAAGGCGCGTTAAGGGAATGGTTTATCATAAAGATGCCAGAATTGTGTTTAATTAATGCGAAAATACATTTCCGGCTACTACCCTACCAGAAGCCTTATTAATTAAAATTGGCACGGTGTAAGGCTTTGATATTGTTAGATGAATTATGACAAAACTGGAAAAATATATTTGCTCATTGTTATTTCGGTTTTCAACTTTCCTGATTGTGCACAGGCTTATTTTACATTATTTCCAAACAATTTCTCCTTAATATCTTCAGGAAGAAAGTGTGAGTATGTTTGATCTATGTGTTGAAGTGATGTTCCGCATTGTTTGGCAATCACAACCGCATCAATACCATCAAACAGCTTTGTGGTGATAAATGTGTGCCTTAGTGAATAAGGCGACCTATCACCATCATCACTCTTGTCTGGCACATTAATAAATGTTAGATAATCCTTAAACCAAGCAGAATATGCTGCATTAAACTTTCCATTAAATCCAGCAAACACCAAGTCTGTTGGATTGGTATGCTTGGAATGTTTGTGCCATTCAATAATAAACGGGATAAGTTCATCATCAAGTGGTATTGTCCGTTCAATACTCTTGCCTTTGAGAAAAACATACAGCGACGCCTGCGCCCACGTTAATGGGTTCTTTCCAGTGTCTTTCATAAACTGTTCAAGATATGCTATTGCGCCATTCCCCTCATTTCCGATTGGGGTCAAGTTCTTCTTTTTGTCATTGTATTTGATTGAGAAATCAGACCATTTAACAAGCTGTAAATCATTTGTTCTGCACCCTGTTCCATTCATAAAGTGAATAATAATTTTCAGTATTCTTGAATTGTAAAGTCTAATCTCATTCTGGGATGACTCAATAAATCTGTCAAGATTTGAAACAATTTCTACCATTTCATCACTACGAAATGCTCCTCTGTTTTGCGTCTTTTGGGTTTTGGCTGATGGTGCATTAAATTCTGGTGCTGATTTTTTATAATATCCTTTCTCTATGGCATATTTGAAAACAAGTGCAATCACTGCTTTATGTGTTTTCATTGTTGATTCCGATTTTACCGTCCCATTAATTAGGTATTGAACATATCCATCAATATGTGCTTTGTTCATTGAGCCAATGCTTACATTCTTAAAATACTTCATCATATGAACCCGAACAATTGACTCATATAGACAATACATATGCAATGTCTTATGACCAGTCTCAATTCCAGTCTTATAGGTTGAAAGCCACTCATTTAATATATCAGTAAATTTATCAGAGAATATTGCTATTCCCTGCTTTTCCATATATTTTAATTCCCACATTTTTTGTTGAGCAAAGTTTTCTGCAATAGAAATATCTGTTGTCTTTGAAGAAAACACTTTATATTTCTTAAAGTCCTTGAACCAGATGCAAACTTCAAGATTTTTTGAATCAGGTCTTTTTCTGATTAGGCATTCGGTTCCTGCTATCTTCCATCCCTTAGAAATCGGTATAAGCGTCATTGGAATCACCACCCTCATAAGGTATGAATTAACCATACTCCCAAGGACGCTGCTCGCCAAGATGTGTTTTTGGGTCGTAAAGATGGCGTAAAGATGGAAACCATAATGAAAACAGCGCATTCCATTAATTGTGTCATCTCGGGGATGGCCAGCAGCTGGCTCCACTGCTTCCAGCCGACCACGGCAGTGCGCTGGCCGTCGTCGGGGACGTCGGCGGCGCCGAGCAGTTCGAAGGCGTGCAGCACCTTGGCCTTGGTCAGGCCGTCGCTGCCGTCGAGGGCATAGTTGGTGCTCTGGTCGAGGGCGGCGATGATCAGCTCGTCGGTCTTGCGGCCGAGGGCGTAGGCACCGGCATTGGCGATCACCGTGCGCTCGTCGAGGTTGGTCTTGAGTTCGTCGAGCTGGTCGACCCAGTCGCCGGCGTAATAGTCCGAGAGGCTGCACTCGACCGGGGTGTGGTCGAGGTTCATCACCGGCACGGCGCCGTGCCGGGCCTTGGTGCTGGCGGTGCCCTTGCCGACCTTCTGGAACACGGTCGAGGCGCCGACCACGGTGCCCTTGGAGCGGACGGTACTGTGCAGCTTCGAGCCCATGCGCTGATAGGCTTCGTGAACCTCACGTTCGAACTGCTTGATAAAGGCTTGCGTCACCGAAGTGGACATGGCGGATAACCCTTCGCTCTGGATGGGAATCGGGGGGTGGGGGACAAGCGCGGGGGCCGCCGGCGGTTCTCAGAATTAGGACCAAAGTCGTAATTGGGCCGCGGAGGCGCGCGAAAAAAGACGAGACCGCCGGGCCGGGCGCAAGCGCTGCACCCGGTTATCCGGCCGTCTCGTCTTGAGTGGTCGTGTCAGGAAGATGGCAACGCCGACCGGCGCCGGCTCCAGGCGCAGCTCGGGCGTTGATAGCCCTCGTATAGGACAATTATCCCATCGATGTCAAGCGAAGTTATCGCTCAGACCAGCGGCTCGAAGGTGCCGCTGGTCTCCTGATATTGGAACAGGGTGCCGCTGGCGATGTCGAAATAGAGCCCGCGCAGCCGCAGCCGGCCGAGTCTGACGCCGTGGGCGATGCAGGGAAACGACAGCAGATTGTCGAGCGACACCTTGATTACCGCGCGCTCGCAATAGCCCATCTGCTCGTCCAGCGGCTGGCCGGCCATCGCCACCAGGGTGCGGGCGCGCGCCGGCTCGGCGAGGCGCATCCAGCCGTGAATGAAGGGGTGGATGTCGGCGATCTCGGGATCGTTGGTCATCAGCGCCCGCACGCCGCCGCAGCCGGCATGGCCCATGACCACGATGTATTCGACCCGGAGCGAATTGACGGCGAATTCCAGGGCCGCGCTGGTGCCGTGATAATGGCCGTCGGGCTCGCAGGGCGGCACCAGATTGGCGACGTTGCGCAGAATGAAGAGTTCGCCCGGAGCGGCGTTGGCCAAAATCGCCGGATCGACGCGCGAGTCGCAGCAGGCGATGACCATGCATTTCGGGGTCTGGCCGACCGCGAGCCGGGCAAAGAGGTCGGGGTCCTGGGCGGTGGCCCGCTTCTGGTAATCAACGAAGCCGGCGATGAATTTCTCGTATGCGGGCATGGCGGGGCGCTCGGGTCATGGTGCGGCGCAATATGCCATGAACCTGGTGCCGAGGGTAGGGCTTGCTGGCCGGCGGTCCGGGACGTCCCGGGACTTGCATCGGTGGCCGGGCTTGCCATATGTGGGCGGCATCCCTGGCGGATCGCACAGGGTCGTGGATCAACGATAGGGTTGGGGGCTGGCCGGGCTGCCGCGCGGACGACCGGGCCTCACCGGGGAGCGGATCATGGATTTCGAGAAATACACCGAGCGCTCGCGCGGCTTTGTGCAGGCGGCGCAGGGCTTGGCCCAGCGCCGTGGCCATCAGCAGCTGGTGCCGCTCCATCTGCTCAAGGTTCTGCTCGACGACAAGGAGGGTCTGGCCGCCGGTCTGATCAAGGACGCGGGCGGCGATCCGGCGGCGGCGCTGTCGGCGGCCGATGCCGAACTCGACCGCCTGCCCAAGGTCGAGGGCGCCGGAGCCGGGCAGGTCTATCTCGGCGCCGAGCTGGCCCGCCTGTTCGAAAGCGCGGAAAAGCTGGCCCAGAAGGCCGGCGACAGCTTCGTCACCGCCGAGCGCATCCTGCTGGCCATGGCCATGTCCCAGGGCTCGCCGGTGCAGCGGGTGCTGGGCGGCGCCGGGGCCACGCCGCAGGCGCTCAACCGGGCGATCAATGAGCTGCGCAAGGGCAGAACCGCCGACAGCGCCTCGGCCGAGCAGGCATATGACGCCCTCAGGAAATACACCCGCGACCTCACCCAGGCGGCCCGGGAGGGCAAGCTCGATCCGGTGATCGGCCGCGACGAGGAGATCCGCCGCTGCATCCAGGTGCTGGCGCGGCGGACCAAGAACAATCCGGTGCTGATCGGCGAACCCGGCGTCGGCAAGACCGCGATCGTCGAGGGGCTGGCCCAGCGCATCATCAATGGCGATGTGCCCGAGGGCCTGAAAAAGCGCAAGCTGCTCTCGCTCGACCTCAGCGCGATGGTCGCGGGCGCCAAGTACCGCGGCGAGTTCGAGGAGCGCCTCAAGGCGGTGCTTCAGGAAATCCAGGCCGCGGCGGGCGAGATCATCGTCTTCATCGATGAGCTGCACACCCTGGTCGGGGCGGGCAAGGCCGAGGGGGCGATGGACGCCTCCAACATGCTGAAACCGGCCCTGGCCCGCGGCGAACTTCATTGCGTTGGCGCAACAACCCTTGACGAGTATCGTAAGCACGTCGAAAAGGACGCGGCGCTGGCGCGGCGCTTCCAGCCTGTGGTGGTGCCCGAGCCGAATGTCACCGACACGGTTTCGATCCTGCGCGGCCTCAAGGAGAAGTACGAGCTGCACCACGGGGTGCGGATCACCGATGGCGCCATCGTTTCGGCGGCGACACTGTCCCACCGCTACATCACCGACCGCTTCCTGCCCGACAAGGCAATCGACCTGATCGACGAGGCGGCGTCGCGTCTGCGCATGGAGGTCGACAGCAAGCCCGAGGAAATCGATGAACTCGACCGCCGGATCATCCAGCTGAAAATCGAGCGCGAGGCGCTGAAGAAGGAGTCCGACGCCGGGTCCCGCGACCGCCTGGGCCGCCTCGAGATCGAACTTGCGGACCTCGAGCGCAAATCCGCCGGGCTGACCGAGCGCTGGCAGGCGGAAAAGGATCAGCTCTCGGTGGCCCAGCGGACCAAGGAACAGCTGGAGCAGATGCGCTCGGCCCTGGAGCAGGCCCAGCGCACCGGCGATTGGGCGCGGGCCGGGGAGCTGACCTACGGAGTTATTCCGGAGCTGGAACGAAAGCTCAGGGCCGCCGAGCACGCGGCCGAGAACCGCATGCTCAATGAGGAGGTCCGCGACAGCGACATCGCCGCCGTGGTCAGCCGCTGGACCGGCATCCCGATGGACAAGATGCTGGCCGGGGAGCGCGACAAGCTGCTGGCCATGGAGGAGCGGCTCGGGCGGCGGGTGATCGGCCAGGAGGACGCGATTTCGGCGGTGGCCAACGCCGTGCGCCGGGCCCGCGCCGGCCTGCAGGACCCGCACCGGCCGATCGGCTCCTTCATCTTCCTGGGTCCGACCGGGGTCGGCAAGACCGAACTGACCAAGGCGCTGGCCGAATTCCTGTTCGACGACGAGACGGCGATGGTCCGGCTCGACATGTCAGAGTATATAGAAAAACATTCCGTATCCAGAATGATCGGCGCTCCCCCGGGTTATGTTGGCTATGACGAGGGCGGGGCTCTGACCGAGGCGGTGCGGCGCCGGCCCTATCAGGTGGTGCTGTTCGACGAGATCGAGAAGGCCCACCCCGATGTCTTCAACGTGCTGCTCCAGGTGCTCGACGACGGCCGCCTCACCGACGGCCAGGGCCGCACGGTGGATTTCCGCAATACCCTGATCGTGATGACCTCGAACATCGGCTCCGACATCCTGGCCGCCCAGACCGAGGGCGAGGACAGCGATCATGTCCGCGACGCCGTGATGGAGGTCGTGCGGGCCTCGTTCCGCCCCGAGTTTCTTAACCGGCTCGATGAAATCCTGCTCTTCCACCGCCTGACCCGCGACCACATGACCGGCATCGTGACCCTGCAGCTGGAACGCCTGCGCCGGATGCTGGCCGAGCGCGAGATCGGCCTCGTTCTTGACGAGGCGGCGCTGGAGTGGCTGGGCGACGCCGGTTACGACCCGGTCTATGGCGCGCGGCCGCTGAAGCGGGTGATCCAGCGCGAACTCCAGAACCCGCTGGCCACCCGGATTCTGGCTGGGGCGATCGTGCCCGGCCACACGGTCGCGGTCGGTACCGGCGAAGACGGGCTGGTGCTGGACGCCGCGGTGTCCCCGGACGCCGGGGCATAGATAGAGGCTGCAGCCACCCCGGGCCGGGCGTTATAGTGGGCTCCGGACGCGGAGGAGTGTCGATGCAGCTTCGGCGGTGGGGTCATAGCCTGTTTGCGGCGGGATATTGCGCGGCGGCGACCGCGACGGCGCTGCTGCTGGTGCTTTACCGGCCCCACACCGATGTCGTGGTGGCCGTGCTCGCCGGGGCGGTGGTGGTGCTGGCCGGCGCTCTCGTCCAGGAGGTGGTTCGGCGCCGGGCCGCCGAACGCAAGCTGCACGAACGGCAGATCCGCATGCGTCAGGCCTACGAGGATCTGGTCGAGATGATCCTCAAGCTGCGGCCGCCCAAGGCCAGGGCCGAGCCGCCCAGGACCGCCGAAGACCCGGCCGCCGCCGCCGCGAAGGGTTCCCGTCCGTCGGCCGAGCCGGCTGCGCCGTCAGCCGATGGCGCCGTCGCGACCCTGATCCGCGAGGCGCTGGCCGAGGATCGGGTCGAGGCCTTCCTCCAGCCGATCGTCGGACTGCCCGCGCGCAAGCCGCGCTTTTTCGAGGTGCTGTCGCGCCTCCGCCGGCCCGACGGCACGCTGGTCCTGCCCGATCAGTATCTGGCGGTGGCCGAGCGCGAGCGGCTGCTGCCGGCGATCGACGATCTCTGTCTCGGCCGGGCCACTCAGCTGATCCGCGAAACCGACCGTCGCCAGCACGCCATCGGTTTTTTCTGCAACGTCTCGGCGGCCACCCTGGCCGACCCGGCATTCGTCGCCCGCTTTGTCGCCGCCGATGCCCAGGCCCTGCGGTCCAAGCTGGTGTTCGAGGTCAGCCAGCACGACCTTGCCGCCGACCGGGCGCCGCCGTTGCGCACGCTGGCCGAACTGGCCGAAGCCGGCTTCGGCTTCTCCCTCGACCGGGTCGGGTCGCTCGAGATCGATGTTGCCGCCCTGGTCCGTCATCACGTGCGCTATCTCAAGCTCAACTGCGCCTTCTTCATCGAGCCCGAAACCCGGAGCGCGGTGATGGAGCTGCGGCGCCGGCTCGAGGATCAGCCGGTCGAGGTCATCGTCGAGAAAATCGAGACCGAGCGCCAGCTCTACGACCTCGAAGATCTGGGCCTGGAGCTGGCCCAGGGCTATCTTTTCGGCGAACCCCGCCTCAGCCGCCGCCTTGCCTGACCCGATGTCCGACCAGCCCCCCGCCGGCCTGCCGCCCGTTCTCCGCGGCCTTCAGGCCCTCGCCGGCCGCTACGACGGCTTCATCCTCGATCTCTGGGGCGTGCTCCACGATGGGGAGCGGCCTTATCCCGGCGCGCTTGACGGCCTGGAACGGCTGGTCAGCGCCGGCAAGCGGCTTTGCCTGCTCTCCAATGCGCCGCGCCGGGTCGAACCGGTGGCGGGGATGCTCGCCGGCATGGGCATCGGCCCCGGCCATTACCACCATCTTATGACTTCGGGCGAGGCGGCGTTCGAGGCCCTGCTCAGCCGCGCGTGTGACTGGCACGCCGGCCTCGGCCGCGCCTGTCTTCATCTCGGCCCCGAGCACGATCGCCAGCTGTTCGAGTCCCTGAGCGGGGTCGAGCGGGTCGACGATCCGGCCCGGGCCGAGTTCGTGCTCAACACCGGACCCTCGACCTATGACGACACCCCCGAGGATTACGGCCCGGTGCTGGCGCTGTGCGCCCGCCGCGGTCTGCCGATGGTCTGCGCCAATCCCGATCTCGAGGTGATGGTCGGCGAGCGGGTGGTCGAATGCGCCGGCGCCCTGGCCCGCCGCTATGCCGATCTCGGCGGCGTGGTGCGCTACCACGGCAAACCTCACCCGCCGGTCTACCGTCGCTGCTTCGAACTGCTCGGCCTCGACGACCGCCGGCGTATCGTCGCCCTCGGCGACACCCTCCATACCGATATCGCCGGTGCCGCCGCCGCCGGCATCGACTCGGTTCTGGTCACCGGCGGCATCCTGCTCCGCGATCTGGGCGGTCCCTGGGGAGAGGCGCCGCCGCCCGCCGCCCTCGCCCGCCTGCTGCCGCCCGGCGGCCCGCGTCCGCTCGCGGTGCTGGCCCGCTTCGCGTGGTAGCGCCCCGGCGCGGCGAAAGCGGAGGAAAGCCCTTGCCTCGCACCGGAAAACGGCTATAGTGACGCTGGTATCCGATACGACCGAGCGGCGCGTAAGTTACGGGCCGCAACGTTGCTTTGCGGGTGGGCCACCGGCCCACCTTTTTTATTAACCGGACATGTCGATCCCGCGACGCCGTGCGGGTCGGGTTAGTTGGGGAATGGACGGAACAGAGCGAGTCCAGAAGATCATCGCGCCGACGGTCACGGCCATGGGCTATGAGATTGTGCGCGTTCAGCTCTCGGGTGGTCGGCGGCCGGTGCTGCAGATCATGGCCGAGCGGGTGGACGGCGCGGCCATGACCGTGGATGATTGTGCCGAGATCAGCCGGACCGTTTCCGCTCTGCTTGACGTCGAGGACCCGATCACGGGCGCTTATCATCTTGAAGTCAGTTCGCCCGGCATCGACCGCCCGCTGACCCGGCTGAGTGATTTCCAACGCTACGCCGGTTTTGAGGCGCGGATCGAGACCAAGGCGCTGATCGATGGCCGCCGCCGGTTCAAGGGAGTGCTGAAGGGGGTCGCCGGTGATGTGGTCCGGGTGGAAACCGACGGCGGCGGGCTCGCCGAGCTGCCGTTCGGCGGCATCCTCAGGGCCAAGCTGATCCTGTCCGACGCCCTCCTGGCGGCCGGTCTTTGAGCGCTCGCCGGGTGTCGCCTTTGATCATGACCTTATCCTCCATCCTTAGTGTCAACGAGTTCGGGGAACCCTGAGTTATGGAACTGCTGCAAGTCGCCGATGCGGTAGCTCGCGAGAAGAGCATCGACCGGGACGAGGTTCTCGAGGCGATGGAGCTCGCGATCCAGAAGGCGGGACGCTCCAAGTACGGTCATGAGCACGACATCCGGGCGCGCATCGACCGCAAGAGCGGCGAAATCCATCTCGCGCGTTACATGACGGTGGTTGAAACCGTCGAAAACGAAGCCATCGAGCTGACCCTGGCCCAGGCGCGGCGGATGAAGCCCGACGCCAAGTTCGGCGACAGCCTGGTGGACGAATTGCCGCCGATCGATTTCGGCCGCATCGCCGCGCAGACCGCCAAGCAGGTGATCGTGCAGCGGGTGCGGGACGCCGAGCGCAAGCGCCAGTTCAACGAATACAAGGACCGGATGGGCGAGATCGTCAATGGTCTCGTGAAGCGGGTCGAATACGGCAACGTCACCGTCGATCTCGGCCGGGCCGAGGCGATTCTGCGCCGCGACGAACTGCTGCCGCGCGAGCACTTCAAGAACGGCGACCGGGTGCGGGCGCTGATTTACGATGTGCGCGAGGAGCCGCGCGGCCCGCAGATCTTCCTGTCGCGCAGCCATCCGATCTTCATGGCCAAGCTCTTTATGCAGGAAGTGCCGGAGATCTACGACGGCATCATCGAGATCAAGTCGGTCGCCCGCGACCCGGGCAGCCGGGCCAAGATCGCCGTGCTTTCCAACGACAGCTCGATCGACCCCGTCGGCGCCTGCGTCGGCATGCGCGGCAGCCGGGTCCAGGCGGTGGTCGGCGAGTTGCAGGGCGAGAAGATCGACATCATTCCCTGGTCGAACGATGCCGCGACCTTTGTCGTCAATGCGCTGGCGCCGGCCGAGGTGGCCAAGGTCGTGCTTGACGAGGAAAACCGCCGCATCGAGGTCGTGGTCCCCGACGATCAGCTCAGTCTGGCCATCGGCCGCCGCGGCCAGAACGTCCGCCTCGCCTCGCAGCTGACCGGCTGGGATATCGACATCCTGACCGAGGCCGAGGAATCCGAGCGCCGGACCGAGGAATTCCGCACCCGGTCCCAGCTCTTCATCGATGCTCTTGACGTCGACGATGTCATCGCCCATCTGCTGGTCGCCGAGGGCTTTTCCTCCCTGGAGGAAATCGCCTTCATCGAGACCGACGAGCTGGCCGAGATCGAGGGCTTTGACGCCGACGTCGCCGAGGAACTGAAGGAGCGCGCCCGGGTCTGGCTGGAAAATCAGGACGAGATCTACACCGAGCGGCGACGCGAGCTGGGAGTCGAGGACGAGCTGGCCGAGGTTTCGGAGCTGTCGCCGGTGCTGCTGGTCAAGCTGGGCGAAAACGGTATCAAGACCCTCGACGATCTGGCCGATCTGGCTGGCGACGAGCTGGTCGATCTCTTGGGCAAGGATGGCCCATCCAAGGACGAAGCCAACGACATCATCATGGCCGCGCGTGCCCATTGGTTCGCGGACGGCGATGGCGAACCGTCGTGAGGCCGGGAGCGGAAAGACGGGTATGGACGGGGGAATGGTGCCGATCGGGCAGGACGCCGACCCGGATGACGGGGCAGAGGAGACGCGCGACCGCCGCGATCCGCTGCGGCGCTGCATCGTAACCGGTACCGTTCAGCCTAAGGTTGGGATGATCCGCTTCGTCGTCTCGCCCGAGGGCGCGGTGGTGCCGGATCTCGACGGGACACTGCCCGGGCGCGGCCTGTGGCTGACCGCCGAGCGGGCGGTGGTCGAGCGGGCGATGGCGCGCAATCAGTTCGCCAAGGCGGCGCGGCGGGCGGTTCGGGTCGAGCCGGATCTGCTCTCACGCTTGACGCTGCTGCTGGAACGGCGCTGTCTCGACCTGATCGGCCTTGCCCGGCGGGCCGGGCAGGCGGTCGCAGGGTTCGAGAAGGTTCGCGAGGCGCTTCAGGCCGGCCGGGTGTGCCGGGTCGGCGCGCCGGGTCTGTTGCTGGCCGCCGCTGATGGCGCCGCCGACGGACGGAGCAAGCTGCGGGGATTGGCCGGTCAGCTGCCGGTGCTGGAGGCTTTCGAGTCCAAGGCGCTGGGGGCGGCACTGGGCCGGGATATCACGGTCCATGCGCTGATCGCGCGTGGGGCGCTGGCCGACCGCCTGAGGGTCGACGCCGGCAGGCTGATGGGGCTCAGGACACTTCCGGCCGGGCGTTCGCCCGCCGGTCAACCGATCAATGACGGACCAGTCGGGTACCAATGACCGAGAGCAACGACCAGGATCGCAAGAAAGAAGTGCTGCACCTGACCAGCAAGGGGAAACTCGAGCTGAAAAAGACGGTGGACGCGGGTTCGGTGCGACAGAGCTTCTCCCATGGTCGAACCAAGACGGTGACCGTCGAGGTCAAGCGCAAGCGCACCATCGAGAAGGGCGCCGCGCCCGGAGTCGCCGATGGCGGCGCCGCCGCCCGTCGGGCCGCCGAGGGGCTGCCGGCCAAAGGCGCCCCCGGCCGGGGACCCAAGGGCGCCACCGTGCGCCAGCTGACCAAGGAAGAGCGCGAGGCCCGCGCCCGCGCCCTGCTCGGCGCCTATAAGGAAGAGGAGCGGCGCTCGGTCGAGATCGATGACGACGAGATCATCGACGAGGGCGACGAGGAGGCCGCGGAGGCGCCGGTCGCCGCTTATGAGGAGCCGGCCGAGCTGTCCGAGGGCGCGGAGCTGCCGACCGATCCCGAGTCGCTGCGTCAGCGCGAAATCGAGGAGATGAAGCGCATCCAGGCCCACGAGCAGGCGGTGGCGGCGGAAGCGGAGCGCAAGCGCCAGGAGGAAGAGGCCAAGAAGCGCGAACTCGAAGACAGCAAGCGCAAGCCCGAGGACAAGAAGGCCGAAGACGGCACCCGCCGCACCCCGGCCCGGCCCGGAACCACGGTCGCCACGCCGGCGGCCGAGCCGGTCAAGCCGCTGGTTGCCGGCGTCCGCACGGCGGCGGAAGACGATGAGGAAGAGCGCCGGTCGCGCAAGGCCGGCGGCGGGGCCAAGGCGGCGGCGCCCAAGGTCGCGGCGGCCCCGCGCAAGGCCGGCGATCGCCGCCGGGGCGGTGGCAAGATCACCGTCAACCAGGCGCTCAACGCCGACGAGGTCGAGCGGACTCGCAGTCTTGCCGCGGTGCGCCGCGCCCGTGAGCGCGAGCGGCTGCGCCAGAATGCCCGCCAGGAGATTCAGAAGGTTACCCGCGAGGTCGTGCTGCCCGAGGTGATCACGGTCCAGGAGCTGGCCAACCGCATGGCCGAGCGTGGTGCCGACGTCATCAAGGCGCTGATGCGGATGGGCGTGATGGCCACCATCACCCAGTCGATCGATGCCGACACCGCCGAGCTGGTGATCACCGAATTCGGCCATCGTCTGCGCCGGGTCTCCGACGCCGACGTTGAGGTTGGCCTCGGCGGCGAAACCGATATCGACACCGATCTGGTCTTCCGGCCGCCGGTGGTCACGATCATGGGTCACGTCGATCACGGCAAGACCTCGCTGCTCGACGCGCTTCGCCACACCGACGTTGCCTCCCGCGAGGCCGGCGGCATCACTCAGCACATCGGCGCCTATCAGGTGACGCTGTCCCATGGCGGCCGCATCACCTTCATCGACACCCCGGGTCACGCCGCCTTTACCGAGATGCGCGCCCGCGGCGCCAATGTCACCGACGTCGTGGTGCTGGTGGTCGCGGCCAATGACGGCATCATGCCCCAGACCGTCGAGGCGATTCATCACGCCAAGGCGGCCAAGGTGCCGATCATCGTCGCGATCAACAAGATCGATCTGCCCGACGCCCGTCCCGAACGGGTGCGCCAGGAGCTGTTGCAGCATGAGCTGGTGGTCGAAGAGCTGGGCGGCGACATCCTCGCGGTCGAGGTTTCGGCCAAGGCCAAGCGCGGGCTGGAGCGACTCGAGGAGGCGATCCTGCTGCAGGCCGAGATCCTCGAACTCCGGGCCAACCCCAACCGGCCGGCGCTCGGCGCGGTGATCGAGGCCAAGCTGGAGCGCGGCCGGGGTTCGGTTGCCACCGTGCTGGTTCAGCGCGGCACGCTCCGGGTCGGCGACATTTTCGTGGCTGGCAGCGAGTGGGGCCGGGTGCGCGCCCTGATCAACGATCGCGGCCAGCAGGTCGACGAGGCGGGGCCGGCGGTGCCGGTCGAGGTGCTCGGTCTCAATGGCACGCCGATGGCCGGCGACGAGTTCGCGGTGCTCGAGAGCGAGGCCAGAGCCCGCGAGATCATCGAGTTCCGCCAGCGCAAGAAGCGCGAGGCCCAGGTCAAGGCGACGGCGCGCGGCACGCTGGAGCAGATGTTCACCCGCATTCAGGAGGGTGAGGCCAAGGAACTGCCGATCGTGCTCAAGGGCGACGTCCAGGGCTCGATCGAAGCCATTGTCGGCGCGCTGGAAAAGCTCGCGGGCGACAACACCGAGGTCAAGGTCCGGGTGCTGTCCTCGGGGGTCGGCGCGATCAACGAGTCCGACGTCACCCTGGCCAACGCCTCCAAGGCGCTGGTGATCGGCTTCAACGTCCGCGCCAATCCCCAGGCCCGCGACATGGCCCGGCGCGACGGCGTCGAGCTTCGCTACTACTCGGTGATCTACAATGTCATCGACGATGTCCGGGCGGCGCTGGTCGGCATGCTGTCGCCGACCTTGCGCGAGCGCTTCCTCGGCAATGCCGCGATCCTCGAAGTGTTCAACATCACCAAGGTCGGCAAGGTCGCCGGCTGCCGGGTCACCGAAGGCATCGTCAAGCGTGGCGCCGGTGTCCGCCTGCTGCGCGACAACGTTGTCATCCACACCGGCTCGCTGAAGACCCTCAAGCGCTTCAAGGACGAAGTCAAAGAGGTGCGCGAGGGCTACGAGTGCGGCATGGCCTTCGAGAACTACGACAACATGCAGGCCGGCGACGTCATCGAAGCCTTCGAGATGGAAGAGGTCGCGCGGGTGCTCTGACCGCCGGGGGACGTGTTCCCCCGGCCTCCCCCCGACCCTCAGGTTAGCGGGCAAGACCATGACACAGAAACATTCGGCACGGCCGCCATCGCAGCGTCAGTTGCGGGTCGGCGAGGAGTTGCGCCATATCCTGTCCGGCCTGTTCCAGCGCGGCGATTTTCGCGACCCGACGCTGCAGAGCCTCAATCTCACCGTGACCGAGGTCCGGGTCAGTCCCGATCTGCGCAATGCCACCGCGTTCGTGACTCCGCTGGGCGGCGGCGAGTTGGGTGAGGCGGTCAAGGCACTGCGCCATGCCGCCGGTTTTTTGCGCGGCCAGGTCGCCCGCGAGATGAATCTGCGCTTCGCCCCTGCGCTCAGCTTTGAGGCCGACACCTCGTTCGAGACCGCGGCCCGGATCGAGACTCTGCTGCAACAGCCCGAAGTGGTGCGTGACCTTGCCCCCGGTGGCGGCAAGGCTCCTGTGGACCTGGGCGAGGACCCCGACGATGGCGCGTAAGAAGCGCGGCCGGCCGGTAAGCGGCTGGCTGGTGGTGGACAAGCCCGAGGGCATGACGTCGACCCAGGTGGTGGGCAAGGTGCGCTGGCTGTTTCAGGCCGAAAAGGCCGGTCACGGCGGCACGCTCGACCCCATTGCCACCGGTGTGCTGCCGATCGCCCTGGGCGAGGCGACCAAGACCGTTTCCTATGCCATGGACGGCACCAAATGTTACCGCTTTCGCGCCCGCTGGGGCGAGGAACGGACCACCGACGACCGCGCCGGCACGGTGATCGAGAGTCGCGACCAGCGGCCCGACACCGTGGCGATCGAGGCGGCGCTGCCCGCCTTTACCGGCGAGATCGAGCAGATTCCCCCCCAGTTCTCCGCGATCAAGCTCGATGGCGAACGGGCCTATGATCTGGCCCGGGCCGGCGAGGTGCTCGACCTGGAGCCACGGTTGGTCCGGGTCGACCGCCTGACCCTGATCGGCCAGCCCGACGCCGACCATGCCGATTTCGAGGTGGTGTGCGGCAAGGGCACCTATATGCGTTCGCTGGCCCGCGACATCGGCCGCGGCCTCGGCTGCCTCGGCCACGTCGCGGCGCTGCGCCGGCTTTCGGTCGGCCAGTTCACCCTCGAACGGGCGATTTCTCTGGACGAATTGGCGGCGCTCGGGCAAGGTGCCGACCTCGACAGCCATCTTCTGCCGCTCGAGACCGCGCTGGACGACATCCCGGCGCTGGCCCTGACGGCGGATGAGGCGCACCGGTTGAGACAAGGTCAGACGGTGGCATTGTTGCGTCGGCAGGATTTCGAACGGCTGGAACGGCTGATCGATGAGTCCTCCGAGCGCGACGTTGTGCTGCTGGCCACCGCCGCAGGTCGGCCGGTGGCGCTGTGCCGGCTCGATGGCGCGGAAGTCCGCCCGGTGCGCGTCCTCAACCTTTAAGCAACGGAGAACCCGATGTCGATTACCGCAGAGCGCAAGACCGCGCTGATCGCTGAATATGCCGTCAAGGCCGGTGATACCGGCTCGCCCGAGGTCCAGGTCGCGATTCTGTCCGAGCGGATCAGCAATCTGACCGAGCACCTCAAGACTCACCCCAAGGATTTCCATTCCCGCCGGGGCCTCCTGGTGATGGTCGGTCAGCGCCGCCGTCTCCTCGACTACCTCAAGGGCAAGGCCAGCACCCGCTATGACACGCTGATCCAGCGACTCGGGCTGCGGCGCTGAACTCATTGGAAAAGGGCACTCTTTCCCCTACGTCCGCACCGGATGAGCTTCGGACCCGATGGTCCGAAGTTGGGGGAGAGGCGCCAGAAAATCGAGCTTTGCCGGGCCCGGATCAGGGGTCGGAGCGAGAACCGGCATGGGAAGTCCCGTGCCGGTGTTTTGCCGTTTTTACACGAGGTTGACGACGCCGACAGCACCTCGGCCCGTGGGCACCCAATCCGGGGTGACCGGGTGTCGGATGGAAGGAAGACAAACCAATGTTCAAGGTTTATCGTAAGGAAATCATGTGGGGCGGCCGCAAGCTGACCCTGGAGACGGGCAAGATCGCCCGTCAGGCCGACGGCTCGGTGGTGGCCACCTATGGCGAGACGGTCGTGCTGTGCACCGCGACCGCGGCCAAGACGGCGCGGCAGGGCATCGATTTTTTCCCGCTCACGGTCAATTATCAGGAAAAGACCTTTGCGGCCGGCAAGATTCCCGGCGGCTTCTTCAAGCGCGAAGGCCGTCCGACCGAAAAGGAAACGCTGGTCAGCCGTCTGATCGACCGGCCGATCCGGCCTCTCTTCGCCGATGGTTTCCGCAACGAGACCCAGATCGTCTGCACCGTGCTCAGCCATGATCTCGAGAACGATCCCGACGTCGTCGCGATGATCGGCACCTCGGCGGCGCTGACCATTTCCGGCATTCCGTTTCTTGGCCCGGTGGGCGCGGCCCGCGTCGGCTTCAGGAACGGCGAGTACATCCTCAACCCGACCTCCGACCAGTTGGAGGATTCCGAACTCGATCTCGTCGTCGCCGGCACCGTCGAAGGCGTGCTGATGGTCGAGTCCCAGGCGCGGGAGCTTTCCGAGGAGGTCATGCTGGGCGCGGTGATGTTCGGTCATCGCAGCTTCCAGCCGGTGATCCAGGCGATCATCGAACTGGCCGAACTGGCGGCCAAGGAGCCCTGGGCCGTGCCCGCGCCGAGCTACGACCAGCAGGCCGTGCTGGCCCGGCTGGAGACGCTGGTGGGCGACGAGGTGCGTGCCGGCTACACCGAGACGGTCAAGCAGGTTCGCTACGAGAAGATCGGCGCCGCGAAGACCAAGGCCAAGGAGGCCCTGGCCGAGGAGTTCGCGCCCGAGGTGATCTCCTTGTGCTTCAAGGAGCTGGAGAGCCGGATTCTGCGCGGGGCCGTGCTGGCCACCGGCCGTCGGGTCGATGGCCGCGACACCCGGACCGTGCGGCCGATCGTCGCCGAAGTCGGGGTGCTGCCCCGGGCTCACGGCTCGGCGCTCTTCACCCGCGGCGAGACTCAGGCGCTGGTGGTGGCCACCCTGGGCACCAGCCAGGACGAGCAGATCATCGACGCCCTCGAAGGCGAGTACCGGGAGCATTTCATGCTCCACTACAACTTCCCTCCCTATTCGGTCGGTGAGGTTGGCCGCATGGGCTCGCCCGGCCGGCGCGAGATCGGTCACGGCAAGCTGGCGTGGCGGGCGGTGCGGCGGATGCTGCCGCTGAAGGAAAACTTCCCCTATACCATCCGCATTGTCTCCGAAATCACCGAGTCCAACGGCTCCTCGTCGATGGCCACTGTCTGCGGCACCTCGCTGGCGCTGATGGATGCCGGCGTGCCGCTGCCGCGGCCGGTGGCCGGCATCGCCATGGGCCTGATCAAGGAAGATCACGGCTTCGCGGTGCTGACCGACATCCTCGGCGACGAGGATCACCTCGGTGACATGGACTTCAAGGTCGCGGGCACGGTCGCCGGCGTCACCGCGCTCCAGATGGACATCAAGATCACCTCGATCACCGAGGAGATCATGAAGATCGCGCTGGCGCAGGCCCAGGAGGGCCGCATCCACATTCTGGGCGAGATGGCCCAGGCGATCGGCGGCGCGCGCGAGGAGGTCAATCAGAATGCCCCGCGCATCACCGTGATCACGATTCCGAAAGAGAAGATCCGCGACGTGATCGGCTCGGGCGGCAAGGTGATCCGCGAGATCTGCGAGACCACCGGCGCCAAGGTCGATATCGAGGATGACGGCACGGTCAAGGTCGCGGCGGTCGACAGCAAGGCGGCGCTGGCGGCGATCAACTGGATCAAGGGCATCGTCGCCGAGCCCGAGCTGGGCGTGGTCTACGACGGCAAGGTGGTGAAGGTGGTCGATTTCGGCGCCTTTGTGAACTTCCTCGGCAGCCGCGACGGTCTGGTTCACATCTCCGAGCTGGCCGGTCAGCGGGTCGGCAAGGTTGCCGATGTCGTCAAGGTCGGCGACCCGGTCAAGGTCAAGGTGCTGGGCTTCGACGACCGCGGCAAGGTCAAGCTGTCGATGAAGCAGGTTGATCAGGCCACCGGCGAGGATCTGACCAAGAAGGCCTGAGCACCCGGGGTCATGTCGTCAGCCTCCGCCTCGTCCCGTTCCCGGTCCCGCCGGCTGCGGCGGGACCGGGGCGGATGGCTTGGCCCGTTTTTTGCTGATACCCGGCTGTCCTTAACCGGAGTCAAGGCATGGCCGTGTCGGATCGGGTGTTGTTTCTGCGTCTCGTGACCATTGCCGCTGGCGAGACGCGGCCGCTGACCGAGGCGTTGGGCCTGACCCGGCCGGCGCTGGAGCGGCTGCTGGGCAAATACCTTCCCGAGTCGCTGGCTCTGGTGCCTCGCGACGGCGGACCGGGGGAGGACGCGCTGGAAGAGCCGGATCTGCGCGACTTTCTCCTGACCTGCCGGGCCGGTCGGGGCGAGGAGGAGGAATGGCTGGCGGCGATCGTGGCCCGGCGCAGCCTGGGCGCCAACCATTTATGGCAAGACCTGGGACTGGCCGGGCGCTCCGAACTCAATACCCTGTTCCGGCGCCATTTTCCCGAGCTGGTCCGGCTCAACCGCTCGGATATGAAGTGGAAGAAGTTCTTTTACCGGCAGCTTTGTGCCCGGGAGGGTCTGACGGTGTGCCGGGCGCCCAACTGCGCTGTTTGCCCCGAGACCGCGCTCTGCTTCGGTCCCGAGAGCGGCGCGTCGCTGCTGGGGCCGGCGGCGCTGTCGCGGATGAAACGCGGCATGTCGGATTTGCGACAGAATGTCGCCTCCGTCTCTCAGCGGCGGGCGATGCCAACCATTGGGGGCGCTTGACGATCGGGCACGAAAGTTGCCAAGACGCTTACCAGGACGCAGTAACCGGGATGCCACGCGGCGCGCCCCGGGGTGGCGGCGTCACGAACCGGGGTTGCCAGCGCGGCCCGCATCCGCTAAGCGAAAGGCGGGCGGACCGGCTGACCTCCCGGATGCGGACGGCGGTGACGGAAGACCAGGATCAGAGGAACCAGGCATGACACAGTTCACATCGGCGGCTGACACTGTTTCGGTCGCCATCACCGGCAGCGGTGGCGCGGGTGCGATCACCGCTGGCGGGCTGCTGCTGGAGGCGGCCGGCAAGGCCGGCTGGTATGGGTTGATGACCCGGACCGTCGGCCCGCAGATACGCGGCGGCGAGGCGGCGGCGCTGGTTCGGCTGGCCCGGCGGCCGGTCTCCGGTCACGGTGACCGTTTCGATCTGCTGATTGCCCTCGACTGGCGCAACGTCGAACGTTTCGTGGCCGAAATCCCTCTCGGTCCCGACAGCGTGGTGCTGGCCGACGAGGATGCCGGCGATGTCCCGGCAAAGATCGCGGCCTCGGGCGCGCTCAGTCTGACGGCGCCGATCGCCAAACTGGCCGAGGACATCCGGGGCGCCCGTCCTAACATCATTTCCCTCGGCACCGTCGCCGCCCTGATCGGTCTGCCCGAGCAGGCGATGATCGATGTCGTCGCGGCAACCCTGCTCGACAAGGGCGTCAGCCTCGAGGACACCACCCAGGCGGTGCGCGCCGGGTTCGACATCGGCGTTCAGCTCGCCGCGGCCCATGGCTCCGCCGGTAGGCTCAAGCTGGTCGACACCACGCCGGCCGGGACCGTGCCGTCAGAGCGCTGGATGGTCACCGGCAATCAGGCCGCGGGGTACGGAGCGCTCAAGGGCGGCATCCGCTTCGCGGCGCTCTATCCGATCACCCCGGCCACCGACCTGCTGGAATGGGTGGCGCCGCGCTTCTCCGAGGTCGGCGGCGTGCTTTGCCAGGCCGAGGACGAGATCGCGGCGGTGCAGATGGCTATTGGCGCGTCCTATGGCGGTGTGCCCTCCCTCACCACGACCTCCGGCCCCGGCCTTGCACTCAAACTGGAGTCGATCGGCCTTGCGGTGTGTGCCGAGGTGCCGCTGGTGATCTTCAACGTCATGCGCGGCGGCCCCTCGACCGGCATTCCGACCAAGTCCGAGCAGACTGACCTCAACATCGCGCTCTACGGCCTGCATGGCGACGCCCCCCATGTCGTGCTGGCGCCGCTCTCGGTCGATGACTGCGTGCTGGCCACCCAATGGTCGGTCCATCTCGCCGAATCGCTCCAGACCGCGGTGTTTGTGCTCTCCGATCAGCTGATGGCCCAGGCCAAGGCGGTGATTCCGGCCCCGGTCGAGGTGGCGTTCCCGACCGAGCGGTTGCGCCCGGTCGAGCCCAAGGCCGGCGCCTACAAGCGCTACGCCGTGACCGCCTCGGGCATCTCGCCGATGGCGATTCCCGGTACTCCCGGCGGCCAGTACACCGCCGACGGCCTCGAGCACAACGAGCGCGGCACGCCTTCATCCCAGGCCAATGATCACCACAGCCAGCTCGACAAGCGCAACGACAAGCTGGAAAACTTCGATTACGGCGACCTCTGGGCCGAGATCGAGGGTGAGGCCGAGGCCGAGATCGGCATCATCACCTGGGGATCGACCACGGCACCGGTGCGCGAAGCCCTGGCCCGCGCCCGCGCCTCGGGGATCAAGACCCGGCTGGTGGCGATGCGCCTGCTGGCGCCGTCCCGCCCGGTCCAGCTTGCCGCGGCCCTCAAGGGGGTCAAGAAGCTGCTGGTGGTGGAACAGAGCCATTCCGGCCAGTTCCTGGGTTACCTCAAGGCCCAATATGATTTGCCCGTGGCGCCGGAAAGCCTGCGCCATCCCGGTCCGCTGGCGATCCGTCCCTCGGAAGTCTGCGACGTTCTTGCCCGCTGGAGCTGAACCTATGGATGGATGCACCCCCAAACTCGAAGCCAAGAACTACAAGTCCGACGTCACCCCGATCTGGTGCCCCGGCTGCGGTCATTTTGGCATTCAGGCCGCGGTCAACCGGGCGTTCGCCGAACTCCAGCTCGATCCGGCCAAAATCGTCGTCGTCTCAGGCATCGGCTGCTCGTCGCGCATCCCGGCTTACACCACCTGCTATGGCTTTCATGGCCTGCACGGCCGGGCGCTGCCGCTGGCGATCGGCCTCAAGCTGGCCCGTCCCGACCTCACCGTTCTGGTCGCCGGCGGCGATGGCGACGGCTTTTCGATCGGCGGCAATCACTTCCTCCACGCCTGCCGGCGCAACGTTGACCTGACCTATGTCGTGATGGACAACGAGGTCTACGGCATGACCAAGGGCCAGCCCTCGCCGACCACGGCGCCGGACTGGGACAGCGACCTTCAGCCGGGCGGCACCGGCATCAGCGCCTTCCGGCCGCTGGGCGTCGCCTTGCAGTCGGGGGCGAACTTCATCGCCCGCGGCTTTTCGGGCGACCTCAACGGCCTGACCAAGCTGATCGTCCAGGGCATCAAGCATCCGGGCTTCTCGTTCATCCACGCCCTCAGCCCCTGCGTCACCTTCCGGCCCGAAGAGCGGGAGTGGAAGACCCAGACCCACGCCAGCGGCGAGGCCTTGACCGGCGATTTCCAGGAGGCCTCCCGCCGCATTGCCGCCGACGACGGTCTGACCACCGGCCCGCTCTACGCCAGTGACCGCAAGCCCTACGCGCCGCGGGTGGCCCCGCTCCGCGACACCAAGACCGACCTTTCGCATATCGCGGCCGAGTTCCGGCTGTAACAGCAAGAGAGGCGGCCAGACCCGACGAAACCAACCCGCCGCTCCCGGCTTGTTCCGGCGGCGGCGGGGCTGGCCCTGAGCCGTATGGCCTCAGCGAAGCTGATGATGCCGGCCTGACCGGTGGCGACGGTACACGATCGCTATCCTTTATCAACGGTGTGACCCGCGTTCCTCTGCCTCGGCAAGCCCGCGGCAGCTCCGGCAGGGTGCCCACGAGCTGAGCCCTTCCGATGCTGGAACGGCCGAGAAAGCGTCTTCCCAAGACACCGTCAACGCTATATAGCTTAGACATATAGCGCGTCGAAGGGAAATACGGGAATGTCGGTTCGGGCGCATGTCACCTTCGAGGCGGAACACGCATCGCCCGCCGGGCGAGAGCGCATCCGCTTGCTGGAGGCGGTGGCGCGGGCGGGCAGCCTTTCCGGCGCGGCGCGGGCGGTGGGGCTGACCTACAAGGCAACCTGGGACGCCGTCGACGCGCTCAACAACCTGTTCGGCCGCCCTCTGGTCGCGGCCCAGGTCGGAGGACGCCGGGGCGGCGGGGCCACGCTGACCCCGGAAGGGCTGCGGGTGATCGCGACCTTTCACCGGTTGGAGGGCGAACTCGCCCGCGCCTTCAAGGCGCTGGAGCCCGACCTTTCCGGCACCGGTCTTTCGCCCAACACTCTGCTGTGGAGCTTCCTGATGCGCACCAGCGCCCGCAACGCCCTGCGCTGCACTGTCACCGCGGTGACCGAGGGCGCGGTCAATGCGGAGGTTACCCTTGCCCTCGCCGAAGGCACGGCGCTGACCGCGATCATCACCCGTGAGAGCGTGCGAGACCTTGGGCTGATCCCCGGCCGGGGGGCGGTGGCGCTGATCAAGTCGTCTTTCGTCATGCTGGCCCCGGCGGCAGAGGATGGCCGCACCTCGGTGCGCAACCGGATCGCGGGAATCGTCAGCCGGCGCGAGGATGCCTCCGTTAACACCGAGATCAGCCTCGACATCGGCGGCGGCAAGACGCTGACCGCGGTCATTACCACCCGCAGTGCCGACGATCTCGGACTGCGGGTCGGCGACCCCGCGGTGGCATTGATCGATGCCGCCCACGTCATTCTTGCCGTCGACTGAGAGACTGAGGAGATATCCCTTGATAAACGTCTTTTTCCGCTCCGCTCTGACCGCCACCCTGGCCCTGCTGGTTTTCACCAACCCGGCGGGCGCCGCCGAAACCACCGTCGCGGTGGCGGCCAACTTCACGGAAGCCGCCAAGGAGATCGCCACCGCCTTCACGGCGAAAACCGGGCACACCGCGGTGCTGAGCTTCGGTTCCACCGGCCAGTTCTACACCCAGATCAAACAGGAGGCGCCGTTCGCCGTCCTGCTCGCCGCCGACGCCGAAACGCCGAAGAAGCTGGAGGGCGATGGGCTGGCGGTGCCGGGCTCCCGCTACACCTACGCCATCGGCAAACTGGTGCTGTGGGGCAAGACTCCGGGCGTTCCGGCCGATGAAGCGACGCTGAAAGGCGGCAGGTTTGAAAAGCTCTCGATCGCCAACCCCAAGGTCGCCCCCTACGGCGCCGCCGGAGTCCAGGTGCTGACCAGGCTCGGCCTCACCGACGCCCTGACGTCCAAGCTGGTCCAGGGCACCAGCATTGCCCAGGCGTTCCAGTTCGTCGACACCGGCAACGCCGAACTGGGCTTTGTCGCGTTGTCGCAGGTGATCGCCAAAGCTGGCGCACAATACTGGCTGGTGCCGGCAGCGCTCTATGATCCGATCCTCCAGGACGCCGTATTGCTGAAAAAGGGCGAAGCCGACGCCGCCGCCCGCGCCTTCCTCGCCTTCCTCAAGGGGCCGGAGGCGCGCAAGGTGATCGAGAGGTACGGCTACGGCCTCGCCTCGGGCGGCTGACCGGATGCCGTTGCAACCGATTCTGCTGACGGTGCAACTGGCGGCGTTGACCACGGCGATTCTGCTGCTGGTCGGCACGCCGGTGGCATGGTGGCTGGCCCGTTCCCGGGCCCGGTGGAAGGAGGCGGTAGCCGCGGTGGTGGCGCTGCCCCTGGTGCTGCCGCCGACCGTGCTCGGCTTCTACCTGCTGTTGTTGTTGGGGCCGCAGGGTCCGGGCGGCTGGCTGGCGTCTTCGTGGGGGGCGCATACCCTGGCCTTCACCTTCGAGGGGCTGGTGATCGGCTCGGTGCTCTACTCGATGCCGTTCGTGGTTCAGCCGATCCGCAACGCCTTCGAGGCCTTCGGCGAGCGGCCGCTGGAGGTGGCCGCCACGCTGGGCGCCGGCCCGTTCGACCGTTTCTTCACGGTGGCGCTGCCGCTGGCGAAGCGCGGCGTCCTCACCGGCGCCGTGCTCGGCTTCGCCCATACCGTGGGAGAGTTCGGCGTGGTGCTGATGATCGGCGGCGCCATTCCGGGCAAGACCAAGGTGCTGTCGGTGGCGATTTACGACTATGTCGAGACCGGCGAGTGGGCCACCGCCCACGTGCTGGCCGGCGGCATGCTGGCCTTCTCCTTTGCGGTGATCCTGACCATGATGCTGCTGGAAAAGCGCCTGGCGCGGGCAGGAACATGAGTGCGAACGTGTCCGGCCTAAGGGCGCGCTTTCGCGGCCGGCTCGGCGGCTTCGCCCTCGACGCCGCCTTCGAGGCGCCGGCACGGGGGGTGACGGCGCTGTTCGGTCCCTCAGGCTGCGGTAAGACCACGCTGCTGCGCTGTGTCGCCGGTCTGCAACGGCTGGATGACGGCCATCTCTCCCTCGACGGTACGGTCTGGCAGGATGGCGCCCGAACCTTCCTGCCGGTGCACCGCCGGCCGGTGGGCTATGTCTTCCAGGAGGCGAGTCTGTTTCCCCACCTCTCGGTGCGCGGTAACCTGCTTTACGGCCACCGGCGGTCGGTGAGCCGGGGCGAGCGGGAAACCATCCGCATCGACGATGTGGTGGCGTTGCTCGGGCTCGCGTCCCTGCTGGAGCGGGCGCCGAACCATCTCTCCGGCGGCGAGCGCCAGCGGGTGGCGGTGGCTCGGGCGCTGCTCTCCCAGCCCCGGCTGCTGCTGATGGACGAGCCGCTGGCAGCTCTCGACCGCTTCAGTAAGAATGAGATTCTGCCCTATCTCGAACGGCTGCACGAAGCGCTGTCGGTGCCGGTACTGTATGTCAGCCACGACATCACCGAAGTCGAGCGCCTCGCCGATCATCTGGTGCTGGTGGACAAGGGCCGGGTGATCGCAGCGGGATCGCTGGAGGCGCTTCAGGCGGACCCGGCGCTGCCCATCGCCCGCCTGCCCGAGGCCGGCGTCACCCTGGTGGCGACGGTGGAGAGCTTCGACGCCGCCTACGGCCTCGCTTCCCTGGCCGTGCCGGGCGGGCAGCTGCTGGTTCCCGGCGGCAGCGAACGGATCGGCGCGACGCGGCGCATCCGTATCACCGCCGCCGACGTCAGTCTCGCCTCGGCGCCCGCGACCGGTAGTACCATTCTGAATATTCTGCCCGCCCGCATCCTCGCTGTCGAACCCCAGCACGGGATGCAGATGATGGCCGCCATCGCTCTCGGTGCCGACGGGCTGGGCACCCGCCTGCTCTCCCGCGTCACGCGCAAATCCTGGGACGCCCTTGGTCTTGCCCCCGGCCAGCCGGTATTCGCCCAGATCAAAGGTGTCGCCCTGGTGGTCTCCGGGAGCGGCCTCAGCCCAGGTTCTCGACCGGGCTGATCCGGCGACGTCTGGTCCCGGCGGCGGGACTTCATGAGATTCGGCCCGTTTCATCAATGGCCGGTCGGCGCGAAAAGGCCGGTGGGACCTCTTCCGTCCATTTCCGGCGAGGCGCCACGCCGTACCGGACGGGTGGCGTCCGGGGGCTGCCGGCCGCCGCCCCCCGCCAAGCTGAACGAGAACCAGCTGACCACGGTCGCGACCCGCTGATCGCGGCGGTCCGGCAGGCTTGCCAAAGAATAACCGCGTCTATTTGCCGATAATGACGTCGCTGGATTTGACGATCACCGATACCGCGTCGCCAACGGCGAGACCCAGATCCTCGGCCGCCTCGGTTGTAACCGAGGAGGTGATCACGACGCCATTGCCGATGTCGATCTTCACCTTGGCGGTCGCCGGCCCTTTGGCAATGTCGACGACCTTGCCCTTGATGATATTTCGTATTTGCTCAGCCCCCCGCGTTCGGTGGCGGACCAATCTGTGGAGTGATCGCC
>JBAXPR010000047.1:0-25499 GCA_037132135.1 Rhodospirillaceae bacterium
TCAAGGAAATCAACGAAGCCTACGACGTGCTGCGCGACGAGCAGAAGCGCGCCGCATACGATCGCTTCGGCCATGCCGCCTTCGAGGGCGGCGGTGGCGGCCGTCCGGGCGCCGCCGGGGCCGGCGGTTTCGATTTCAGTTTTGGCCAGGGCGGCTTCGCCGACATCTTCGACGAGATGTTCGGCGACTTCATGGGCGGCCGGCGCGGCGGCGGCGGCGGCGGCAGCCGCGGCTCGGACCTGCGCTACAATCTCGAGATCACCCTTGAGGATGCCTTCAAGGGCTCACAGACCACGGTGCGGGTGCCGACATCGGTCGCCTGCGAAGGCTGCAAGGGCTCGGGCGCTGAGGGCGGTCAGGCACCGGTGAGCTGTCCGACCTGCTCCGGCCACGGCAAGATCCGCGCCCAGCAGGGTTTCTTCACCATCGAGCGCACCTGCCCGAGCTGCCATGGCGCCGGCCGGGTGATCAAGGATCCGTGCAAGGTCTGCGGCGGCGCCGGCCGGGTGCGACGGGAAAAGACGCTTCAGGTCAACATCCCGGCCGGGGTCGAGGACGGCACCCGGATCAGGCTGGCCGCCGAGGGCGAGGCCGGTCTGCGCGGCGCCCAGCCCGGCGATCTTTATATCTTTCTGGCTCTGGCCCCCCACCGCTTCTTCCAGCGCGAGGGCGCCAACATCCATTGCCGGGTGCCGATCCCGATGACCACCGCCGCGCTCGGCGGCACCATCGAGGTCCCGACCATCGATGGCGGCCGGGCCAAGGTCACGGTGCCGCCCGGCACCCAGACCGGTCACCAGTTCCGGCTCAAGGGCCGGGGCATGTCGGTGCTGCGCAGCCCGGCGCGCGGCGACCTCTTCATCCAGGCCAACGTCGAAACCCCGGTCAACCTGACCAAACGCCAGCAGGAACTGCTGCGCGAGTTCGAAAAGGCCGGGACCAAGGAGACCACCCACCCCGAGTCCGAAGGCTTCTTCGCCAAGGTCCGGGAGCTGTGGGAAGATTTGAAGGACTGATCGCTTTTCGGGCAGGGTGCCTTCGATCTTGGCAAAGCGCCGGGTTTTGGCTAAAGGAAACCGACTCCCAAGCCGGAGTCGGGAGCGAGGACACAAATCCATGAACATGGTGGTCAAGGACAAGGCCGGAGCGCGCCTGCTGCTCTCCGGGGACGAGGCGATTGCCCGTGCGGTCTGGGAAGCGGGGACACGGGTGGCCGCAGGCTATCCCGGCACTCCGGCGACCGAGATTCTGGAGTCCCTGGCCCAGTACCCTGATCTCCACAGCCAATGGTCGGTCAACGAGAAGGTGGCCTTCGAGGTCGCGCTCGGGGCCAGCATGGCCGGTGCCCGCGCCTTTTGCGCCATGAAGCATGTCGGGCTCAATGTCGCGTCCGACCCGCTGATGACCGTGACCCTGACCGGGGCGCTGGGCGGGCTGGTGGTGGCGGTGGCCGACGATGTCGGCCAGTCCTCGTCGCAGAACGAGCAGGATTCGCGCTACTGGGGCCGCTTCGCCCATCTGCCGATCCTGGAGCCGGCCGATTCCCAGGAAGCCTACGAGATGACCCGGCTGGCCTTCGCACTCTCGGAGCGCTTCGAGACGCCGGTGATCGTGCGCCTGACCACCCGGGTCTGCCACGTCAAGGCCCTGGTCACGGTCGGTGAGCGCGAAGAGCGGCGGGTGCCCGGCTTCAAGGTCGATCCCGCCCGCTGGGTGATGGTGCCCGGCAACGCCAAGAAACGGCTGCCGCTCCAGCTGGCCCGCGAAACGGCGCTGGCGGCCGCGGCCGAAACCTCGGACCTCACCGTCCTTGAGGCGGGCAGCGACCGGCGGGTCGGCTTCGTGGTTTCGGGTCCGGCCTATCTCCATCTCCGCGAGGCCTTCCCCGCGGCGCCGCTGCTCAAGCTCGGCTTTTCCTATCCGCTGCCGCTCGGGCGCATCCGGGCGCTGGCGGCCAGCGTCGACCGTCTGGTGGTGGTCGAGGAAACCGAGCCGCTGATCGAGTCCGAACTGCGCGCCGCCGGCCTTGCCGTGCATGGCAAGGACGTGCTGCCGCGGACCGGCGAGCTGACTGCCGACATCATCGGCCCGGCGGTCCGCCGGCTGATCGGTGAGCCCGAACCGGCCCGGGCGGCGGCGCTGCCGCCCGCGCCCGCGGTCTTCCCCCGGCCGCCCACCCTGTGCGCCGCCTGCCCGCACATCGGTGTCTTTCACACCCTCTTCGCCATGCGCAAGAAGGTGGTGATCATGGGCGACATCGGCTGCTACACCCTCGGCGCCGGCCATCCCTGGCATGCCCTCGACAGCTGTATCTCGATGGGCGCGGCGATGGGCATGGCGCTGGGCATCGACAAGGCCGGCGGCGAGAGCGACGCCAACAAGGCGGTGCTGGCGGTGATGGGCGACTCGACCTTCCTCCACATGGGTATGCAGGGGTTGCTCAACATCGTCTACAACCGCGGCAACGTCACCGCCCTGATCCTCGACAACCGCACCACCGGCATGACCGGCGGCCAGAATCATCCCGGCACCGGCCACGAAATCCATGGCCTCGAAGCACCCCAGGTCGATTTCGCCCGGCTCTGCGAGGCGCTGGGGGTCAAGAAGGAGCGTATCAAGGTCGTCGATCCCTATGACCTCAACGGCCTGTTCCGCACCATCCGCGACGAGATCAAGATTCCCGAGCCCTCGGTGGTGATCACCAACCAGCCCTGCACCCTGATCGGCGAGTTCGTCCGCCGCGAGGCTCATCAGGTGCTCGACGACAAATGCACCGGCTGCGGCAGCTGTATGGACCTTGGCTGTCCCGCGATCACGGTGCGCCTGCGCGCCCAGAAGCTCGACAGCGACGGCGAGCCCTATGACGCCACCTACACCCAGATCGACGCCCGGGCCTGCACCGGCTGCACGATGTGCGTCGCCGCCTGCAATCACGCCGCGATCGTGCCGATTGCCGGGACCCGGGCCGCGGGGAGTTGCTGCTGATGACCGCCCTGCCCGCTCTCAACATTCTGGTCTGCGGTATCGGCGGCCAGGGCGTGATGACCGCCGCCGAGATTCTCGCCGAAGCCGCGATCGATCACGGCTTTGATGTCAAGAAGACCGAAATCGCCGGTATGGCCCAGCGCGGCGGCGTCGTCACCTCCCACGTCCGGATCGGGCCGAAGGTGCTGTCGCCGGTGATCGCCCCCGGGACGGCCGATCTGCTGGCCGGCTTCGAAATCGCCGAGGCCCTGCGCTGGTCCGATCAGGTCCGCCCCGGCGGCCGGATCGTGGTCAACACCCAGCAACTGGTGCCGCCGGTGGTCTCGGGCGGCCTCTTTGCCTATCCCGAGGACCCGCTGGGCCAGCTCCGGGCCACCGGAGTGCCGGTTACCGCGGTCGCGGCCGCCGAGATCGCCGCCGCCCTGGGCGACCGCCGGCTCAGCAACTCGGTGATGCTTGGCGCCATGGCCGATGCCCTGCCGTTTCCGGCCGCCGCCCTGGAGGCGAAGATCGTCGCCCGCTTTCAGGCGAGAAAGCCCGAACTGGCCGCGCTCAACCGTCAGGCCTTCTCGGCCGGACGCAAGGCGGCCGGCCAGAGCGGCTGACCCCGGGCCGCCGGCGGATCAGGCAGCCTCGCCCCGCTCCTCCTGGACAGCCTGCTCCGGGACTGACGCGCCCGGCGGCGGCAGCCCCGGCGTCTGCCGGCGCCGGTGGACCGCTTCATAGCGCCGGCGCTCGGTGATGTGAACCTGGGGCGGATGGGTCTCGTCCCAGCCGCGAAAATCGGCGTGGAAGCGCGGAAAGCCCTCGGTATCGAGGCGGATCGAAAGACCGCCATTCTGGATCGCCAGCACCAGATGAACCATGTTGAAGACGAAACGGACGGAAAAGCCGTTGGCGGAGCCGACCGTGGGGCGGGGAAGAAGCGAGATCGAGGTGCCCCTGGGCAGGGCCTGATGGAGTGTCGAGATGATGTGCTCGTAGGTCCGTTCGATTTCGGTTTCAAGCCCGTCCTTCTTGCGGTCGAGGCCGACCTTGTGGCCCTCGAGGATCATCTTGTTGATGCCGCGCGAAAATTTTTCGCAGGTTTCGTCGGTGAGATCCACGGTACCGAAATAGCGTTCGATCGACTGGCGCAGAGCGTCCATCTCCCGCATCTTGTCTTCGCGAATGTGCTCGGCGAAGCTCTCAAAGGCGACGATCGCGGTGATCGTGCCCGTCACCGCCGCCGAAATCTCCGCCATCCACGCCTCCCGCGGCTGGCTGTCGCGCGCCGCCAGCACCCGGCCCAGCCCTTCGAGGCCAACCAGCACCTGATCCTTGGTCCTGGCGATCGCGCCTTGCAGTTCGTGCCGCCGGGCGTCGTCGCGGGTGGTCAGCTGGTCGGGATCGGCGAGCAGGGCCTCGGTCAGTTCCAGCGACTGCGCGGTCTGCTCGAGATCGGCGAGCAGCGGTCCCATGTCGGGAATCACCGGCGCCGCGGTGGCAGGCGCAGCCTCCAGCGACAGCCGGGACTCGACCCGGGTCGTGCCCTTGCCCTCCTTGGACCGCCCGACCAGCAGGCAGGGCTGGAATTCCAGCAGCACCCGCTTGGTGTAGCTGCCGCCATTGGCGATCAGCAGCGGCTGATCGAGGAACACAGTGCGGGCGATCATGACCGCGCGCCGGCTGGTCTGGCTGCGCATCCCTGAAATATGCTTCTCCGCCTCGCCCTCGGGCAGGAAAACGCCATCGGGCAGCACAAACCAGAACTGGTTGTGGTCATGAACCGCCAGGGTCAGACCATTGCCGGAGCGACCGGCATCGCCATAAATCTCCTCGGGCATCATTGGCAATTCGGGCGGGACCGCGGTGCCGACAGCGGCGGCCGGATCGGCCACGATCTCTGAGCTTTGGATGACCGACATCAGGCAGGGCTCCGGTTGAGGCGCGGACTCTGGCTCTCCTCAGCGACTGAAAACTAGCGCTCTTGCACCACAGTTCAACCTGGGCAAACCCGTAGTGTTGCCGGCCGCAGATGGGAGTCAGCCGCTGGTGATCGCCCCCCGGCGCAGACCAGCCCGCCGCATGCGCAAAGGAGAGCGCATCGGAATATCGTGTTTCAGGATATGGCCGAGAATCCAGACCTGTAATAATTTTAGCAAATTGTCCCTGATCTGGTCGTGCCTGGCGTCTGAAATCTCATGCTCGAAGACAGCAATGGCGTTATTGACATTGACGATCAGCAGGCGATGCTTTTCAGCGTGGGATTCCCGATCGGCGTACCCGGCCTCCTCCTGGATCGCCTCCTCGCGGGTGAAATGGTAGACCGTGTAATGCTGGAGTTTTTCAGGGCGGTCAGAATCTCCGGCTTGGCGAATTTGCCGTCGAGCAGGCTCTCGATCTCGTTGATCAAGGAAAAGAGGTATCGATGGTCGTCGTCGATCGGACCGCCATCAATCGACATCGCCTCACGCCAGACGACAACCATGAGAACAGCTCCCGATCACTAAGGAAGAGTGAGGGGCTAGCCTAGCGGAAACGCCAGTGATCGGCCCCCAATAAGCATACGCCAGCGCCAGGGGCTGTCAAAGAAATAGGCGCAAGGCAGAATATCGCCGGACTCCGGCGACGATCGGCTCCGATATCCCGGGCTCAGCCGATTTTCGCGCCCGGCCGAAGGATCAGCCGGCGGCGGCCAACCGGGCATCCATGCGGGCGACGAAGGCGCCGAGAGCGCCATGGCCGGCGGCATGGGCCTTCAGCGGAGTCTCGATCGGCGGCTTGACAATGCTGGCCATAAAGGCGTGAACGCCGGCATCGACCGAGGTCGGACGGTCGGTGAGAAAAAACGGCCGGTCGCCGAGGATGGCGGCCAGGGCATCGAGATCGGCGCAGCCCAGGGCATAGATTTCGTCCCGGCCATGACGCAGCGTGCCCTGCCCGAGCAGATCGCGGCGCAAACCCCGGCGAACCAGCGCCGGCACGATCCAGCGCATTGGCGGCGCCATCCGGCCGAAGAACAGCGGCCTCAGGATGCTCCAGCCCGGTTCGTCGAACCAGCGGCTGTAAAGCGTGACGAAAAACAGGCTCTCCTCGCAGGTGCGGCGGATCAGGTGACCGAGCGCCCGCTGGTCGGCGGTCAGCCCGCCGTCGAGCCGGCCGCCCCGGGTCGCCTCCAGATGGGCGATGATCTGGCCGCTGTCCGGAATGCGCTGACCGTCCGGCTCGATGATGAAGGGCAGCTTGCCCTTGGGCGCCTTGAACGGCATCGTCGCCAGGGTGCGGAAAGGCAGACCGGCGAGGCGCAGATAGCTCTCCACCTTCATGCAAAACGGGCTGGGATTGATGCCCCAGACCGGCGCGGTGGTGAATTGGCAGAGCGTGATCATAATGACACCTCGAGCTTGGCGGTGACCCCGCCGGGCGGCAAGGGGCTCCCGCGATGATTACTCAGCATCGCGACAAGATCAAGTACGACCGCCTGTCTGATTTAACCTGAGGCCGCCCCGTCATCATCCTTGACTTCTCCTGTCTGCTATGACCAGTTCTTGACCAGGGACCCGTTCGGCCGACGGCCGGTCAGAAACGTTTTCGAGGGCGACATGGACGTGCACGCGAACCCGCAGGGCAGAGCCGGTATCGGGCCGGACTCGCCGGAGCGATTTTTCAATCGGGAACTGTCGTGGGTCGATTTCAACCAGCGCGTCCTCGACGAGGCCAACAACAAGCGCCACCCGCTGCTGGAACGGCTGCGCTTTCTCTCGATCTCGGCCAGCAACCTCGATGAGTTTTTCATGGTGCGCGTCGCCGGAATCAAGGTCCAGGTCAAGGCCGGGCTCTCGGCGGCCAGCCCCGAGGGCCTGACCCCGACCCAGCAGTTGCAGGCGATCAACCGGCGGGTCGCCGAGCTGATGCGCGATCAGCAGCGCTGCTGGCACCAGCTGCGCAGCGAGTTGCGTGCCGGCGGCATTGCGGTGGTCGACCCCGAGGAGTTGAGCGCCGAAGACCGGGCCTGGGCCGAGGCGAAATTCCGCGCCGACATCTATCCGGTGCTGACGCCGCTGGCCATCGATCCCGCCCATCCCTTCCCCTTCATCCCCAACCTCGGCTTCGCGCTGGCGCTGCGCCTGTTTGACGCCTCGGAGAACCGGGAAATCGACGCCCTGGTGCCGCTGCCGGCGCAGCTGGAGCGGGTGATCCGGCTGCCGGGCGAGGCGATCCGCTTCATTCTCCTGGAGCAGGTGGTGCTGATGTTCTTCCGGCGGCTGTTTCCGCCGTTTTCGCTCAAGGCCCACGGCCTCTTTCGCATTCTGCGCGACAGCGAGCTGGAAATCGACGAAGAGGCCGAGGATCTGGTCCGGACCTTCGAGAGCGCGCTGAAGCGCCGCCGCCGCGGCAGCGTGATCCGCCTTGCGGTCAACGCCGCCATGGAACCCGAGATGCGCGAGATCCTGCGCGATCAGCTTAAGGCCTCGCCCGACGACCTCTTCGTCTTCGATGGCCTGATCGGACTGGCCGACGTCAAGCAGCTGATCGTCGACCAGCGGGCCGACCTGCTGTTCGAACCCTACAACGCGCGCTTTCCCGAGCGCATCCGCGATTTTGACGGCGATTGCTTCGCCGCGATCGGCCACAAGGACATTCTGGTTCATCATCCCTACGAGAGCTTTGACGCCGTGGTGCAATTCCTGCGGCAGGCGGCGCGGGACCCGGCGGTGGTGGCGATCAAGCAGACCCTCTACCGGACCTCGAAGAACTCGCCGATCGTCCAGGCCCTGGTCGAAGCGGCCGAGGCGGGCAAGAGCGTCACCGCGATGGTCGAACTCAAGGCCCGCTTCGACGAAGAGGCCAACATCCAGTGGGCGCGCAATCTGGAGCGGGCCGGGGCGCAGGTGGTCTATGGCTTCGTCGAACTCAAGACCCACGCCAAGGTCTCGCTGGTGGTGCGGCGCGAGAGCGGCGGCCTGCGCTCCTACGTTCATTTCGGTACCGGCAATTACCATCCGGTGACCGCGCGCATATACACCGACCTCTCCTTCTTCACCTGCGATCCCGCCCTGTGCCGGGATGCCGCGGCGGTGTTCAATTACATGACCGGTTACGCCACTCCGGAAAGCCTGGAAAAGCTGGCCATCGCCCCGATCAATCTGCGCCCGCGCCTCTATCAGCTGATCGAGGCCGAAATCAGCCACGCCCGCGCCGGGCGGCCGGCCGCGATCTGGATCAAGCTCAACTCGCTGGTCGATCCCGGCATGATCGACAAGCTCTATGAGGCCTCGCGGGCCGGGGTCGAGATCGACATGGTGATCCGTGGCATCTGTTGCCTTCGGCCCGGGGTGCCCGGCCTGTCGGACAATATCCGGGTCAAAAGCATCGTCGGCCGCTTCCTCGAACACGCTCGGATCATCTGTTTTGGCAACGGCCAGCCTTTGCCCTCGGCACGGGCGCGGCTGTTCATCTCCTCGGCCGATTGGATGCCGCGCAACCTCGACCGCCGGATCGAATCCCTGGTGCCGATCGAAAACCCGACCGTCCACCAGCAGGTGCTCGACCAGATCATGGTCGCCAATTTCAAGGATACCACCTCGAGCTGGGAGCTTGATGCCGGCGGGCGCTTCAGCCGGACCGACAGCGGTGCCGAACCGTTTTCCGCCCACAGCTATTTCATGACCAATCCCAGCCTTTCCGGCCGCGGCACCAGCCATGAGCCGGCGTCGTTTCCACCCCGGCTGGAATTGTAGGGCTGGCCGGAACCGGCGCGCCGGGATTTGGAGCGGGCGAAGGGAATCGAACCCTCGTCGTAAGCTTGGAAGGCTTCTGCTCTACCATTGAGCTACGCCCGCTGGCGCTGGCCCCGCGCCATCGTGTCCGCGTCAGGGCCAGCCCCGCTCATAGCATCAGCAATCACCGCTGGCAAGAGGCCCGTCAAGTCTTGCGCAAAACCCATCCCTGCGCCCTTCAGCGATCGCCGAAGGCCCGCTGGCTGAGGTGGATGGCTGGCTGCGATTGAGTCCGGAGCCTGGCGCGGGGCCGCGGACGCCATCGCCGACATTTTTGCCACAGGGGACAAACTCTCGACATTGCCTGAACTTATCTCTTAGATAATCTCTATATCATACTGTATATAAATAGAAGCCTTACGCTCCCCATCCGAAGGATTGGGACTCTCCCCGCAGAATGCGTCGGCCCCTGTCATCCTTCTGCCGCTGTTCGCCGTTATCGCCGTTGAAAACACCGCGATGCCACGCCGGAGCACAGGCTGAGCGACAGCGGCCCAGCAATCCACTGAATTAACTGTTACTGCTGGCAGCAAAGAATCTCTTATCCAAGGAATAGGGCTATGGCTGGAACGTTATCAGTGACATTGAATGAAGTGGCTGTACGAAATTCTGTCACACCGATGGTGGACGAGTACATCACTTGCATGAAGATAGCGGCCCTCAAAAAAGGCGAAGAGCGCGATACGATGCTGGGTCATAGCGAGGCCCGGTTTCGGAGGCGATTGGACTCTTTCGCGGGCGAGCACGGCATTTTTGGACAGCATCGGGTGTCCCTCAATGTGATCGTCGACACCGTGCTCAATGAGCGCGCCACGGCAGCCGTGAATGCACTCAACCAGAAGATGGTCGTTCCTAAGCGTAAAGGCCGGGTGTGGGGCGGGTGGGTGATGGCGGCGCTGGTCTTACTGATCGTATTCTGATCTCCCGCTTTGCCCCGGCCGTGAGCAGAACGTTGATCATGCTCGCTCCCGGCTAAAGGCTCGGCACAATCTGGCTCAGGCGCGATGTCGACTGAGACAATGCGGCTGTTTATTTAAAACTGATTATCCCTTTATAAGAATGTGAAATTTACAGAGGTAAATGTGTAGAGATTTCCACTAGCAATAAATTATTATACCGACTTTAAAAGGTCGATTGCGGCTCCATTGATGCAGTCGTCCTAACCAGATACTGTGTATCCCAGTATCAATTGGTTCTTTAGATAGGATATCGCGTTGCCAGCCTCCGGCCATGGCGCGGTTGCTCTCCGGTGTGCGCTGTGCTAATAGCGGCGGTATGATGAGCAGGCTGCGAATTGCCGGAAAGCTGGGAGTATTGATCGCGTTTGGCGTTTTCGTCGCCATCGCGCTTGCCGTCTTCGCCCTTTATCAGATACGGACGACGATGGTCGAGGACCGCAAGATGGCGGTCCGTCAGGTCGTGGAGACAGCGGTCAGCATCGTCGACAGCTATTATCGACAGGCAGCAGTTGGCACCATCAGCGATACCGAGGCCCGTGAACGAGCAAAAGGCGTTGTCCGCGCTATTCGCTTTGGCGGCGGCAATTACATGTTCATATACGACAGTTCCGGCCAGATTCGCGTCCATGGCGGCAATCAGTCCAAGGAAGGCGTCAACCGGATGGGCGACACCGACCCGACCGGCGTCCCCTACGGCCGGCTGATGATTGAACGGGCGCTGGCTGGCGGCGGCTTCACCGGCTATCTCTCGTCCCATTCCAGCACCGACCGTACCCTGCCCAAGATTTCCTACAGCACCTATTTCAAGCCATGGGACTGGGTTGTGGCCGCTGGGATTTACATCGACGATGTCGATACGGCCTTTCGCGAGCATCTGCTGCTGCTGGGAGGCGCGATCATTCTGGCCATCGGGGTGCTGGTGACGGCTTCGCTACGGCTTAGCGCCGGTATCGTGCGCCCGATCACGATCATGACCGCTGCGATGGACGCCATGGCCGAGGGCGACCTCGGGACCCCACCTTCCACCGCCACGATCGCCGCAACCGACGACGAGATCGGAGCGATGTCGCGGGCGCTTGCCATCTTCCGTGACCGTCTTCGTGAGCGAGACGCTCTCCAAACGGCCGACCACACCCGAACCGAACTGCTCCGCCTCACCGCCGCCGAGGTGGTGGTGGCCGTGGATGCCATCCAGTCGGCGGCCCGCGAGATCGCTCAAGGCGGCGGGGATCTGGCCCGGCGCACCGAAGTCCAGGTTGCCAGCCTCGAAGAGATGGTGGCCGCGATGGCCCGGATCGCCGCCGCCGTCGGCCACAACGCCGGCCATGCCCGGCAGGCCCGCGAGGTGTCCTCGACCTCCCATGAGGTCGCTGAACGGGGCGCCGATTGCATGAACTCGATGATGGAGGCGATGGGCGGCATCCAGGCTTCGTCGACCAGGGTGATTGAGATCGTCCAGATCATGCAGGAGATCGCCTTCCAGACCAAACTGCTGGCCCTCAACGCCGCCGTCGAGGCTGCCCGTGCCGGCGAGGCCGGTCGAGGTTTTGCGGTGGTGGCTCAGGAGGTCCGCTCATTGGCGGAGCGATCTCGTCAAGCCCTAATTCAGATACGCGACCTGAACAGCGAGAGCCGGGCCCAGGTCGAGCGCGGTGTTGGCGCCGCCCACGCCGCCGGGACAGCGCTGCGGAACATCCTCGACTCGGTCCGCGCCGTTTCTGCGCTGATGCCCGAGATCGTCGCCGCCAGCGAGGAGCAGGCCGATGCAATCGGCGACATCACCAACTCTTTGGGCGACTTCGACCGCAATACCCAGAAAAATGCTACCCTGGTTGAACAAAGCCTCGCCTCATCGCATTCCCTTGCCGAGCAGGCAACCCACCTTTCTGAGTTGATGGCACCGTTCCGAAATAGAACTTCGCTTTGAAAGACTTCGATATAGTGACGCTTGTCTTAGAAAGCCTCCAATTTTTGATTGATACCGCCCGGCTAATGAAGTGACTTTCTCGATCCACGGATAGCAGGTGAGGCTCATGATCCGGGTGGCATCAGCGGCCAAGGCATTTCCGGCGTCGCAGCGGGCTTGGATGATGGCGCTCCTGTCTGGCCAGAGCTGGAGCGAGAGGACGCGTTCGCGCCGGTAGAGCCATAATCGTTCGACGGGGTTACGCTGGGGCGAATAGGGCGGTAGCGGCACCAGGGTGACCTTGTCCGGGATTTCCAGAGCGGCACTGGCGCGCCACCGGGCTCCCTCAAGAACCATGACAACATGGTCGTCGGGGTTCTCGGCGGGCGCGGGACCTGTCAGGCCATGTGAAAAACGCATTACGGAGCCCGCCAGCAATGATCGCAGCGCAAACGACAGCACCGCAAGGTAAAATTCTCTTTAAACACAGCGACAAAGCATATTGAGCGGATTATTCACAGAGATATGCCAAAAACGCGGGCCGGGCCAGCCGGGACCCGGCAAAAACGCGGGCTATATCACCCTTCAGACTCACATGACACCGAAGGGACATCCCATGACCCGATCATCGTTCCTGAGCCGCCTCGACGCCCTGCTCCAGCTCGCCACCGCGACCGAGCTGGCCTTCGCGGACACCGGCGCCGCAGCCGCCCCCATCGGACCGCCCGCCCGCCGGAGTGCCAACCAGTCCTTCCGGTTGGCAAAGGCCGCCTGACGGCCGCGGGCCCCGCATCCTCCCCGGGCCCTCCGCCGCACAAGGACAGGGCGTTGCCGGGAGCGAACCGCCCTGGCAACGCCCCATCCCGAAGACCGCGCCGACCCCGGAGTTAGCGGCCCATCCACCACAGCCGCTCCGAATGGCTGTGCTGCCGCTCCTGATGGTCCTTGCTCAGTCGCTCGGTTTCGTTGGCGGCCCCTGTTTTGACACTGGTCTTGAGCTTGTTCAGTATTTCCCAGGCAAGCGGCCGTCTGGTATCGGTTCCCATCGTTAAACCCTCCGAACACTCAATGAAACATGGGGGAACTATGACTGCCTGGCGGGGGTGATCCAGATCTTTTTTAGATCTGCGACATTGCGCCACAATATCAATATCAAAAATTCCCTTCATTGTCAGGATAGATTTTCGGTTAACGGGCGTTAACTCAATTAAAATTTGACAATTACTGGAACAGTTTTTGACTATATGTTGACCATTCTCTAGGTTTAAGGGGTCAGTCAGCCGGATATCCGGACCACTAGCGCCAATATTAAAGTGGCTGTCCAGAGCCATCGCCCTCCATTCGGCGGCTCTTGCTTTGCTGCGCTGCGTCACAAGGATCGCCAGACTGCAAGAATCTACGTATCTTTACTTAGTCGTGGTAATACGTATACGTATCTATACGTAACCCGGCGCGGCAGGCCCGGCCCTTGACCGGCGAAGGTGCGGAATGGAACAATCGGCCCCGGGAGGCTGGGATGTTCGAGATTCGTGTCAGCGGCTTGGCCGAGAGTGGCCGACTCCGTCGGGAGTGGGCGACCCGGACCATCGGTCTTTTTGACCCCGACAACAATTGCCGCCCCGGCAGCGGCGCCGGCTATTTTCAGGAATGCTTCTTCGACCTTGAGGACGCGACACCGCCGGCCCTGGCGCCGAGTCTCGACGCCATCCGGCGCATCCTTGACCACGCCGCCGGCTTCGAGCCTGCCGACCGGGTGCTGGTTCACTGCACGGCCGGGATTTCCCGGTCAACAGCGGTGGCGATTTTGCTGCTGGTCCGCCATGGCATGGCTCCCGGGGCCGCCTTTGCCCACGTGGCCCGCCTCCGCCCGGCGATGTCGCCCAACATGCTGATTGTCGAGCATGGTGAGCGGCTGCTCGGGTTGAACGGCCGGCTCAAGCGCGCCTATCTGGAGTGGCACCGCGCCGCCCTCGGTCGAGGGCCGGCCGATGAGTGATCGGGCGGGTCCGCAGCCGGTGGCGGTGCGGTACAAGGGCCGCTCCGGGTTCGACAATCTCAATACCAAGGTCGATCTCCGGGCCGCCGGGCCGGTCGGCCGCACCCTCGCGCTGATCCGCGACGGCGGCGTGGCATTGTTCATCAGCGTCAATGGCTATGGCGGGCCCGAACCCGTACAGGGATCGTGCTCGCGGTGCTGGGCCGGCTCCGCAGCGTGACACCGGGCAGCCTCGGGGCCTGAGTGCCGGTCACGGCGCCGCGACAATGCGTCTCTTGCCGCCCGGATAAGCGCAGAGTATTCCCTGAGCTACATAATCGTTCTCCGGTAGATTTCCGGGGCTTTCCGGCAGGAACCTTGCAGCATGCCTGAGGTTAACCATAATCAAGGTGTGAACCTGATTAGCGACCCATCCTTTCGGCAGCAGGTTATGGTTCGTCTGTGGCACTGGGTCAGCGCGATTTGCATCCTGATACTGGTTCTGACCGGCTACCTGATCGGCTCCCCCTTACCGTCGACTACCGGGGAGCCGGCCGAATGGTTCGTGATGGGATATATTCGCTTTGCTCATTTCGCGGCATCATATGTTTTTACCATCGGGTTAGTCTTTCGGAGTGCATGGGCCCTGCTCGGAAATCGCATGTCACGCGAACTGTTTTACCTGCCGATCTGGTCGGCACGCTGGAGCCAGGGCCTCGTCGGGCACCTGCGCTGGCTGGCGTTTCTTCAACGGCGCGAGCCTTCCTGCGACGGCTACAATCCGATCGCGCGGGTGGCATTGTTCTTTCTCTTTCTGCTGCCGTCCCTGTTCATGATCGTCACCGGCTTTGCCATCTACTCCGAGGCCACCGGCCGCGACAGCTGGCAGCACCGCGCCTTCGGCTGGATTGTCGAGTTCTGGCGCAACACCCAGGACATCCACACCCTCCACCGGCTGGGCATGTGGGCAATCGCGGTCTTCGTCGTGGTTCATGTCTATTTCGTCGTGCGTGACGATATCATGTCCCAAAGGACAGTGATCAGCGCGATGATCAGCGGTGTCCGTTATTACCGTCGCCGGTAATCGCACCGACCCCAGACCTTCCCCCCTCCCGAACACAAGGCCATGGATCATGGGCAGGCCCGCCGAAACCTTTTATGACCGCTTCCGCCGTCAGGGCATTTCGCGGCGCAGCTTCCTCCAGTTTTGCACCGCCACCGCTGCCGGCCTCGGTCTCGCGCCCGAATTTGCCGGAACCATCGTTCACGCCATGGAAACCAAGCCGCGAATCCCGGTGCTGTGGCTGCATGGTCTGGAGTGCACCTGCTGCAGCGAGTCGTTCCTGCGCTCGTCGCATCCGCTGGCCAGCGACATCATCCTCTCGATGATCTCCCTCGACTATGACGATGTCATCATGGCCGCCGCCGGGCATCAGGCCGAAGCGGCGCTCGCCGACATCGTCGAGACCTACAAGGGCCGCTACGTCGTCGCGGTCGAAGGCAACGCGCCGCTGGCCGAGGATGGCATGTACTGCTTCATCGGCGGCCGACCCTTCAGCGAGATCCTGATCGAAACCTGCCGCGACGCCCAGGCCGTGATCGCCTGGGGCAGTTGCGCCTCCTGGGGCTGCGTCCAGGCGGCCAAGCCCAATCCCACGGGTTCGGTACCGGTTCACGCCGTGATCAAGGACAAGCCGGTGATCAAGATTCCGGGCTGCCCGCCGATCGCCGAGGTCATGACCGGCGTGCTCTCCTATTTGCTGACCTTCGAGCGCCTGCCCGAACTGGACCGCCAAAGCCGGCCCAAGATGTTTTACAGCCAGCGCATCCACGATAAATGCTACCGCCGGCCCCACTTCGACGCCGGCCAGTTCGTGGAAAGCTGGGACGACGAGGGCGCGCGCAAGGGCTATTGCCTCTACAAGGTCGGCTGCAAGGGTCCGACCACCTATAATGCCTGTTCCACCGTCGGCTGGAACGAAGGCGTGTCGTTTCCGATCAAGTCCGGCCACGGCTGCATCGGCTGTTCCGAGGACAAGTTCTGGGACAAGGGCCCGTTCTATTCGCGCCTGACCGACATTCAGGATTTCGGCGTCGAAGCCAACGCCGACACCGTGGGCGCCGCGGTCCTGGCCGCCACCGGCGCGGTGGTCGCCGGCCATGCCCTGGCCAGCGCGGTTTCGACCCTGCGCCGCCGGGACGACGAGACTCAGGATTAGGATCAGGCCCATGACCGTTACCACGCCCAACGGCTTCACCCTCGACACCTCCGGCCGCCGGATCGTGGTCGACCCGATCACCCGCATCGAGGGTCACCTGCGCATCGAGGTCAATGTCGATCAGCACAACGTCATCCGCAACGCCGTCTCGGTCGGGACGATGTGGCGGGGCATCGAGGTGATTCTGAAAGACCGCGACCCCCGCGACGCCTGGGCCTTCGTCGAGCGCATCTGCGGCGTCTGCACCGGCCCCCACGCCCTGGCCTCGGTGCGCGCGGTCGAGCACGCGCTCGGCATCGAGATTCCGGAAAACGCCAACACCATCCGCAACATCATGCATCTGGCCCTCTATGTGCAGGACCATCTGGTGCATTTCTATCATCTGCACGCCCTCGACTGGGTCGATGTCCTCAGCGCGCTCAAGGCCGACCCCAAGGCAACCTCGGCGCTGCAACAGAGCCTGTCGCGCTGGCCGATGAGTTCGCCCGGCTATTTTGCCGACGTTCAGACCCGGCTGCGCCGCTTCGTCGAGTCCGGCCAGCTCGGGCCGTTCAAGAACGGCTACTGGGGGCATCCCGCCTACCGGCTGCCGCCCGAGGCCAACCTGATGGCGGTGACCCACTATCTGGAGGCGCTCGATTTCCAGCGCGAAATCGTCAAGATTCACGCCGTTTACGGCGGCAAGAACCCGCACCCGCACTGGCTGGTCGGCGGGGTGCCCTGCGCCATCAACATGGACGCCACCGGCGCCGCCGGGGCGATCAACATCGAACGGCTCAATCTGGTGTCGTCGATCATCGACCGCACCATCACCTTCATCGAGCAGGTCTACCTGCCCGATCTCACCGCCATCGCCTCGTATTACAAGGACTGGCTCCATGGCGGCGGCCTGGCCGCGCGCAACCTGCTGTCCTATGGCGATCTGCCCGAGCACGCCAACGACCATTCGGCGGCCAACATGGCGCTGCCGCGCGGCGTCGTGATCGGCGGCAAGCTGGGCACCTTCGATCCCGCCGATCTTGCCGACGCCGGCCTGGTTCAGGAGTACGTCAACCACTCCTGGTACAAATACCCCGACGAGCGCCGCGGCCTGCATCCCTATGACGGCATCACCGAGGCCAATTTCAGCCTCGGCGCCGCGACCAAGGGGAGCCGGACCAACATCAAGGAGATCGACGAGGCCGGCAAATACTCGTTCCTCAAGGCGCCGCGCTGGAAGGGTCAGGCCATGGAAGTCGGGCCGCTGGCCCGCTTCGTGATCGGCTATCTCCAGAACCGGCCCGACTTCAAGGAGCCGGTCGATCGCCTGCTCAAGACCCTCGATCTGCCGCTGACGGCGCTGTTCTCGACCCTCGGGCGCACCGCGGCGCGCGGGCTGGAGGCGCAATGGGCCGCCCACAAGCTGCGGGCCAGCCAGGACAAGCTGATCGCCAGCCTCAAGGGCGGCGACCTCAACACCGCCAACCCAGAGCGATGGGAGCCGCGGACCTGGCCCGCCAGCTGCCGTGGCGTCGGCTATTCGGAAGCGCCGCGCGGCGCCCTCGGCCACTGGATCGAGATCAAGGACCGCCGGATCGCCAATTACCAGTGCGTGGTGCCGACGACCTGGAACGCCTCGCCGCGCGATGCCGAAGGCAACATCGGCGCCTATGAGGCCGCCCTCCTCGACACGCCGATGGCGGATCCGGAGCAGCCGCTGGAAATCCTGCGCACCATCCACAGCTTCGACCCCTGCCTTGCCTGCGCCGCCCACATCCTGGCCCCCGACGGCCGGGAACTGAGCCGGGTCACCGTGCGATGACCGGGCCGGGCACGGCCGGGATCGATGCCATGCCGCCGATCCTGGTGCTGGGAATCGGCAATCTGGTCTGCGGCGACGAAGGCTTCGGGGTGCGCGCCGTGACCGAACTCGGACGCCGCTACCGGCTTTCGCCCCGGGTCCGGCTGATGGACGGCGGCACCCAGGGTCTCTATCTCGTACCCTACGTCACCGCCTGCACCCACCTGCTGGTCTTCGACGCCATCGACTACGGCCTCCCGCCGGGCACGCTGCGCCAGCTCGAGGGCGACGAGGTGCCACGCCATTTGGCGAGCGGCAAGATCAGCGTCCACCAGACCGGCTTTCAGGAAGTGCTGGCCGCGGCAACCCTGCTCGGCGCCCTGCCCGCGGCCCTGGTGGTGATCGGCGTCCAGCCCTGGTCGATCGAGAGTTTCGAGCGCGACCTCAGTCCGCCGGTGGCGGCGCGGCTGGGCGATGCCCTCGCCCTCGCCGGTCTGGTGCTCGCCCGCTGGGGCGCCGCGCCCGAGGCCGCTGACCGGGAGGCCTGAGCCATGTGTATCGGATTGCCGCTGCGAATCGTCCAAAGCCATGACTTCACCGCCGTCGCCGAAGGGCGTGGCCTGACCCGCGACATCAACCTGTTTCTGACCGGCCCGCAGCCGGTCGGAACCTGGGTGCTGGTGATGCAGGGCAGCGCCCATCAGGTGCTCACACCCGAGCACGCGGCGATGATCGACGACGCCCTCGACGCCGTCGAGGCGGCGATGCGCGGCGACCCGGTCAGCGGTCACTTCGCCGATCTGCCCGCCCCCAGCCCCGCCCCCGCCACCCCGGAAGAGAGGTTCCCAGGATGATCGCTCCCCTCACCAGCGCCCGGGCCGAGACCGGAGCCATCGGCTCGGACCTCAACGGCTTCGGCCGGATGGTCGCGAAGGCGCTGTGGTTCGTCAAAAACGCCCGCATCCGGCTGCTCGGCACCCTGATCTCGGGCCTGCTGCTGCTGATGCTGGTCGCCGGGGTCGCGGGCGGCGTGCTCGGCGGGGTGCGCGTTGCCGAGATCAGCGAGCTGTGGCGCAGTTTCGATACCGGAGCCGCCTCGCAGCAGGCGGTCGCGAGCGAACTCCGGGAGGTGCTGGCCTCGGCGGCTCTCGCCGGCCACCGGCGCCGGCTGATCGAGGCCCCCGGCGACGCCCAGGTCCAGGCGGCGGCCCAGGCGGTGCTGGTGCGGGCGCGGGAACTGATCGCGGTGTTTCGCAGCGCCGGCGAAACGCCGGAGGAACGCACCGCCCTCGAACAGCTGCTGACCGAGATCGGCGGCTACGAGCGGCTGGCACTGCCCGCGGCGGGCAGCCGCACCGTATCGGCCGAGCAGCTGAAGGCGCTGGCGGCGCTCGACAACGCCCGGGTCCGGACGGCGCTGGAGACGCTGCGGGCCTCGCTCAAGGTCAAGTCCGGGGTCAGCGCCCGGCGCATGAACGATGCCATCTACGAGATGGCAACCTCGCTGATCGGCATCCAGGTGCTGAACAGCGTCCTCCTGGTGATGCTCGGGGTGTTTTTCTGGTGGTTCACCCGCTACCGCCTCGTCCAGCCCCTCGACGGCATGCGCGAGGCCATGGTCGGTCTGGCCAACGGCGACCTCGGGGTCGCGGTGCCCTATCGGGACAAGCAGGACGAACTCGGCGAGATGGCGCGCACGGTTCAGGTGTTCAAGGACAACGCGGTCCGGCTCGACCGTCTGATGGCCGAGGCCCGAGAGGCCGAACACAAGGCCGAGGCCTCCAGCCGCGAGATGCGGGCGCTCTCGGACCGCTTCGAGCGCGAGGTCGCGGGGGTGGTGTCGTCGGTGGCCGGCGCGGCCGGCGAACTGCAACAGCTCTCGACCACCCTCGCCGCCTCGGCCGGGCAGACCGTCAGCCGCAGCACCGAGGTGGCCAGCGCCGCCGAACAGGCGACCGGCAATGCCGGTGCGGTCGCGGCCGCCACCGAGGAACTGGCCTCGTCGATCGGCGAAATCGCCCGTCAGGTCAACGAGTCGGCAACCATCGCCGAACAGGCGGTCGACGAAGCCACCCGGGCCTCGACGGTGATGGGCGAACTCGCCGCCGCCTCGGCCAGAATCGGCGCCATCGTGGTGCTGATCGAAGAGATCGCCAGCCAGACCAACCTGCTGGCCCTCAACGCCACCATCGAGGCGGCACGGGCCGGAGAGGCGGGCAAGGGCTTTGCCGTGGTCGCGGGCGAGGTCAAGACCCTGGCCAACCAGACCCAGAAGGCCACCGCAGATATCAGCGAACAGATCTCGGCGATCAAGGCCGTCAGCGACGAGGCGGTGGCCGCGATCCAGCGCATCAGCGGCATCATCCGGCGCATCAGCGATTTTTCGGTCGGGGTCTCGGCGGCGGTGACCGAACAGGAAAGCGCCACCGGCGAAATCACCCGCAACGTCGAGCAGGTCGCCCACGAAACCCGCACCGTGACCGGGCGCATCCAGGAGATTCACGGCTTTTCCACCGAGACCGGCGACACCGCCCGCCGTCTGCTCAGCGCCTCCGAGCGCCTGGGCCAGGAGGCCGGCGCCCTCTCGCAGCAGGTCTCCTCGTTCGTCAGCCGCGTCCGGACCTCCTGACCCGCCGCCCGCCGGTCAGCTGCCGGTGGTGGGCGGGCCGTAGGAACGGAAGGTGGTGAAGGGAGCGAGATTGTCGAGGAACTGCTCGGCCGAAGCCCGCCAGGAGTAGCCAAGGGCAAACTCGCGGCAGCGCTCGGCGGAGCAGGTCAGCGCCTGGCGCACCGCGTGGCCGAGATTTTCGTCGAGACAGCCGACGTCGCGGACCTCGCCCAGAACATCGAGCGGACCCGCGACCGGATAGGCCGCCACCGGCACCCCCGAGGCCAGAGCCTCCAGCAGCACCAGCCCGAAGGTATCGGTGCGCGAGGGAAACACGAAGACGTCGGCGGCGGCGTAATACTTCGCCAGGTCCTCGCCATGCTTGGGGCCGACGAAGCGGACCGCCGGATAGCGCGCCTTGAGATCCTCCAACTGCGGCCCGCCGCCGACCACGTACTTGGTGCCGGGCAGGTCGAGGCGCAGAAAGTCCTCGATGCTCTTTTCCACCGCCACCCGGCCGACATACATCGAAACCGGCCGCGGATCGGTGATGAAGTCCTTGTCGCGGGGATGAAACAGCTCGGTGTCAACGCCGCGGGTCCAGTGGCGGATGTTGGTGAAGCCGCGCGCGGCCAGCGCCCGCTCGATTGAGGCGGTGGCCACCATTACCGCCGCCGCCGGCCGGTGGAAACGGCGGACCACGGCATAGGAGAGGAACAGCGGCACCGGGATGCGGTCGCGGATGTATTCGGGAAAGCGGGTGTGATAGGCGGTGGTGAAGGGAATGCCGCGCCGCATGCAATAGCGCCGCGCGGCATGGCCGAGCGGGCCTTCGGTGGCGATGTGGATCGCGTCGGGGTCCATCTCGATGATCATCCGGCAGAGCTTGCGCCCGGCGGCGATCGCGAGACGGATCTCGGGATAGGTCGGCATCGGCACGGTACGAAAATGCTCCGGCCCGATCACCTCGACGGTGTGGCCGAGCTTACGGATTTCGTCTCGCACGGTCGCGATGGTCCTGACGACGCCGTTGACCTGGGGATACCAGGCGTCGGTCACAACCAGAATGTTCACGCCGCTTCCCTGACCAGACTCAGATGTTGCAGCTTCTTCCAGTACAGGATCTCCAGCTCGCCGCTCGCATGCTCGACCAAAGCGGTGCAGGATTCTACCCAATCGCCGTCGTTGCAATACAGGATGCCTTCCATGTTGCGAATCTCGGCGGTGTGGATATGCCCACAAATCACGCCGTCGACTTCGCGCCGCCGCGCCTCTTCGGCCAAAGCCACTTCGTAGTTACCGATATACTCGACCGCCGATTTGGCCTTCTGCTTCAGGTAGGCCGAAACCGACCAGTAGGAAAACCCCAGGCGCCGACGGACGAAATTGACCCAGCCATTGATGTGCAGCAACATGACATAGACATGATCGCCGACCAGCGCCAGCCACTTGGCATACTTGACCACGGCATCGAAGCGGTCGCCGTGGATCACCAGCAGGCGCCGGCCGTCGGCGGTCTCGTGGATCGCTTCCTCGACCACGGTGACGCCGCCGAACTGGGTACCGATATATTCCCGCGCCGCCTCGTCGTGATTGCCCGGAATGTACCAAACCTTGGTGCCCTTGCGCGCCTTGCGCAGAATTTTCTGAACCACGTCATTGTGAGACTGCGGCCAGTGCCATTTGCGCTTCAGACGCCAGCCGTCGACAATGTCACCGACCAGATAGAGGGTTTCACTTTCGGTCTGCTTCAGAAACTCCAGGAGAACGTCGGCCTTGCTTCCCTGCATGCCCAGATGGACATCGGAAATCCAGATCGTACGGTAGGTGCGTATCCCGGACACAGGCTCCATCAACCGACTCCTTCGCAACCCGTTGACCCGGCAGAGCCTATACAGCCGAAACGCCCGCCTGCCAATCGAGCCCGGGGCCATCTCTTTGAATGACCGCAAAATTTCTCGGAACCGTCATGATCTTATCACGGCTCCTTAGCAGATTCGTCATCTTTTCGCAAGTGCGGCGCCGGAGTCAGAGGCCGGCGATGGTCATGCTGTCGATGCGAACCGTCGGGGCGTCGACGCCGTAGCGCAGCTCGAGATCGCTGGCCGGCTCCAAAGCCAGAAACATCTCCTTGAGATTGCCGGCCACCGTGATCTCATTGACCGGGTAGGCCAGCTGGCCCTTTTCGATCCAGTAGCCGGCGGCGCCCCGGCTGTAGTCGCCGGTCAGGCCGTTTACGCCCTGGCCCATCAGCTCGGTGACGTACAGCCCTTCGTCGATCTCGGCGATCAACTCGGCGGCGCTGCGGGTGCCGCCGGCCAGATAAAGGTTGGCCGGCGAGGGCGAGGGCGGCGCCGAGGTGCCGCGCGAGGCGTGGCCGGTGGTGGCGAGGCCGAGCTGACGCGCCGAGCGCAGGTCCATCAGCCAGGTGGTCAGCCGGCCGTCCTCGATAATGGCGCGGCGTTGGGGCGCCACCCCCTCGCCGTCGAACGGCCGCGAACGCAGGCCCCGGCGCACGAAGGGATCGTCGATCACGGTGATCCCGGGCGCAAACAGCGCCTGGCCCAGCTTGTCCTTGAGAAAGCTGGTGCCGCGGGCGATCGACGGCCCGCTGATCGCCCCGGCCAGATGGGAGAGCAGGCCGCGCGAGACCCGGGGATCATAGATCACCGCCAGTTTCTGGCTCTTGATCCGGCGCGGATTGAGCCGGCGCACCACCCGCTCGCCGGCGGTACGGCCGACCGTGGCGGCGTCGGGCAGATCCGAGCCGTAGACCTTGGAGCCGAACTCGTAGTCGCGCTCCATCGCGGTGCCGGTGCCGGCCAGCACCACTACCGAAAGGCTGGAGCGGCTGGCGGCGTAGCCCCCGGAAAAGCCGTTGGAGGCGGCGAGCGCGACCCGCGAGCGGCTCCAGCCGGCGTCCGCGCCATCGGAGTTGGTGACCCCGGGCACCGCCAGCGCCGCCTCTTCGGCAATCCCGACCTGTTCGATCAGGGTCTCGGCGCCGGGCTCGCCGGGATCACAGATGTCGAGTTCGACGATGCCGGTCACCAGCTGGTCGGGGTCGGCAAGGCCGCACCACGGATCTTCGGGCACCGCCCGGGCCATGGCCACCGCCCGCTCGACCAGCGCCGCGAGTGCCGGCGGCGACCGGTCGCTCGAGGAGACGATGGCCTGACGCTTGCCGATCAGCACCCGGAGGCCGAGATCGCAGGATTCGGAGCGCTCCAGCCGTTCGATCTTGCCGAGGCGCCGGGTCAGCGACAGGCTGGCGGCGTCGTAAAGCAGGGCATCGGCGGCGTCGGCTCCCGCCGTCAGCGCCTTGCCGATCAGATCGTGCAACAGGTCGAGGGCGGCGGCATCGGCGGTCATCAACAGCGTCTCCGGTCAAGGGCAGGGGTGTGGTAGCAAATTAATCCGGGCGGGGGAATTAGCGACTCCGTCGCTCACAACAATCCCAGCGCCTTGAAGCTCACGGTCTGGCCGCGGGCGATGATCAGATGATCGTGGAGGACCAGACCGAGGGCGCTGGCGGCGCGGGCGATGTCCTTGGTGACGTGGATGTCGTCGCGGGACGGGCTGGGGTCGCCGGTCGGATGATTGTGAACCAGGATCAGGGCGTGGGCGCCCAACTCCAGCGCCCGCTTGACGATTTCGCGCGGATAGGCCGGGGTGTGGTCGATGGTGCCGCGCTGCTGGACCTCGTCGGCGATCAGGGTGTTCCTGCGGTCGAGGAACAGCAGGCGCAGCTGCTCGGTCGGCTCGTGGGCCATCGCGGCCTGACAATAGCCGAGCAGCGCCTCCCAGCCCGCCAGCACCGGCCGGTTCATCACCTGCTGGCGGGTGGCGCGGAGGGCCGCCGCCCCGACCACGGTCAGCGCCGCCACCGTGGCGTCGCTGAAATTGGCGATCTTGCGCAACCGCTCGGGCGGCGCCGTCACCACGGCCCAAAAGCCGCCGAACTCCCGGATCAGATCCTTGGCCAGCGGCTTGATGTCGCGGCGCGGAATCACCGGAAACAGCAGCAATTCCAGCAGCTCGTAGTCCTGGAGGCCGTCGGCGCCGGTGGTCAGGAAGCGCTGGCGCAGACGGTCGCGATGGCCGGCATAGTGGGGCGGCCGCGCCCCAGCCGCAGCCGGCGACGGCTCGAACCCCGGCAGGGCCGGCGACGCCTCGAACCCCGGCGGGACCGGCGGCTCCGACGCCCCGCCCGGCGCGGGGCTCCCGGCCCCGGCGCGGCGCCGGGAGCGTTCGGCATTTCTTTCAACCATCGGCGCAAAATACGGGAGCCGCGCCACCGAAGCAACAGAGCTTCTCCCGGGAACGGGACGCGGACCGGTTGCGACGCTGTCATGCCGGAATACTGCTTTACAACCGCCGCCGCCGCGGGCGATGCCGGGCCGCCGTCCCTGCCCCGGAACACCCGCCGGATTATCATGCCCCTTCGGATTTCGCCTGCCCGCCTCATCGCCGCTCTCGCCATCGCCGCCGCCGCCCTGGTGCTGGTGCTCGCGCCGCTGCCGGCCGCCGAAACCCGGGCGCTGGCGCTGGTGATCGCCGCGATCGGCCTCTGGGCCACCGGCGCAATTCCCGAGCATGTCACGGCGCTGGCCTTCTTCACCGTGGCCATGCTGACCCAGGTGGCGCCGCCGCGGGTAATCTTCGCCGGCTTCGAATCGGCGGCGCTGTGGCTGATCTTCGGCGGCCTTGTGATGGGCGTCGCCGTGCGCTCGACCGGGCTCGGCGAACGCATCGCCCAGTCGCTGGCCCGCCTGTTCGGCACCAGCTACTGGGGCGTGATCAGCGGCGTCACCCTGGTCGGGGTCGCGCTCGGCTTCGTGATGCCCTCGTCGATGGGCCGGGCGATCCTGCTGATGCCGATCGTGCTGGCGCTGGCCGACCGCTTCGGCTTCGCCCCCGGCGCCCGCGGCCGCACCGGCGTCGTGCTGGCGGCGGCCTTCGGCTGCCATGTCCCGACCTTCTCGGTGCTGCCGGCCAATCTGCCCAACATCGTGCTCGCCGGCGCCTCCGAGACCCTCTACCATTACACGCCGACCTACGGCGCCTATCTGCTGCTGCACTTTCCGGTGCTGGGCCTGCTGAAAACCCTGATGATGGTGCCGCTGATCGTCTGGCTGTGGCCCGACAGCCCGCAGCCGGCCGAGCCCCGCCCCCGCACCGCCATGAGCCGCGACGAGCACTGGCTGGCGCTGCTGCTGACCCTCGCCGTGGTGCTGTGGGCCACCGATTTCGTCCACCACATCAGCCCGGCCTGGATCAGCATGGCGGTGGCGGTGGTGCTGCT
>JBAXPR010000048.1:0-25143 GCA_037132135.1 Rhodospirillaceae bacterium
CTCGGCTTCTTCATGTCGCTGGGCAAGGCCGCGGTCTACAAGCACATCCCGGTCTATTACCCGGACAATGTCGGCGCGGTTGGCGGCGTGGTCGGCCTGATCGGCGGTCTTGGCGGCTTTTTGCTGCCGATCGCCTTCGGGGCCCTCAACGACCTCACCGGGGTCTGGACCAGTTGCTTCATGCTGCTGTTCGTGGTGGTCACGGTCAACATGCTCTGGATGCACTTCGCGGTCCGGCGCATGGAGCGACGCGCCTATCCGGAGATGCGCGCGCTGCCGACCCTGCCCGAACTGGCTGGCACCGTTCACGCCCGCCCCGCCGTCAAGGCCGCCCCCGGGTTGGCCGCGGCCCCGGCCGACTGACCGCGATCAGCCGGACCGTCTCGCCCTGAAGTCCCATGCACGACCCGCAAAACGTCAAGAAAGGTGATTGAAGATGTCCCGCCCATCCGGTGATGGTACTTTGGCATTGACCGGCACGGTCCTGACCGACTGGCGCCCCGAGGACACGGTGTTCTGGGCCGAAGGCGGTCGCCGGGTCGCGACGCGCAATCTCTGGATTTCCATCCCCGCCCTGCTGCTCTCGTTCGCGGTCTGGATGGTCTGGAGCGTGGTGGTGGTCAATCTGCCCGCCATCGGCTTCAAGTTCGACACCGACCAGCTGTTCTGGCTGGCGGCGCTGCCCGGGCTTTCGGGCGCCACCTTGCGCATCTTCTATTCCTTCATGGTGCCGGTGTTCGGCGGCCGGCGCTGGACCGCGATCAGCACGGCATCGCTGCTGCTGCCCGCGGTCGGCATCGGCTTTGCGGTTCAGGATCCGGCGACGCCCTACAGCAGCTTTCTGGTCCTGGCGCTGCTGTGCGGTTTCGGCGGCGGCAATTTCGCCTCCAGCATGGCCAACATCAGCTTCTTCTTCCCCAAGGCCCAGAAGGGCAACGCCCTGGCCCTCAATGCCGGTCTCGGCAATCTCGGGGTCAGCGTCGTGCAGTTCGTGGTGCCGCTGATCATCACCATGGGCGTGTTCGGCAGCCTCGGCGGCGACCCGCAGACCTGGGCCAAGGCCGGAGCGACCAAGGCGATGTGGCTGCAGAACGCGGGTTTCATCTGGGTGCCCTTCGTCATCGCCTCGACGCTGGCGGCGTGGTTCGGCATGCATGACCTCGCCTCGGCCCGGGCTTCGTTCGCCGAGCAGGCGGTGATTTTCCGTCGGCCGCACACCTGGATCATGTGCGTGCTCTATCTCGGCACCTTCGGCTCCTTCATCGGCTTCTCGGCGGGCTTTCCGTTGCTGGCCTCCAAGCTGTTTCCCAACATCAACGTCCTGCAATACGCCTTTCTCGGGCCGTTGATGGGCGCGGCCTTCCGGGCCGGGTCGGGCTGGATCTCCGACAGGTTCGGCGGCGCCCGCGTCACCGTGATGGTGTTCCTGGTGATGATCCTGGGTTCGGTGGCGGCGCTCTATTTCATGGGCCATAAGGCCGATCCCGGCGCTTTTTGGGGCTTTTTCGGCGCCTTCATGGTGCTGTTCGCCGCCACCGGCGTCGGCAACGCCTCGACCTTCCAGATGATCCCGGTGATCACCCGCACCGAGCGCCAGCGCTCGCTCGCGGCCACCGGCGCCGGCGCCGAGCGCATCCGCATGGAAGGCGATCGCGAGGCCGCGGCCACCCTCGGCTTCACCTCGGCCTTCGCCGCCTACGGCGCCTTCTTCATCCCCAAGAGCTACGGCACCTCGATCACCCTGACCGGTTCGCCCGATGCCGCTCTTTACACCTTCGTCGCCTTCTACGTCCTCTGCGCGGTCATCACCTGGTGGTGCTACGCGCGCAGCAATGCCGATTACCGGTGCTGAGGAGACCCCCGTCATGAGTCATTTTCTCGATCGCCTGACCTTTTTCCGCAAGAAGAACGTCGCCAACTTCGCGGGTGACCACGGCATTCTCACCCGCGAAAACCGAGACTGGGAGGACGCTTACCGCCAGCGCTGGCAGCACGACAAGATCGTGCGCTCGACCCACGGCAACAACTGCACCGGCGGCTGTTCCTGGAAAATCTACGTCAAGGGCGGCATCATCACCTGGGAAACCCAGCAGACCGACTATCCGCGCACCCGGCCCGAACTGCCCAATCACGAGCCCCGCGGCTGCCAGCGCGGCGCCAGCTATTCCTGGGCGGTCTATGGCGGCAACCGCCTGAAGTATCCGCTGGTGCGCGGCCGCCTCGTCCGTCTGTGGCGGGAGGCGCGCCGGACCATGGGGCCGGTCGAAGCCTGGGCCTCGATCCAGCAGGACCCGAAGAAGCGTCAGGACTATATCGGGGTGCGCGGCCTCGGCGGCTTCGTGCGGACCTCGTGGGAGGAAGCGAACGAGATCGTCGCCGCCGCCAACGTCTACACGGTCAAGACCCACGGCCCGGACCGCATCAGCGGCTTCTCGCCGATCCCGGCGATGTCGATGATCTCCTACGCCGCCGGCTCACGCTACCTGTCGCTGATCGGCGGCAACTGCCTCAGCTTCTATGACTGGTACTGCGATCTGCCCGTCAGCTCGCCCCAGGTCTGGGGCGAACAGACCGACGTGCCGGAAAGCGCCGACTGGTATTCGGCCGACTTTATCATGGCCTGGGGCTCCAATGTGCCGCAGACCCGCACCCCCGATGCCCACTTCTTCACCGAAGCCCGCTACAAGGGCACCAAGACGGTGGCGGTCTGCCCCGATTATTCGGAAGTGGCCAAGCTGTGCGATCTTTGGGTCGCGCCCAAGCAGGGCACCGACGCCGCTTTCGGCATGGCGCTGGGGCATGTGATTCTGAAGGAGTTCCATCTCGAGAAAAAGACGCCCTATTTCGAGGAGTATTGCCGCTCCTACACCGACATGCCGTTCCTGGTCCGGTTGAAGAAGCAGGGCGGCCGCTATGTTGCCGACCGCTTCCTCCGCGCCTCCGATTTCGAGGGCGCCCTCGGCCAGACCACCAATCCCGAATGGAAGACGCTCGTGATCGACGAGGCGACGGGTGAGGTGGTGGTGCCCAACGGCACCGCCGGCTTCCGTTGGGGCAATCCGGGCAAGTGGAACCTTGAGCTGAAAGACGGCCGCGACGGCCGCGAGATCACGCCAGCGCTCAGCCTGATCGGGCGCCGCGACGCCGTGGTCACGGTCGGCTTCCCCTATTTCGGCGGCAAGCACGAGAACGAGTTCTTCGCCTACACCGACCACGCCAACGTTCTTGACCGCGCGGTTCCGGCCCGCACCCTGACCATCGGCAGCGAAGAGGTGATCGTTGCCACCGTGTTCGATCTGCTGGTGGCCAACTACGGCATCGATCGCGGCCTTGGCGGCGGCAATGTCGCGACCAGCTATGACGAGGACGTGCCCTATACGCCGGCCTGGCAGGAGAAGATCACCGGGGTCAAGCGTCATCAGGTACTGGCGGTGGCCCGCGACTTCGCGATCACCGCGGAGAAGACCCAGGGGCGCTGCATGGTGATCATCGGCGCTGCGATGAACCACTGGTACCACAGCGATATGAATTATCGCGCCGTGATCAACATGCTGACCATGTGCGGTTGCGTCGGCAAGCCCGGCGGCGGCTGGGCGCACTATGTCGGCCAGGAGAAGCTGCGGCCGCAGCCGGGCTGGATTCCGCTCGCCTTCGGTCTCGACTGGCACCGGCCGTCGCGCCAGATGAACGCCACCTCGTTCTTTTATGCCCACACCGACCAGTGGCGCTATGAGCGTCTGCCGGTGGGCGAAATCCTCTCTCCGACCGTCGAGGGCGGCGACTGGTCCGGCTCGATGATCGACTACAACGTCCGGGCCGAGCGCATGGGCTGGCTGCCCTCTGCGCCCCAGCTCAACAAGAACCCGTTGGCGGTCGGTCGGGATGTCAAGGCGTCGGGCATGGCGGCCGGGGCCTATGTCGCGGCCAAACTCAAGTCGGGCGAACTCACGATGGCCTGCGAGGATCCGGACGCCCCGGAAAACTGGCCGCGTAACTTCTTTGTCTGGCGCGGCAATCTTCTGGGCTCTTCAGGCAAGGGCCATGAATATTTTCTCAAGCATCTGCTGGGCGCCCAGAACGGCGTGCTCGGCAAGGATATCGGCGAGCGTGGCGCCGAACGGCCCCAGGAGGTGGTCTGGCACCCGAAAGCGCCCCAGGGCAAGGTCGACCTCTGGGTCAACATCGAGTTCCGCATGACCTCGACCGGTCTCTATTCGGACGTGATTTTGCCGACCGCGACCTGGTACGAGAAGAACGACATCAACACCACCGACATGCACCCCTTCGTGCATCCCCTGTCCGCCGCGGTGGATCCGGTCTGGGAGACCCGCAGCGACTGGGACATCTTCCGGGGGCTGGCCAAAAAGTTTTCCGAGGTCGCGGAAGGTCAGCTCGGCACCGAGACCGACATCATGCTGCAACCGCTGATGCATGACAGCCCGTCGGAACTGGGGCAGGCCCTCGACGTCAAGGAGTGGAAAAAGGGCGAGTGCGAGCCGATTCCGGGCAAGACCATGCCTCAGGTGATCGCGGTCGAGCGCCACTATCCCGACACCTATAAGAAGTTCACCGCCTTCGGGCCACTGCTCGACACGCTGGGCAACAATTCGAAGGGCATCGTCTGGAACACCGAGACCGAGATCGAACTGCTTCGCGAGGTCAACGGCGTCATCACCGAGGAGGGGATTGCCCAGGGACGGCCGCGGATCGTCACCGACCTCAACGCCATCGAGACCATTCTCCTGCTGTCACCCGAGACCAACGGTCATGTCGCGGTCAAGTCCTGGGAAGCGCTGGAGAAGAGCACCGGCCGCCACCATGCCCATCTGGCGGCGGCACGGGAAGACGAGAAAATCCGCTATCACGACGTCGTCGCCCAGCCGCGCAAGATCATCACCTCGCCGACCTGGTCGGGCATCGAGTCGGAAAAGGTTTCGTACAATGCCGGCTATACCAATGTTCACGAGTTGATCCCCTGGCGAACCCTGACCGGCCGCCAGCAATTCTACCAGGATCACAAATGGATGCGGGCGTTCGGCGAAGAACTCTGTGTCTACAAGCCGCCGGTGTCGACCCGGACCCTGGCCGACGTCATGGACCTCAAGCCCAATGGCAACAAGGCGATTCCGCTCAACTTCATCACGCCGCACCAGAAATGGTCGATTCACAGCACCCACACCGACAACCTGATCATGCTGACCCTCAACCGGGGCGGCCCCTGCATCTGGATCAACGAGGAAGACGCCAAGTCGGTCGGCATCGAGGATAACGACTGGGTCGAGGGCTACAACGTCAACGGCGCGCTCACGGCCCGGGCCGTGGTCAGCCAGCGTCTGCCCCGCGGCATGGTCCTGATGTATCACGCCCAGGAAAAGCATGTGAACACGCCGGGAAGCGAAGTCACCGGTATCCGGGGCGGCATCCACAACTCGATCACCCGGATCATGATCAAGCCGACCCACATGATCGGCGGCTACATGCAGCAATCCTATGGCTTCAACTACTACGGCACCACGGGCGTTCAGCGCGACGAGTTCCTGCTTGTCCGCAAGATGAACAAAATCGACTGGATGGACGGCCCGCTCGTCGCGGCTCAGTAAACGGAGATTGATCCCATGAAAATCCGCGCACAGATCGCGATGGTCCTCAACCTGGACAAGTGCATCGGCTGCCACACCTGTTCGGTCACCTGCAAGAACGTCTGGACCAGTCGGGAGGGTGTCGAATACGCCTGGTTCAACAACGTCGAGACCAAGCCCGGCATCGGCTACCCCAAGGACTGGGAAAACCAGAAGAAGTGGCGGGGTGGCTGGGTTCGCAAGCCCAATGGTAAACTCCAGCCCCGTCTCGGCAGCCGTTATCAGGTGTTGGCCAAAATATTCGCGAACCCGCACCTGCCGGTGATCGACGACTATTACGAGCCCTACACCTTCGACTATCAGCACCTTCAGACCGCCGGCGAAAGCCAGACCGCGCCGACGGCGCGGCCGCGCTCTCTCATTACCGGCGAGCGGATGGAGAAGATCAACTGGGGGCCAAACTGGGAGGAAATCCTCGGTGGTGAATTTTCGAAGCGGAGCAAGGATGCCAACTTCGAGAACATCCAGAAGGAAATCTACGGCAAGTTCGAAAATACCTTCATGATGTATCTGCCGCGCCTGTGCGAGCATTGTCTCAATCCGGCCTGCGTCGCGGCCTGTCCCTCGGGGTCCATCTACAAGCGTGAGGAAGACGGCATCGTTCTTGTGGATCAGGACAAGTGCCGGGGCTGGCGGATGTGCGTCAGTGCCTGCCCCTACAAGAAGATTTACTACAACTGGCAAAGCGGCAAGGCCGAGAAGTGCATTCTCTGCTATCCGCGCCTGGAATCCGGCCAGCCGACGGTCTGCGCCGAAACCTGCGTCGGCCGCATCCGCTATCTCGGCGTCATGCTTTACGACGCCGACCGGATTCAGGACGCGGCGAGCGTGCCGGGCGAGGGCGATCTCTATCAGGCCCAGCTCGACATCTTCCTCAACCCTCACGACCCCGAGGTTTGCGCCGAGGCCCGCCGCCATGGCGTGCCTGAACAATGGCTGGAGGCCGCCCGCAACTCGCCGGTCTACAAAATGGCCATCGAGTGGAAGACGGCACTGCCGCTGCACCCGGAATACCGGACGCTGCCGATGGTCTGGTACACGCCGGCGCTCAGTCCGATTCAGACGGCGATCAGCCAGGGCCATGTCGGCTTCGACGGTGAACTGCCTGACCTCCACTCGCTCCGGATTCCGGTCAAGTATCTGGCCAACCTGCTGACCGCCGGCGTCGAGCAACCGGTGATCGATGCCCTCAACCGCATGTATGCGATGCGCATCTATCAGCGGAGCAAGCATGTCGACGGCAAAGCCAACACCGCGGTGCTCAAGCAGGTCGGTTTGACCGTTGCCCAGATCGAAGAGATGTACCGCTACATGGCCATCGCCAACTACGAAGACCGCTTCGTCGTTCCGACCACCCACCGGGAATATGCCGAGGACGCCTTCAAGCTCAAGGGCGATTGCGGCTTCAGCTTTGGCAGCGGCTGCGGCAACGGCATCAGCGATCTCGGCCTTTTCGGCTCCAAACGGCCGCGGATCAACGCCGACGCCGAACGGCAGTCCGACCGCAGTCCGGCGGCCGGCGGCGGCACTCTTTGAGGGAAGGATCCATCATGACCAGCCAATCACCCCCGATCAAGTCGATCAAGGCGCTGGGGGCGCTGCTGACCTATCCCGAACCCGAGCTGATTTCGGCCCTGGACGAGATCGGTGCCCTCATCGAGGCCGAGAAGGGGCTGTCGCGCAAGGTTCGCGAGGGCGTGGCGACGCTGATCGCGCATCTGCGGACGGAAGACCTGCTGACTCAGCAGGAGCGCTATGTTTCCCTTTTCGACCGCAGCCGGACTTTGTGTCTGCATCTCTATGAGCATGTTTTTGGCGAGAGCCGGGACCGTGGTCAGGCCATGGTCCGGCTGGTCCAGCTCTATGACCGCCATGGCTTCGAGATCGTCGGGCGTGAGTTGCCCGACTATCTGCCGCTGCTGTGCGAGTTCCTGGCTGAAATGCCGTCCAGCGCCGCCCGGGCGGTGCTGGCGGATGCCCTGACGCCGCTGGCGGCCCTCAGCCGGCGCCTGACCGAGCGCGGCGAGCGTTACGCTCCGGTGCTTGCCGGGCTGGTCGAGCTTTCCGGAGGCACCGTCAATCAGGCCGAGCTGGAGGCCTTCATCGCCGCCCAGCCCAAGGAGCCCGAGACCCTGGAGGAACTCGACCGGCAGGCCGAGGAGGAACCGGTGACCTTCGGCGCCGGCTCGGCCCTGAAGGATTGTTCGGTGCTCAGCGGCCGGGGGCTGCCCGGTGCCATCGCCGCCGTCGGCCCGCTCGCGTGAAAGGACAACAGCCATGGACTATCTGAACCACATCCTGTTTGGCATCTATCCCTACATCGCGCTGTCGGTGTTCTTTATCGTCGCGCTGGTTCGATTCGACCGCGAGCAGTACACGTGGCGCTCGGGCTCCAGCCAGATTCTCGACAACCGCAACATGGTTCTGGCCAGCAATCTCTTCCATGTCGGCATCCTCGGCCTCTTTCTCGGCCATTCGGTCGGGATGCTGACGCCGCTGGCGGTGTTCGAAGCCATGGGGATCGAGCCCGCGACCAAGCAGATGCTGGCCATCGTCGTCGGTTCGGCCTTTGGCCTCCTGTGTGTCGCCGGCCTCGTCATGCTGGTGATGCGCCGGCTCAATGTCAGCCGGATCTATCTCAACAGCAGTACCATGGACCTTGTGATCCTGGTTCTGCTGCTGCTTCAGGGCGTGCTCGGCATGATCTCGATCTTCTTTTCGCTGCACCATCTCGATGGCGGCAACATGGTCGAATTCATGCTCTGGGCGCAGGGCATCTGGACCCTTGACGGCGCCGCCGCCGCCCACATCCTCAACCAGGGCTGGGTCTTCAAGGCCCATATCGTGCTCGGGCTGACCATCGTGCTGCTGTTCCCGTTCAGCCGGCTGGTTCATGTCTGGAGCGTTCCGGTCTGGTATCTTGCCCGGGCCTATCAGATCGTGCGCAAGCGCCAGCGGCGCAGCATGGCCCGTTGATCCTGGGGAGATGCCGTGATGATGACGATTCGGGTGAACGAGGTCGAAATCCCGGAAGCGGCGGTGGCGCGCGAGGTGCAGTTCCACCCCGCGGCGTCGCTGGCCGAGGCCCGCCGGGAGGCAGCGCAGGCGCTGGTGGTGCGCGAACTCCTGTTGCAGGAGGCGCATCGTCTGGCCCTGGTGCCGTCGCCCGACGGCGCGGGCGAGGTCCAGGAGGATATCGAGGATGCGCTGATCCGCTGCCTGCTCGAACAGGAGGTGACGGTGCCGGAGCCCGATGAGGCGGAGTGCCGGGAGCACTACCTCGAGCATGCCGGGGTCTATCGCAGCCCCGACCTCTACGAGGCCGCTCACATCCTCTTTCCGGCCCGGGCTGATGATCAGACCGCCCGGGACGAGGCCGGGCGGGCGGCGGCGGCCATCCTGGCGCTGGTGCGGGCCGAGCCCCGGCGTTTCGCCGAACTCGCCCGCGAGCACTCGGCCTGTCCTTCGCGGGCGGAGGGTGGCGGGCTCGGCCAGTTCACTCCCGACCAGATGGTGCCCGAGTTCATCGCCGGCCTCGACGGCCTGGAGCCCGGCGCGCTTGCGCCCGCTCCGATCGCGTCCCGCTACGGCTTTCATGTCGTGCGGCTCGATCAGCGGCTGGCCGGGCGGCCGTTGCCCTTCGAGCGGGTGCAGGAGCGGATTCAGGTCGAGTTGTATGACTGGCGCTGGCGGCAGGCGGTGCATGGCTTCATCGCCGGCCTCGTCAGCCAGGCCCGCATCGTCGGCGTCGAGATGCGGGCGGCGTAACCGCTGACGGCGCCGAGCAGGCATCCTCTCATCTCAAAGTCCGCGGGCTTCAGGGAGACGTCACCATGGCCGACCGGCCACCCGACCCAGCCAGCCCACGCTACCCGGCCAGCGACGCCTCACCGCTGGTCGACGCCTACGGACGGACCATCCGCTATCTGCGGGTCTCGGTCACCGATCGCTGTGATTTCCGCTGCGTCTACTGCATGTCGGAAGACACCAGCTTCGTGCCGCGCTCGGAGGTGTTGAGTCTGGAGGAACTGGAGCGGGTCTGCTCGGCCTTCGTGATGCTGGGGGTACGGAAACTGCGGCTGACCGGCGGCGAACCGCTGGTCAGGCGCGGCTTTCTCTCCCTGGTCCGCGGGCTGTCCCGCCATCTTGACAGTGGCATGCTCGACGAGCTGTCGCTGACCACCAACGGCAGCCAGCTCGCCCGCCATGCCGCCGATCTGGCCGGGCTGGGCGTGCGCCGGGTCAATGTCAGCCTCGACACCCTCGATCCCGAGCGCTTCCGCCGCATCACCCGCTGGGGCCGGCTGGAGCGGGTGCAGGAGGGGCTGGCGGCGGCCGCCGCAGCGGGGCTCGCGGTCAAGCTCAACTGCGTCGCGCTCAAGGGTGTCAACGAGGATGAGTTCGACCGCCTGATCGGCTGGTGCGGCGAGCGCGGCTTCGACCTCACCCTGATCGAGGTCATGCCGCTCGGCGATATCGACGGTGCCGGCGGCTTCAGCCGCGCCGCCCAGTTTCTGCCCCTGACCCTGGTGCGCGAGCGGCTGGCCCGGCGCTGGACCCTGGAGCCGATCGACTATCAAAGCGGCGGGCCGTCGCGCTATGTCCGGGTGCGCGAAACCGGCGGCCGGCTCGGCTTCATCACGCCGCTGTCGGAGAGCTTCTGCCAATCGTGCAACCGGGTCCGGCTGACCGCCACCGGCACTCTGACCCTCTGTCTTGGCCGCAGCGAGGCGGTCGAGTTGCGGCCGCTGGTGCGCGGCCATCCCGACAGCGATCAGCCGTTGCTGGCGGCGCTGCGGGCGGCGATCCGGCGCAAGCCCGACGCCCACGGCTTCGGCACAACCGCCTGCCCGGCCCTGGCCGCCGCCGGCCGGCTGATGAACCTTACCGGCGGCTGACGCCGGTCCTGCTGCAAGAGATATCCCGCCATGACCCAGTGTCACCGCCGTGCCGACTACGATCCGATCATCGCCACCGCCTGGGCCAGCCGGCGCTTCACGAAGCGGCTGCTGCGCGATCCGGCGGCGGCGATGGCCCGCCTCGGCATCGCGCCGCCGCCCGGGGTGACGGTCCGGGTGATCGCCGATACCGCCCGGACCTGCTGCCTCGTGCTGCCAGCCCCGCCGGCCGAAGGGGTGTCGCTCAGCGCGCAGCTGATGACGGTGGCCGGCGGTGTGCCGCGAGCGGCGATCCTGCTTTCGGGCTTCGACCGGATCGTCATCCGGGCCTGGAGCGATCCCGACTTCAAGCGGCTGCTGCTGGCCGATGCCGCGGCGGCGTTCGCCCGTCTTGACATCGTGCCGCCGGCCGGTATCAGCTTCAGCGTGGTCGAGGACAGCGCCGGCATCAATCATCTGGTGCTGCCGCCGCCGCCACCGAAGGAGGTCGAGTTTTCCGAGGAGGCCGGCGGCTGGGTCAACCATGTCGCGCGCTGGCTGGCCCTGATCAGCGGGCCGTTCGCCTCGTGAGGCGCGGGTCGGATTTTGTGGGGGAGAGCGGGGCGATGCGGATGACGCGGGCGGTTCGGGGCGGGCTGCTGGGGCTGTTGCTGCTGCTGGCGGCGCTGACCGCGGCATCGCCGGCCCGGGCGGGGCAGGGGGCGTGGCCGGAATGGCTGCCGCCGGTGGTGACCGGCGTCGTACTTTATGGCTCGCTCTATGCCACCGCGTTCGTGGTCTCCCAGGTTGCGCGGGCCGGGATCGTCGCGGTGTCGGCGCCGGGCTGGGTCGGCGTCAGCCAGAGCTTCGGCATGCCGGCCGCGATCGTTGCCGTGATGTCCCAGGTGATCCCGGCGCTGCGCGTCTCGGTGCCGGAGATGGTCGGCGGCTGGTTCGGCACTGTCCCTGGCCCGCTGCCGGCACCCAGACCATCGGACGCCCTGTCTTCGGCGGTGAGCGGCAGTTGATCATCCCGGCCCGGGACCGGCGGTTTGCCCGTAGCTGCTACCGCCATCTCGCCGGCAGTCTCGGGGTGGCGGTGACCGAGGCGCTGATCGCCCGCGGCCTGCTCCGGATCCCTTCGGCGACCGTGTTCGAGCTGACCCGGGCGGGCCGGGTGTGGTTCGCGGCGCTTGGCATCGCGCCCGACGCGCCGGCCCGGCGCTGCCTGGACGGCACCGAGGGTCGTGATCATCTGGGCGGTCCGCTGGCGGTGCGCCTGCTCGACCGCCTGCTCGCCCTCGGCTGGCTGGAGCGGCCCGACCCCGGCAACCGGACCCTCGGCCTCACACCGACGGGGGCCGAGGCGCTGGCCGGGCGGCTGGGGCTGACCGGGCTTCAGGTCAGCGCGTCGAGATCGGCGGAGGTGACCCGGCCGCCGCAGCGCAGCTGATCGCGCAGCCGGGTGATCATGTCGTCGAGCCGGGTCACTGCCGGCCGTAGCGAGCGTTCGGTCTCGTCGGTGTGGAGGAGATCCGCGACCCGGCCCTCGCGCATCACGATCCGATAATCCGAGAGCAGGGTGATGTTGGGATCGTGGGTGACGAAGATGAAAATCTTTCGATGCTGCCGCAGCAGGGCCAGGGTCCGGCCGCGATGGATGCCGGCATTCTCGACCTCGTCGAGCAGGATGATCGGGGTATGGCAGATCACGGTGGCGTCGGCGATCAGCAGGGCGCGGGTCTGGCCGCCCGAAAGTTCGGTCATCCGGCTGGCCGGCATGATCGGCTCGCCGGTCAACTCGTTGGCGAAGGCCAGCGTCCGTACCACCGCGGTGGTCATTTCCTCGGTCGTGGCCTTGCGGATGCGGGCGTGAGCGTGGAGAAACTCGCCAACCGGCAGATCGGACAGAAAGGTCGTGTGCTGGGTGATCAGCGCCACCGGGTTGCAGGCGGGATCGTCGCGGAAGGCTGCGGGCGCCGGTTGGCCGTCGATCAGGATCCGGCGCCCGCTCGGGGTGGTGCCGTCGGCGAACATCTCGATATCGTTGATCAGCGTGGTTTTGCCCGAGCCGGTGTGGCCGACGATGCTGACGACATCGCCCATGCGGAAATCCAGCCGCGGCACGGCATCGCGGTCGCCGGCGCGGCCATGGCCGGCGAGCACGGAAATCTGCTCGATCATCGGAGCCCTCCTGCGGCGACGGCGGTGCTGCCATCCGCCAGATAAGACAGCCGGTTGTCCACCGACCGCGCCCGGCCGAAGTGGGATTTCTGGCCGATCTCGCGGTTGCCGACGCAGATGGTGCAGCTGCCGGCCGGTGGCTGGCCGCGCAGCAGCGTGGTCTCGCCGACGTCGGCGGTGGCGAGGATGGTGTCGACCAGCGGTTCCAGCCCGATGCCGTACAGCGCGTTGGCCTCGCGGATGCGCACCCCCGGCGCGACATCCTGGATGCGCGCCCGGAAGACTTCGCGCTCGGCCTGGGAGACGCGGTCGATCTTGGTCACGACCGCGATGTCGGCCAGCGACAGCATCGGCCCGACCTTGAGCGGCAGGTTCATGCCGCTGGTGGCTTCGAGCACGATCACGCCGAGGCCGTCCTCGACATAGGGCGAGCAGCGCAGGCAGAGGCCGGCGGTTTCCACCAGCAGGACATCGCTGCCGGTCTGACGGCTCCAGGCCATGCCGTCACCCAGCACCATCACCAGACAATGATCGGGGCACAGCTCGCCCGAATAGACCTTGCGGGTCGGAATCGAAAACTCGCGGGTGATGATCTCGTCTTCTTCGGCGAACTGGATGTCGAGCTTGAAGAACGCCGGCCGGTGGCCGCGCTTCAGCAGCGATTTTATGACATGGCGCAACACCGACGTCTTGCCGGTGGTCGCCGGTCCGGCGCAGATAACAAGCTTCATTACCGTCTCGTGGTAGGCGGGGGAGGAGGGGCGGACGGCCCAGCCGACCGGAACCCCGGGGCTGCGGCCGGCGCCAAGCTAAAGCATTTTCCAATCGAACGGGATCAAAAAATGCGCTACCTCCTTGTTTTCAGGGCGACTTCCTCCAGCCCCTCATACGGCTTTCAGCAGCCCCCGGTCCTGGGATTCCCGGGCCAGCTGTTCGCCTTTCCAGCGCTGTTCGTTCTCTTGCCGGGCCGTCTGCTCCTTGCCCTCGCGCTCGGTGCGGGCCTGGCGGTCGAGCGCTTCGCGCTCCAACCGCTCGCCATGGCGGCGCTGGTCGTCCTGCTGGCGCAGGGCGCGCTCTTCGCTCTCGCGCACCACTCGGGTGGCGCGGTCCTGGGCTTCGCGGACGGCCGGCTGGCCATAATCCCGGATGGTCTGATCGGGCATGAACGCTCCTCTGTCGATCTCTCTGCGCGGGCTGCGGGTCGGGGAGGGGGGGGTGATCCGGTTGGCCGCGTGGCGGTCTCCGGAGTTCAAAACATCCCTTCGGCCCAGCAGGGTATCAGTCGGGGGCTGGCCGGAACTAAGCAATAGCGATTCGCAAGAGACCAGTTTTCATGCAGCCCGATGACCGATGATTTGTAGCATAATCTCAAGAAAAGGCAATAACTATTTTATGAAATCATTTAAGGGGGTGGACGATGTTTTTTAATTGGTCCAGATCGGGCCGGTTTTCGTGGGTTTTCCCTCACCGGGCGCCCGGCCCGGTGAGGGCCTCCAGCACCGCGCACAGCTGGCGCCAGTCGATCGGCTTGGTCACGAGATCATTGATCCCGGCCGCGCGGTAGCGCTCGCGGTGCTCGGGCATGACATCGGCGGTCAGGGCCAGCACCGGCAGGCGGCCTTTCGGGGCCGGCAGTTCCCGGATCGCCCGGGTCGCCTCCTCGCCATCCATTTCGGGCATCTGCATGTCCATCAGCACGGCGTCGAAGTCGTGGGCGGCGATTTCGGCCAGAGCGAGGCGGCCATTGTCGACCACCGTGACGCTGTGACCCAGCTTCACCAGCATCGCCCGCACCAGCATCTGGTTGATCCGGTTGTCCTCGGCCAGCAGGATGCGGAGGGGGCGGGGTGACCGGGACAGCGGCTCGGGCTCGGGCTCGGCCGGCAGCGGTTCGGCGTCTGTGGGCAGGCCAAACGGCAGCAGGACCCAGAAGCGCGAGCCCTGGCCGGGCTCGCTGTCGACTCCGGCCTCGCCGCCCATCATATCCACCAGCCCCTTGGTGATCGCGAGGCCCAGTCCGGTGCCGCCGAAGCGCCGGGTGGTCGAGGGGTCGACCTGGGAAAAGGCCCGGAACAGGCGGTCGGTTTCGGCCCCGGCGATGCCGATGCCGGTATCATCGACCTCGCCACGCAGGGTCACGGTGCCGGCCTCGCGGGCGTGCACCGACAGCCGCACTGAGACCGTGCCCGCGGCGGTGAATTTGACCGCGTTGCTGATCAGGTTGTAGAATATCTGCTTCAGTTTGGTCGGATCGCCGATCACGGCCGCCGGAACCTCGGGGCGGATGTCGAGGGTCAGGGTCAGGCCCTTGGCCCGGGCGGCGCCGAGGCTGAACGCCACCACCTCCTCGGCCGCCCGATGGGGGGAAAACGCGACGCTTTCGAGAGTGACCCTGCCGGCCTCGATCTTCGAGATATCGAGGATGTCGTTGAGGATGGTCAGCAGTGATCGGGTCGAGGCGGTCAGGGCCTCGACATAGCCGGCCTGCTCGGCGGTCAGGGCGGTTCCGCGCAAGAGATCGGCCATGCCGAGCACGCCGGTGATCGGGGTGCGGATTTCGTGACTCATGGTGGCAAGAAAGGCCGACTTGGCCCGGCTTGCCGCCTCGGCCAGATGCCGCGCCTCCTCGAGGGCCTGATTGATCGCCATGAGGTTGCGGTCGAAGGCCCGCTGGCGCCAGTGGAAAACATAGAGCCCGGTCGAGGTGGCGATCAGCAGCAGCAGGTATAAACCGGCCTGCTTCAGGGCGTCCTGCCGCCAGCGGCCATATATGGCGTCGATATCCCGGCTGATCGCGGCGGTCAGCGGCTTGTTGACCGGGACATTCGCCGGTCTGATGGTGATCTGGGCCATCATCCGCTCTTCGCCGGTGGCATAGACGATGCCGGTCAGCACGCTTTCGGTCAGGCCGCTGTCCTGGTGGCGCTGGAAGAAGGTGCCGGGGCGCCGCAGATCCTTGCCGCCCTGGCCGGGGCGATCGGGCACCATCAGGAACTGGAGGCCGTCATCGTGAGCCAGCGCGCTCCACATGTCGGGGGCATAGAGCACCGAGCCGAGAAGGGTGGTGAAGTAGTCGGGGTCGAGGGTGGTACTGACGACGCCGGCAAATTCGCCGTGTCCTCCCGGGATCATCATCACGAGATTCATCGCAAAGACGCCGAGCGAGGTCCGGAACGGCGGCGACACCACCAGGATGTCGGGATCGGCCAACCGGCGCGCGGTCTCGAAGTAGGGGCGCTTGCTGAAGTTTTCGCCGATCAGATCGGCGCGGTTGGAGGTCATCACGACGCCGTCGGCGTTCAGCACCGTGATCGTGCGCACCCCGGGCATGGCGTCGGCCAGGGTTTTCAGGCGCGCCGAGGCCAAGCCGCGGCCCGCGGCGTGTCCCCAGTGGTCGGGGTCGGCGCGGATGCCCAGCAGGGCCTGATAGGTGGCTTCGAGTTCGAACGACAGGTTCTTCGCGACCACCCGCGCCTGGTTCAGCAGCCGCTCCCGTTCCATGGTCCCGGTCCGGCCGTATTCGACATAGAGCTGGTAGCCGATCACCGCCGCCAGAGACGCCATGGCCACGACATGCAGCGCCCACTGAAGCGTGAAGGGCCGCCGGGGATAGGGGCTCACGCCATCAGGTCCCGGGAGCCGCCTCAGCATTCGATGGAGAAACGGCGGCATCGTCTTCAATCCAGGGTCTGTCTCGGCGGCGCTGGCGAACGGGCTCACGACTCGAACGGGAAGGAGATGAAATCACAGCCGTCCAGCGCTGACAAGGGTTTCCGGGCGACGTATCCGGGCGGGTGAGCGCGGCTCAGCCGGTCGGCGTAGCCGCCCCGCGGCCCTGCTCAATTCCTCTTAAGCCGTATAGCTGATGCCATTTTGGCGGCCTTGCCGCGTTCAGGAGATGCTTGCGCTTGTTGCCGGCATTACGCCTCTGTGGAAAGAGGATCGTCCATAAGAAGTGATGTCAAACTGATGTGCTTGACCTTTGCCTGATCTGGCGTTTACCAATGGGCTTGTCAGGTGTGTGGCTTTATCGGCTGAGAGGGCTGGTTTGCCGTGGCTCTGGAAGTGATCCTGATCCTGGTCATGAGCCTGTTGGCGGTTACCGCGACGGTGCCGCTCTGGCGGCGGCGGCTTCACCGTGCGCGCGGTCTGGTCAGGCGCAATCAGGTCGGCGCTGACAAGATATCGAAGGCCATTCGGGAGCAGGCGCGGAAAACCTTGCACATCAAGCGCGAGATCAAGCGGGTCGAGGGCGAGTACGAAATCATTCAGACCAACATCGAGGCCGCGCTCAAGGCCATTTCGGTGCTGGAGCAGGTCGACGACCGCATCTGGGTGGTCGAGGACAACCGCCTGCGCGCCGATCTCGAGTGGGTCGGGGTGGTCAGCCAGCACAACTATCGGGGGACGGTCAACCGCAGGGTTCCGGCGACCATCCACAATGCCTGGAAGGCCGGGCGCAAGTGTCTGGTCTGGGCCCAGAGCGAAGACGGGGCGCGGACGAAGCTCACGGCCTTGTTTCCCGCCGAACGGGGATTTTCGCCCGGCAAGGTGGTTTCCCTGTCGCGGCGCGTCAACAAGGACGAGGGCTGATCATGGCCGCCAACCCCGATACCCTCAGTCTGATCTCGGCGCTGGTGCCGGGTTTGAGGCACACCCAGTTCCAGCACACTCTCGAGGTACTGGCTCTGGCGGTGTTTGCCGCCCTGCTGGCCAGCGGGCTCTCGGTGTTCCTGCTTTATTGCGTCGAGTATTTTATTTCAAAGGAACGGTCGTCGTTTGAAGCCGTCAACAAGATCAACCGGCGGGTGCCGGCGCTCAAGACCCTGATGTGGCGGCACGAAAAGCTGAAACAGACGCTGGGCGAAGCCAATGGCAAACTTAATACCGAGTTTCGGCGCTATGAGAAGGCGGGCAGGGTGCTCGGCCAGTTGAAACGGCGCGAATTCATCAAGGTCCGCTTCGCCAACGAGCCCAACGACCAGCTTCCGTGCTTCGCGGCCTACGTCTACAATGACTTCGTGCGGAAATATGTCGCCAAAGGCCAGCATTATCCCCTGCTGGATGATGTCTGGGCCACGGCGCAACTGGTTGAGGTCTGGGCCGAAACGCCGGAGAAAGCGGAAATCGAGATCACCCGCAAGTACGCCAAGGTGTTTGGCTTCTACATGACCAATCTCGAAAAGGTGAACCCGCTGTCGCAGTCGGTTCTCTCGGAGCCGGAAGAAGAGGCGGCCCCGGTGCGGGCCGGCGCCGGACAATGACCGGCGGCTGCGGCCCGGCCAGACGGTTCTACCCGAGATAAATCGAGGATTTTTCCCCATATTGCTGGTTCCGGCGCTGCCGCGCCGCTTCCTTCTCCAGGCGCCTCTGTTCGCGTTGCGTCCTGCGGCGCTCCGCATCGATCAACCGCTGTTCATAGCGGCTGAGGGCCTGTTTGACCGTTTCGGCGGCGACGGTGTCGTTGTCGCGCGCCCAGCGCAGCGCGGTGCGGGACCGCCGGAGGGTCCGGTCGAGCAGGGTGCGGGCTTCGTCCCCCTCGACGAAGGCGATGGCGCGGGCGGCCCACTGCCGGGCCTGGGTTTCGAGTCGCGGCCCGAGCCACCCGAGAAAACGGCAGGTCTGGCTCCAGGCCAGGTCGAGCGGCGTTGAGCGGTGCGGCAAAGAGCGGTCGATCCTCGGCATGATCATCCTCTGCGGGCGGGGTCCTCGGGGCGGATGCCGACATCGTCCTTCACCGGGGCCGGGAGGGCAAGGGCTTCGTTGCCTCCCGCCCGGCAACTCCGTGTCACAGAGGCCGCAGGACGAACCCGCGCCGGATCGTGTCGTAGCCGGTGGCGATCAGCCTCTTGAACTCGGCCCTTCTCATCTCGGTTGCCGTTCCCAGGGCATAGATGACGGCGAGGGTGCCGAACACGATCATCGCGTTTTTCAGCGCCTGATCGGCGATGCCGCCGGTGATCGCGGTGAAAAACTGCAGCAGCGGATAGTGAAAGAGGTAAATGGAAAAAGTGAAGCCGGCGAGATGACGAATCGGGCCGCCGAACGGGCCGATCAGGACCTGGACGCGGTGGGATATCGCGGTCAGGCCGATGACGTGAAGGGCCGCCAGGGTGCCGACGGCGTAGCAGCTCAGAAACGGGGTGGCATAGGACCACTTCAACTCGGTCCAGAAGAACACGCCGTTGAGATTGGCCTCCGACCATTCAAGCAGGAGGCGCGGGATATCGGCGCTCTCAAAGAGACAATACAGCGCGATCGATCCAAGATAGAGTCCCCAGCCCCAAGGCTCGGCCACCATGGCGCGGCGGGTGATGCGGTAGGTCAGGACTCCAAGCAGCCAGACCGGAAACAGCAGCAGAATCTTCGGTCCCGCGATCAGAAGCGCAGCGAGGACGATCACGACTCTCTTGTACCCTTCGAGGTAATAGGCGGCACCGAAGATGACATAATACCAAAATTCATAGCCGAGGGACCAGAACGGGCCATTGGAAAACAACCGGACCGACGAAAACCACAGTTCATTGACAAACATCAGGCTAGCTGATACTCTCCAGATCGGGTTGTCGGTTTGAAACCACCAGCCATCATAAATGCTGTAGTCGATCGACGATCCGATAAAGTCAACGATTATTGTCAGTATGACTGCCGGGATCACCACGGAGTACAGCCGCGCCAGGCGGCTGATGGCAAAATCCCTCGCGGTGACCTCCTTCTTGTCCGAAACGTAGGATATGACAAATCCGGACAGGACAAAGAAGACCATCACGCCGTCATTGCCGAGAAACTTCAGGTCGCAGATGATCGGGAGGCCACCGGTGAACCGGCCGTAGTTGGCGTGAACGAGAAAGACGACCAGGGCAGTCATAAGTCTTAAGAAATCAAGATAAAGCGACGAGGTTTTATTCATCCATATCACCTGCAGCGCGCCGGACGTCGGCTCCGGCGCCATCCTTCTCAGTGTTCGTCCCGGTGGTTTCCGACCAGCGGCGGCGGGAGGAATGCCGCGCCTCTTTGCTCGGGAAGCGGACCCGCGCGACGGGATGGGGTGTCCCGTCGCGATCCGCTCCGATAGCTCCACGATTGCAACCGGCCGATGGCCGCCGGTGGCGCCGCCCAGCCCGATGGCCGCCATCTTGCCTCTTGGCCGCGGCCGGCGTCTACCACCGGCGCCGGCATATCAGTCAAGCGCGGGCGTGGGGGCGGGCTCACGACAGCGGCAGCATGGCCATCTGGTTCGCCGAGAACGCCGTCTTTTGAGACTGGGACAAGGCGCCGAAGAAGTTGGAGCCGATCGCCGACAGCTGGTCGGCCGAGAAGGCCCGCAGCTGGGCGCGGGAGAAGCCGCTCACTTCGACGGCGCTCATCGTGCCCAACACCGAGCCGCTGATTGCGCCGACCTGGGCCGTGGTCAGGGCGGCGACCTGCGCCGAGGTGAAGGCATCGACCGTCGGTGCCGCCAGCGCCCCCATGGCCTCGGTGGTCAGGCCGCGCAGCAACGGTGCGGTCAGGGCCTGCAGCTGGGCCGATGTCAGCGCCTCCAGATGGCCGGCGGAAACGCCGGTAAAGGCGTTCACCGAGAAAGCGGTCAATTGCGCGCCGCTCAGGGCGGCGAACTGGCTGGTCCGCAGGCCCGAGAGCTGGGTGGAGGTCATCGCCTTCAGCTGCGCGCCGCTCAGGGCCGAAAACTGGGCGGTCGTCAGGGCGGACAGACTGTCGCCGCCGAGCGCCCGGACCACCTCGCCGCCGAGGGCGCCGATCTGTCGAACGGTCAGACTCGCAAACTGATCGGGCGAGAATAGGGTGGCGACGGCGGCGGTCAGGCTCCTGATCTGGCCGGTGGAGAGTGCGGCGACCTGGCTGGTGGCAAAGGCGCACCATTGATCCGACGACAACCAGCGCAACTGGCTGGTGGTCAGGCTGGCGATCTGACTGGTGGTCATGCCGCCGATCTGATCGACGCTCAGTGCCGAGAGCTGCGTCGTCGACAGCAGCCTCACCTGGGCTGTGGTCAGGGCGCCGATCTGCTGCGAGGTGAGGCTCGCCAGATCCGTTGCCGTCAAGGCCTTGAAGAACGGGGCATTCACCGTGACCAGCTGGGTCGAGGTCAGGCCGCCCACCTGATCGGTGGTCAAACTCGCAACGGCCAGCGGCGAGAGCGCATTCAGCTGCGCGCCCGAGAGGTCGCCAACTTGCAACGGGGTCAGGGACAGCACCTGAGGGGTCATGAGCGCCCTGATCTGCTCCGGGGTCAAAGCCCCCAGCTGGGTCGAGGACAGGACCTCGATATCGTCGGTGCTGAGCGCCTTGATCTCCGGGCCGGTGAACGCCCTGATCTGCGATGCCGTCAATTCGCCGATCTCACCGGTGGTCAGAGCGGCGATCACCAGCGGCCCCATGCCCCGGACCTGCGACGGGGTCAGCGCCGCGATCTGGGTTTCGGTCAGGGCGTGGAGCTGGGTTGCCTTCAAAGCCTGCAACTGGTTGCAGCCGAGCGCCGCCACCTGAGTGGTGGTCAGCCCTGCGACCTGATCGCCGGTCAGCGCCCCGATCTGAAGGAACGAGAGCAGCGGAATCTGTCCGGCCCTGAGGCCGTCGATCTGCGCCACCGAGAGTTCGGCAATCTCGCCCGTGGTCAGGGCCTTGATCAGGCTCTTGGGCAGAACGGCGATCTGAGTCGTGGTCAGGCCCGCGACCTGATCGGCACCCATCGCGGCAAAGGTCAGCGGCGACAGGGCGTTGATCTGAGAGGTGGCCAGGGCGGCGATCTGGTCGGAGGTCATGGCCATGATCTGGGTCGAGGTCAGGGCCTGGGCCTGGGTGGTATTCAGGATCGCGAGCTGATCCGTGGTCAGGACCGCGATTGCCATCGTGCTGAGGTCCTCGATCAACGTGATGGGCAGGCGCCGGATCTGCTCGGAGGTCAGCCCCGCCAGCTGCTCTGCGGTCAGAGACGAAAAGCATTCGAGGCTCATCGCCCTGAATTCCGCCGGCGTGATCGCGCCGACCTGGGTGCTGGTCAGCGCGTTGAGCTGATCGGCCGAGATGGCGGAAAACTGGCTGGCGGTCATGGCCGCGATCTGGGATGTCGTCAGCGTCGCGATCTCATCGCCGGTCAGCGCCCGGATCTGGACCTGACTGAGCGCCCGCACCTGCTGTGCGCCGAGGGCGGTCAGCTGGTCGGGGGAGAGCGCCGCGATCGCGCCCGCGGAGAGGGCGCCGATCACCGCCGGCGGCAGCGCCCGCATCTGAGCCGCGCTCAGGCCGGAAATCTGCGTTCCCGTCAGTCCGTGCCATTGATACTGCGTGAAGGCGGTCAGCTGGGCGCGACTTAATGCTGCGAGATCGTCGGCCGAGAGGGCCGCGATCTGTGTGGCGCTCAGCACCTTCAGCTGGCCGGCGGTCAGTGCCGAAATCTGGTCGGTCGTCAGCGCCGCGATCACCGGCGCCGGGAGCGCCTGGACCTGGAGGGCCGACAAATATCGGATCAGCGACGGCGTCAGGGCCGAGGCCTGATCGGCCGTCATCGCCGCGATCGCCGCCGGCGTCAGGGCCTTCAGCTGGGCCAGGGTCAGACTGTCCCAGGTCGGCGTCGGCGTGGGCGGCGTGGGTGTGGGCGTCGGGGTGCTGCCGCTTTCCTGGATCGTCACCGTCTGCCAGTCGCCCCAGTAGCGGCCATTGTAGGCCCGGATGGTCAGGGTGTCGGTTCCGGCGCTGGCCCCGGTTTTCAGGGTCACCCCGGTCAGCGTCGTCGTCGAATAGGCCGAGGCGGCTGAGGTCGCGACGACGGTGCTGCCGTTGGCCTGGAGGGTGGCTGCCCCGGAGTCGTAGAGCTGGTACTGGGTGATCGCCCTGTTAGCCGGGTCGACGAAAGAAACCAGATTCGAGATCGAGAGTATCGTTCCGGCCTGGGTGGTGGTGGTGGCGCTGGCGGTCGAATAGGGGGTGTCGAGCCGATAAATCTCAACGGAACTCTGGATCACTCCCGAGCCGAATTCCTCTGAGGCCAGATGCGCCGCCTGGATGACGATGTCGTTCGGCGAGCCGTCATTGGCCGCCCGGCCCGAATTGTCGATCATCATCGCATTGGCGCCGTAGCCCGACACGATGGTGGCGATGTGTCCACCGCCGCTGGTCCAGTCGACCCCGACCATGTCGCCGGGGCGAAGCGTCGACATCCAGTTGGCATTGACGCCGTTCAGCCCGTCGTAGACCGTGACCCACTCGCCGTTGCTGACCGGCTGGGTCGTGGTCGTGGTCGCGATCGGCAGCGCCGCACCGGCGATATTGGCGATTTCGCTGGTCAGGACCCAGCAGCCGCTGTCGTTCCAGACCTTGCCCACGAAGTTTGCGGCGACGCTGGCGATGTCGGAGGCCAGGGCCTGACCCGCGATATGGGTTTTCGGCAGCATCGAGGCGGCGGTGGCCGGAGCAATCGTGGTCAGGCAGGCGCTGGCGATGTAATTGACCGTGTTATCGGCCAGATAGGCGCTGCTGTAACCCTTGCTGGTGTTGTAGCCCGAGAAGACGCTGGCCGAGGACGCGCCGTACAGTGACAGATACTCGTTCTCCAGGCTGGTGGTCGATCCGGTGAAGGTGATGGTGTTGAAGTAGCCATAGGTCGGGTTGTAATAGCCGCTTGATGTCCAATTGAAAGCGATCGAAATCGAGTGAAAGTCATCATAATCCTGAAAAAAAGACGCCGTATTCCCGTTTCCGCTCAGCGTCCCGTAGGTGGCGGTCTGAGACGCGGCGTACTCGTTTCGGTCGCAGCCCGACAGCACCAGATACTCCGGGTCGCCGATGCCGGTGTCTGAAAACAAGGAAGACAGCGACACCGTTTGACCCTGGGTCAGGAGGTTCGCACCGTTGTTGGTGATCGATAGGGTCATCGCGTCATGTCCTTGCCCGAAGGGTGCCCCTTGCCAAACAGCATACGCAGGAAGCTACTGCGTTTAACGTCCGGGGCATGTGATGCCAGTCACTCCTTTCGTCGGGGGCAGGGCCGCGTCAGCGTCGGATCCCGGCCGGCTTCAGGACGCCTGCGTCGCGGTCAGAGCGTCAGTTCCCCCGGTCACCGTCACAAGATCGCGAAATGCGTGCCACGATGCATAGGCCAGAATGGGCATGGATACCACCAGACCCAAAAATCCCGGAATGAGACTGATCACGGTGATGAAGCCGACCAGGATCGCCCAGGACGCCATCACACGCTTGTTCAACAAGACACATCGGATGCTCAGCCTCATGGCGTCGAAGCCGCTCATGTACACGAGGTATTGCATTGGTACGGTAACGACGGTCAAAGAAAAGAGAACGGCACAATAGAGCATTCCGATCATTGTTCCTGCCACTGTTACGGCGATCAGTTCGACCGAGAGCGGGCCGCCGGCGACAAATGTGTTGCCGTGGTGTCCAAGGAACAGGCCGATGAGGAGAACGGCTGTCTCAAGCCATGCCATATAAATAATCGAAACCACGAACAGGACTGGTCCCATCCTCCTGGTATTCTTCAGGGGAATCGCGAGCAGGTCGCTGATCCCCGGCTTCTGGTCTGTCTCGAGGCCGCGCGAGATCCGATAGAGAAACCAACAGCAAACCGGAGAAACGAAAATAAAGCCAAGCGACGAGACCAGGGCCAGGGATATGCCGCCAACCGACAACAGCCCCCCAACGATGGCGTCCCCGAACACGACGAAAAACAATCCGAATACGAGGGATGCCAGGAATGCCCGCCTGAAGTCCTGCACGCCTTTGCCCATCCATCGCGAGGGGGCCTCGATATCGACCTGATTAAGTTCGATGGTTACCGTGCCGAATTGGTAAATCGTCCGGTCGCTCATTCTGGCTCCTCCCTAACTGGTTTTTTTGATCGCCTGGGCTTGAGAACCTCGGGCGTGCCGCAGCCCGCCATGGCACACACCCAATATCCGAAGATAGTCAGCGTCATCAGAACCAATTGCCTACCAGCCTGCCCGGGGATGCGCCAAAGAGAATCGCGACAGTGGCAGAACTATGGCGACAATTGTGGACTTATTGTCACGAAATATGGGGGATGGTCATAAGTATATACGGGTGAGCCCGTATAATTGGGTGTGTTCTGTCGGCATTTCTTGGTATTTCGTACAGATTATCGCAAATGGCCCTATCTGTTCCTCTGTTATTCCGCTTTCACCGCGCGGGTGCCGGCGGCGCCGTCGAGGTCCGGGCGGGGTACACCCGCGTATGCGCACCTAGGGTATGGTTAACCCAGGCCGCAGGGCGATCTCCGGGCGCTGGGCACTCGGGGGCGCCGGCCGCCTCGACTTGCGGTCGATCGAAGCTCTCGACCTGTTCGCGGAAAGCCGCGCCCTCGCGCTGAAGGTCATTCATCACCGTCGGCCAAAACCGGGGTATTTGCTCAGGTCCCGAGGCGCGGTTATGCGGCTAACGGCAACGGCGTC
>JBAXPR010000049.1:0-24558 GCA_037132135.1 Rhodospirillaceae bacterium
ACGCATTAAGCTGCGGCACTTGTATCCACATTTTGACTGACTCGGGGCACTAGGTTCATGGCCAACGTGATTTTTTCGTCTCCAGTGATGAAGACTGATGTAACCGTCTATGCGATTGCCGGACACCGGGGGACGGTGCTTTCGGTTGCCAAGGCGCACAAGATTCCGATTCCGTTCGATTGTGGCGATGGTGAGTGCGGATCCTGCCTGATCGAAGTGAAAGTTCTTTCCGACAAACGGCAGTATGGTGTCGCGATCACCGAAAAGGAAAAGGAAATCCTGCGTCAGCTCGGCAAAATTACGCCCGAGGAAATCCTCGATGCCGAGGTTAATGACATGCCGCCCCGTTACAGGATGGCCTGCCAATGCTTTGTTCGCAATGAAGACATCATGGTCTATTTTGAAGGGGACCAAACGCTGCCCAAGCTGCGCCCCCATCTGACCATTGCGGCGCCGATCTACAAGGGCGGCCAGGAGATCTCGTCGGTTGACGAGTTCCTCGGCTACGCGATAAAAGTCGAGGAGGAAGCGGCCCTTCATTTCGACACCCTCGGGACGGCGATGGAAGCGGTCGGCAATACCGAGGTCGCCCAACTGTTCCGCCAACTTGCCGGCTATTCCCGCCTTCATCATCAGGAAGCGCTGGCGCGGGCCGGGTCGCGCGATGTCACGCGCTTCAGCCCGGGCAATCATGTCTGGCCCGATTTTGAAACCCCGGAGCGGACGGCGCTTTGGGCTGGCGATGCCGACCTCTCGCGGTTGGATGCCCTGAAGGCGGCGCTGCACGGAGAGCGGATGGGTTTTGAATTCTACCATATGGTGGCCGGGTCGACCACAGACCCCGAGATTCGCGCCATGGCCCGGGACTTCGTCAAGGAAGAAGCCGAGCACGTCGATCTGCTCGAGCGCTGGATCGCGAGGGAAGTGGCGTCGCGGCCGGTTGCCGTTGCCTGATCGGGCTTTATCGGGCTTTGCCCCCGTGCGCGCCGGCGCCGGGGGCGAATGCCGGCGCCGGCCGGCAGTCGGAGCAGTCACCGGGATGAGCAGGGGAGAGGGCAATGGCATCTGATACGGACCGAAACGAGGACACGGCGGCGGCACCGCCGTCGCGGCTGTTAGCAACCACCGTCTGGGACGCCGTGCCGGCGTTGCTTGGACTGGTCCATTTCGGCTGTGTCGCGGTGCTGGTCGGCCTGTTTCCGACGTTGAGCCCGCCGGCCTTTCTGGCGTTGGCTCTGCTCTATGCGATCGCGATCGCATGGAACATCCACAGTGTCTCTCATAACCTTATTCACAATCCCTTTTTCGCCTCGGGCGCTCTCAACCGGGTGTTCAGCGTGATGCTGTCGCTGACCCTGAGTTATCCCCAGGTGGTGATCCGCTATGTTCACCTGAGGCACCACATCGGCAACATGGACCGGCCCAACGACCAGGGCGAGACCCGCGATCTGCTCTCGATCTATCGCCACGGCCGGAGCGGCGGCCCGGAGAGCCTGTGGACCTATTGTCCGCTGATTGTGCTGCGCACCGACCCGGTTCGCCTGCGGCCGGCGATCGCGGCGTGGAATAGCGGCGAAGGCCGCTGGGCCACGGCCGAACTGGCCCTGATCGGGCTCTCGCTGCTGGCGGCGCTGGCCTGGGACTGGCGGGTGGTGCCGGCCCTGCTGCCCTTCTGGCTGCTCGGTCATATCCTCTCGGCGCTGACCAACTATTATGAGCATCTGGGCGCCGATCCCAGCCGGCCGATCGCCTGGGGGGTTTCCAGCTACGGCCGGCTCTACAACTGGCTCTGGCTCAACAACGGCTATCACGCAGAACACCATTTCCGGACCAAGGCCCATTGGCGGACCATGAAGGCTTTGCACCAGCAGATCGCGGAAAAGCAGCGTGCCGCCGGCACCAAGGTGCTGTCCTGGCCCCATCCGCTGGGCTTTCTCGGCTAGCGTGATGGGGCCAGGGACGGCCGGCAGATATTATCTTTAGAATCAAATTATTAGACAAGTGTTTTGATCGTATTCGGTTAGAACGCACTCCAACCTGCCGGCGAAGCCAGCCGCAAATCCTAATGAAAATTTATAATGAGCGGCGGCCTTGGGGCGATCCGGGCCGCATTCGGCGCGCCCTCATGCTCGTCTGAAATATCAGGCCCATGAGCTAACTAACTGTGCTCTTGAGGATACAGCCGGTTTCCGCCGACATGAGGTGCGACATTTTGTCTTGCGCCCGGCGCTGACCGTGTTAAGGTTGTCTTAACGAACTCACGAGACAGGAGCCTCTCATGCCGATCTTCGAAATGTCCGATGACGCCGTCCGGGCCGAAGTCTATCGCCGGGCCGTGAGGGCCCGCCGCAATGGTACCGCATCGTGGCAGCAATGCCTGACCGGCGCCTCCGACATGGTGCTGCTGGAAATGGACATCTGGCTGATGGCTCCGGGAGCCGCACTTTAGCGATAAGCTCTGTTATCCAGCATTAAGGATGTCGGAAAACCAACTCATTTATTGATATCCTCGGGCCATCGGGTCAGCGCAGGCCCGCCGTCGCCCGATACCGGCCGACGAAGCCCGCGAGGTCCGGGGCCGGGGTGAAGCGGGTGACGTCGAGGAAGGGCGCATCGGGTCGTATGCGGCCGCTGATCTCGGTGGTCATGATTCCCAGCAGGCAGCCGGTGCCGGCGTCGAACACGCCGCCGCCGGAGTTGCCGTGGTGGTAGCCGGTGGCGAGGGTGGTTGCCCAGTCGCCGGGTTTCGAGGCGGGCTTGTCGGGCGCGGCGACGATGGTCGAACGGGTCACTTCGCCCATCGACGCGACCACGACCGGCGCATCGATCCCGGGGTCGCGCTCGCAGAGGGTAACGCCCCGGTTGCGGCTTTCCGCGGGCAGGGCTGCGCGCTCGATCCGGATCAGGGCGATGTCGGCGCCGGTCGTGCGGTCGATCAGCGCCAACCGGCCGACCACCCGCCGTCCCTCGACCAGCACGGTCACCCTGGGATCGGCGGGATTGTATCTGACGACGTGGGCGGCGGTCAGCACCAGTCCGTCGCCGATCAGCACTCCCGAGCCCTGGGAAAAAAGCTTGCCGTCGCCCACCGGCTTTTCCACCCGCACCCCGAGGTGCGCGGCATCCGGGGGTTCGGCACCAGCGGTTCCCGCCGCCAGCAGGATGCCGGCGATCACGGTGGCGTGCAGCAGAGTGATCATTCCGATCGGCCCCCAACCTCGCTCGCCCCGGTCCCGATGACGACGGAGCAGCCGATCATAAGTCAGGGGTTGCGGGCGTGGGCACTGAAATTCGGTCAGGAACGACCGCGGCGCCCTGTGCGCATTTGTCACACTTCGAACCCGAGCGGCAAATGGTCGCATTTTAGCCTTGTCCGTCAAACTCTGATCACGTAGGGTCCAATTAGTGTGAGTAAACATAAGGGTTACAGCAAAGCCTTAATGGTGTATGGGAACTGAAGGTCTGGTCCCGGTCGTCTGTCGGACCGATGTGGTTGGGCAGAGCGGAGTCGCAGCGGCCGTCCCGCGGGACCGGCTTCGCTGATTGCTTATCGGGAACTGGAAAGACCGGTGTCGTGCGCCGGGCCTCCGCAGCCATCACGGTCGGCGATCCCCGCTGGCGGCGCTGCGTCGAGATCAGCGTTGCACAGCAGGACATCAGATTTCGCCAATCCGTATCCGATCCGGACAAGCACGGGTCGGCGTGGCGAGTGATTCGAGGCAGGTGTAAATGAGTAAAGTCTTTGTTCTAGCCATGGTCGCCGGGGTCTGCCTTTTCAGCGGCAAAGCCGGAGCCGAACCCGTGGAGACCAGTGCGAAGTGTCTGGCTGATAACATTTACTTTGAAGCGCGCGACGATGGCCGGGCCGGCTGGAGCGCGGTCGGCCATGTGACGCTGAACCGTTGGCACCGTGCGCTTCAGGTTCGGCCGGACGTCACGCTCTGTGACATCGTGTATGCCGGGGCTCGTCGGGGTCACCGGCACTGCCAGTTCAGCTGGGCCTGTCACCACACTCCGAAGGTCAAGCGGGAGCAGGCCCAGGCCGACCGCATCCTTGACTACGCCTACCGCCTGTTGGCGGGACAGCAGCAGGACCCGACCAGCGGCGCGACCTATTTCCATGAAAAGCGGGTTCATCCGCGGTGGGCTCGGGACGGCACCGCCGTGCGCACGACCGCGATCGGTCGCCATTACTTCTACCGGCCGGTGCGCCAGACCGAGGTCGCCCAGTTTTTTGACGCCCGGTAATTCATCCGGTGCCGGCTGGCCTCGCCCGACCGCGCGTTCCAGGCCCGTATTGCCTGAAGTTTGATTTGACGGCGGCCGGCCGGGCTCCCATATCTCTCCGGTAGTCACGGCGCGCGGGTCTGCCTGTGCGCCGTTTTCGTTGGTTCCGGGGGTGGTCTGTCATGGCGGGAGCGGCGGGGCCGGGGGCTGGCGACCCGGGCGAGGACGTCGTCCTCTGCGAAACGCCGGCCGACTTCGACGGGCTGGCTGCCCGGGCCATGATCGCTGCGGTGCTGCGGCCCTACATCGAGGCCGCCGCCGTTACCCCGGGTGAACTCCTTTACGGCAGCCACCAACTCAAGGCGCTGCTCGATCAGCGCCCGGTCGTCGAGGCGGCGCTGTGGCGGGTGGCGACGCTGCAGGCCCGCGTCGCCGGACAGGATGCCCAGGTTCGGCGGGCGGCGCTGCAGGCGGCCGTTGATGGTTTGATCCGGCGGTCACGGGCGACCGAGGCGGCGCTCGCTGCCGCGTCCGGCCATCGCTCGGCTACCGCGGCCTACCTTGCGGGCCAAGTCTCGAGTTCGGTCCGGCTGGGGCCGGCGCTGGTGCGCGCGGTGGTGGCGCTGGATCTGGCCGGGCGCACCGGCTGGCCAGCCAAATTCGAATACCTCTTTGGTCTGGTCTGGCAGCGGGCGGATGAACCGCTGTGGCTGGCGGTGGACGAACTCTTTGGCGACCTTTTGGCCCTGCCGGCGGCAACCCGGGAGATGTTGCCGCCGCGGATGGCGCCGGGGGCCGTGATGCTGCGCTTGCTCGAGATGATCCAGGGGCGGATTACGCCGGAATCCGGCCAGCAGAACCGCCTGGCCAATCTCTCGCCGTTGTTTCGCCAAAACCACCTGCCGGCGGCGCGGGTGGCGATCCTCGACCGCATCCGTCGGCAGCTGCGCAGCGCCGACGCTCTGGCCACCGGTCAGCCGGGTCCGGAAGCCGAGGCCCTGGGCCTGCTGGTTGAGGGTTTGATGACCACCGAGGGGGTGGCCGGCGGGCCGGCGATGGCCGAGGCGCTGACCCGGCGCTGTGCCCGACGCTTCGATGAAGGCGGCGTGCGCGCGGTGCGCCGGGCCGTGGCCACCATTGCCGGCTCTCTCGCCGAACTGCCGGCGCGCCTCCATTATCTCGCTGCGGTCGCGACTGAGGACTTGTCTCCGGTATTGGGGGAGGCTGCGGCCGACGCTCTTGAGGCCGCCCTGGCCGGAGACGCCGCGCTCGAAGCCCTGATCTTCGGTTCCGCCGATGTCGCGGCGGCGCGGGCGGCGCTGATGCGGGCCGTCGCTGCGGTCGAAGCCTGCGCCCTGCCCGCCGCGGTGCGCCGCCGGCTGTCGGTTTGGGTCGATCACGCCGCCGACGACTACGCCGTCTCGGGCATGCTGCTGGCCCGCCTTGCCAGTTTCGAGCCGACGATGGCCCGGCAGGCATGGCGGCTGGCGGAACTGGTGTTCTCGGAGTGGATCAGCGAGCCGCGGGCGCTGGCGCTGGTCCGTCAGCGCCTCCTGACCCTGCAGCGCCTGCCCGGATTCAACGATGAGATCCTGGCTCAGAAGGCCGTTCCCGGGGGCGGGGGCCTCGACCCGCAGCGTCTGCGGCAGCTTTTCGAGCGGCTGAAACCGCCGTCCGAAGACGTGGCCACCCTGGCCGCGCCGCCGCCATCGCCGCGAACGCCGCCGGTGGTTATGCTGTCATCTGATCTGACCATGACTCTGGCCCAGGACACCATCGCCGACACCGTCACCATGACCACACCGGCGCGGCCGGCGGTCCCGGTGCCGGCCAGACCGGCGGCTGTGGTCAACCGGGCGGCTGCGCCTGCCGCCGTTCCGGCGGTGCCGCGACCACCGGCGGCCGGCGATGGCCGCTGTCCCAATTGTTTCGGCCGCAGCACCGCGAATGCGGCGTGTCCCGAGTGCGGCTACCTCGCAGGGGTGACCGCGTACCCGCCAATCCTGCTGCCGCCCGGAACCTGGCTGCTCGACCGCTACCGTACCGGCCGGCTGCTCGGGCAGGGCGGGTTCGGCGCCACCTATCTCGGCTGGGACGACCGCTTGCAGATCCGGGTTGCGGTCAAGGAGTATTTCCCGACTCATCTGGTGGCCCGGCAGTCCGCCGGCCCGGGCATGACCCCCTACAGCGCCGAGCACGGCCGGAACTTTGCCAAGGGCATCACCAAGTTTCTTGAAGAGGCCCGCGTCCTGGCCCGGTTGCGGGACATCCGCGAGATCGTGGCGGTTCAGGACTATTTTGAAGCCAACGGCACCGCGTATCTGGTGATGGAACTGCTCCAGGGCCGGACCATGAAGGCCTACATCGCCGAGGAGGGCGGCCGGATCGATTCCCGCAAGGCGCTGTCGATCCTGCTGCCGATCATGAAGGCGCTGCACAGCATCCACGAGCAGGGCATGGTCCATCGTGACATCAGCCCCGACAACATCTTCATGCCCGCCGGTGGTGGTGCCAAGCTGCTCGACTTCGGCGCGGCCCGGCAGTCGGCCGGGGAGGGCGGCGCCAGTCTCACCGTAATCCTCAAGCCCGGTTTCGCACCGCCCGAACAGTATTTCAGCGACAGCCGCCAGGGACCGTGGACCGATATCTACGCCCTGGCCGCCAGCCTCTATTGCGCCATCACCGGCCGGCCGCCCAAGGATTCGACCCGGCGGCTCCAGGAAGACACCCTGCAACCGCCTTCGGCTCTTGGCGTCACCATCGCCCCGGAGTTGGAGCGGGTGCTGATGACCGCTCTCGCGCTGCGCCGCCAGGAGCGCTATCAGTCGATGCGTGAGATGATCTCGGCTCTGGCAAAAGCAGGATGACGACTGAGACGGCTGCGGCCCCCGGCGAACGCACGCGCCGGGGGCCGCACAAGTTTGCCGGTCGGACCGTCCCGGCTCAGGGAATCATTCCGGGCAGGACATAGGCCTGGAGGGTGGTGATGACACCGATAATCGCCACGAAGAACAGGCTGTGCTTGAGAGTGAAGCGGAAGAGGTTGGCCTCGTGGCCGACCAAGCCGACCGCGGCGCAGGCGACGGCGATCGATTGCGGCGAGATCATCTTGCCGGTGACGCCGCCGGTGGTGTTGGCGGCGACCATCAGAATATCGCTGACCCCGATCTGATGGGCGGTGGTGGCCTGGAGGGCGCAGAACAGCGCATTGGACGAGGTATCGGAACCGGTCAGGAAGACCCCGATCCAGCCCAGGATGGGCGAGAAGAACGGGAAGCTTTTGCCGGCGCCGGTCAGCAGCAGCGCCAGAGTGGTCGACAGCCCCGAGGCATTGGCGACGAAGGCGAAGGCCAGCACGGTGCCGATGGTGTAGATCGGCCGCTTCAACTCACTCAGGGTCTCGCCGAGGGTCTTCAAGCCTTCCGCGGGCTTCATCGAGAGCGCAACGATCGCGATGATGGTGGCGAACAGAATCGCGGTTCCGGTCGCCGAAAGGAGGTTGAGGGTGTAGATGGCAGGCACCGCTTTCAGCGCCGGCACGATCGGCGGCACCTTGGCCACCAGATTGTGGAGGTAGGGAATCTGCCAGGTGACGTTGGTGAAGGCCAGATCGCCACCGGCGGCGAAGAGGGCCTTGAAGGGCTTGAGGCTCCAGACCGTGACCATCAGGGTCAGGATCAGGAAGGGCGACCACGCCCGCAGCACCTGGCCAAAGGTGTAGTCGTGGGAATGCTTTTCTTCCTCGGTCTCAGACTTGAAGCGGAAGATGGCCTTGGGCTTCCAGAACTTGAGGAAGACGGTGATCGAGATCAGGCTGAACAGGGCCGAGGTGATGTCGGGCAACTCGGGGCCGATGAAGTTGGAGGTGAAGAAGACGCCGATCGCGAAGCTGCCGCCGGCCACCAGCACTGCCGGCCAGGTTTCCTTGATCCCCTTCCAGCCATCCATGATGTAGATGATCCAAAACGGTACGAACATGGCCAGCAGGGGCAGCTGCCGGCCGGCCATGGCGCCGATCTTGAAGGTGTCTAGGCCGGAAACCTGGCCGGCGACGATGATCGGAATGCCCATGGCGCCGAACGCTACCGGGGCGGTGTTGGCGATCAGGCAAAGGCCGGCGGCATAGAGCGGATTGAAGCCGAGCCCGACCAGCAGCGCCGCGGTGATCGCCACCGGCGCCCCGAAGCCGGCCGCGCCTTCGAGGAAGGCCCCGAAGGAAAAGCCGATCATCAGCATCTGCAGACGCTGGTCTTCGGTGATCGCGATCACCGAAGAGCGGATGATCTCGAACTGGCCGGTTCTGACCGTGACCTTATAAAGGAACACGGCGGCAATGATGATCCAGGCAATCGGCCAGAGGCCGAACAGGAAGCCCTGCACACCCGCCATCAGCGCCGACACCACCGGCATCTGATAAAACAGCACGGCGACCGCCAGGGACAGCAGCACGGTGACGGTGCCGGCGACGTGGCCCTTCATCCGAAACACGGCCAAGGCGACAAAAAAGAAGATGAGGGGAATCGCCGCGATCAAAGACGAAAGCCAGAGATTGCCCAGCGGGTCGTAGACTTGTGTCCAGGGTTGCATGAATCCTCACAGTGTTTCTGGTTATTTATTTATTGTCTTGACCGGCTTTCTTTGCCGTGTTTTCCGTTGGCGGTTCGGCCGCGGCAGCGACCAGATCGACGATCGAGCGATAGGGAATGCCGGCGTGGCGCGACAGGCCGATTTCACAGGTGCGGCTGTTGGAGTAGCCGCGGCGGCAGCCTTCGGGGATTGCCGGGCGCAAAGTGCGCAGGGCATGGGCGTTGAGGCCGGGCTGAAGAAAGCCCTTGTCGCCTGCAAAACCGCAGCAGCTGATCCCAGGTGGCTGGACCACGGTTTGGGCGCAGGCTTCGGCCACCGCTGTCAGCTTGCCGGCCAGTCCCATGCGCTGGGCGCTGCAGGTGACGTGGATGGCCACCGTTTCCGGCCGGCGGTAGAGGGTCAGACGGTCGAGCACGTGATCGTGCAGGAACTCGATCAGGTCGAGTGGCCGCAGCCGTTCTTCGAGATGCTGCTTGAGGCGTTGCGAACAGGGACTGGTGTCGCTGACGATCGGCAGGGCGCCGTTGTCGCTGGCGAGGCGGAGCGCCGCCGCGACCTCCGCGGTCTTGGCGTCGGCGACCCCGGCCAGCCCCTTGCTTTCGAAAGGCACGCCGCAGCAGAGCCCGGCCAGCCCCGCCGGATAGATCACCTCATAACCGGCGAGGCCGAGCAGGGCATCGGTACGGCCGGGCAGGGAGCCGGCTCCGGGATCGTCGGCCCCCGCCCCCATGGTCCGGCTGGCGCAACTGGGCAGGTAGACCACCCGTGGCCGTCCGGGTGCCGCCGCCACCGCCGCCGTTGCCGGCATTCTGGCTGCGCCCGGCATGCTGTGATGCCATTGCGGCAGGCGCTGGCCGGTGAGGCGGCTCAGGGCGCCGCTGATCGCTTCCAGTCGCCGGGGTCCGATCACCCGGCTGACCAGGGCGGCGGAGCCGAGCCCGAACCGGGTCAGGGCGCTGACCGCGGCGAAATGCCGGCCGAGCCAGAGGCCAAGGCCGAGTCCGCCCTTGCCGACCCGGCGGCCGCGCAACTGCCGGGTCAGGTCGCCGGTGTTAATCCCAACCGGGCAGACCGTGCTGCAAAGGCCGCAGGCGGCGCAGGTGTCGATGCCCTGATAATCGTAAAGGCCGCGGAGCTGTGCGGCCGGGGCGCGCTGGCCCGTGGTTTCCAGCCGGCAGATTTCCCGCCATGCGGTGATGCGCTGGCGCGGCGTCAGGGTCATGAACTGCGACGGGCATTGCGGCTCGCAAAAGCCGCATTCGATGCATTTGTCGATCAGGGGATCGGCGGCGGGCAGCGGCTTGAGATGGCAGAGGTGAGCGGCCGGGTTGTCGTTGAGGATCACCCCGGGATTGAGCAGGCCATCGGGATCGAGCAGGTGCTTGATCTCGCGCATCAGGCCATGGGCGTCGCTGCCCCATTCCAGCTCGACGAAGGGCGCCATGTTGCGGCCGGTGCCGTGCTCGGCCTTGAGGCTGCCGTCGTAGGTCTTGACCACCAGTTCGCACACCGCGTCCATGAAACGGGCGTAGCGGTCGATCTCGGCCTGGGAGCCGAAATCCTGGGTGAAGACGAAGTGCAGATTGCCGTCGAGGGCATGACCGAAGATGATCGCTTCGGAGTAGCCGTGCCGGTGGCAGAGCTGTTCCAGGTCGAGCGTCGCCGCGGCGAGACTCTCGATCGGAAAGGCGACGTCCTCGATCACCACTGTGGTCCCGACCGCGCGCACCGCGCCCACCGCCGGAAACAGGCCCTTTCTGATCTTCCACAGCCTGCCGTATTCGCGCGGGTCGTCGGTGAAGGCGGCGGGGAAGAGGGTCGTGACTCCGGCCAGCACGCCGGTGATGGTCGTGATATTGGCCCGGAGTCCGGCGGCATCGGCGGCGCGGGTCTCGACCAGCAGCGCGGCGACGCCCTCGGCCAGTCCGCGGATCTCGGCCGGCATGCCCGGCTTGTCTTCGACCGAACGCAGCGAGGCGCGGTCCATCAGCTCGACGGCCGAGACCGGCGCCGTCTTCAGCAGCGCCACGGTGCGGCAGGCCTCGCCGATGTCGGGAAACAGCAGGAGGGCGCTGGCCTTGTCGGCATGGTCGGCGACGGTGCGATAGCTGATCTCGGCGATGAAGCCGAGGGTGCCTTCGGAGCCGATCATCAGGTGAGTGAGAATCTCGAGCGGGTCCTCGAAATCGACCAGGGCGTTCAGACTGTAGCCGGTGGTATTCTTGATCGCGTATTTGCGCCGGATGCGGGCGCTGAGCTTCGGGGTGGCCCGCACCCGCTGTCCAAGCGCCCCGAGCGCGGCCAGGAGCGTCCCATGGGAGGCCCGGAATGTGGCGACGCTGGCGGCATCGCCGGTATCGACCAGCGTGCCATCGGCCAGAATCAGCCGCATCGCGGTCAGGGTCTGATAGGAATTGTCGCTGGTGCCGCAGCACATGCCGCTGGCGTTGTTGGCAGCGATGCCGCCGATCTTGCAGCTGTCGATCGAGGCCGGATCGGGGCCGATCTTGCGGGCGAAGCCGGCGAGGCGGCGGTTGGCTTCGGCGCCGATCACTCCCGGCTGCAGCCGGATGCGCTGGCCATTCTCCTCGACCACGCTTCGGGTCCAGCCGCGGCCGAGCGTCATCAGCACCGAATCACTGACCGCCTGCCCCGACAGCGAGGTGCCGGCGGCCCGGAAGGTCACCGGCACCCGGTGGCGCCGGCAGATGCCCAGCACCGCCCGCACTTCGTCCTCGTCGGCAGTCTCGGCCACCACCTTGGGCACCAGCCGGTAAAAGCTGGCGTCGGTGCCGTAGGCAAGCAGGCGCAAGGGGTCGGTGAAGACCCGTGCGGACGGAATCGCTGCGGCGAGGTCGCGGATCACCGCGGCGTAATCGGGCTGCGCGGGCGCTGGGCGGGGCTCAGTCATCGGGTGATCACCAGAACAATCAGGTCTTTGGGGCCATGGACGCCATAGGCCAGCGTCTGTTCGATGTCCGCGGTCTTGGACGGACCCGAAATCAGGAGGGCGTTGGTCGGCATGCCGGCGGCCCAGTTTTGGCTGCTGATCGTGTCCGAGAGGTTGTCGGTCACGGTGGCGGCGTCGATCAGCACGACATGGATCGGCGGCAGCAGGCTCATCAGTCGCGGCTCGTCCGCGTCCGGCCACAGCACCAGGGTGCCGGTGTGGGCGATGCCGCTGCGCGCCGTGGTCAGGGCGGCCTCGACGCCGCCGACCAGCACCGGCTTGAACGCTTCGACCGGGCGGTCGTAGGCGATCAGCGCCGGGCCGCCGGTGCCGGCCCAGGCGTCGGCGAGCTGGCGGCCGGCCGCGGTGCCGGGGGCGTGGAGCAGCCGGGTCACGCCCTTGCCGGCGAGCAGGATTTTCAGCCGCTCCGGCCAGTCGGCGGCGCTGGCCTCGTAGACTTCGGCGCGCGAGGCTTCGAGCATGGCGCGAAAGCGGGCCTGCCGCTCGGGGCCATGGACCGGCGGCAGCCAGGCGGCGGTTCCGGGCGCCGGGTAGGGGGGCGGCGCCGACCGGGGCGCGGCCCGGAGCCGGGACAGGATATGGGCGCGGGCGCCGAGACCGTCATTCATCGTCATAGCCCCTCTCTTTTGCCAGTGCGTGCAGGCTCCTGGCTGCGAAATGCGGCTTGGTGCGGACGCTGGTCCAGCGCTCGAGCATCGGCAGCCAGCCCGGCATCAGATTGCCGAACCAGCCGGCGAGGCGGCTGACCAGCCGGTAGAGCCGGGGCGAGGTGAAGACCAGGGTCGAGCAGCGCCAGCCCAGGGTCTGGATCAGCGAGCCGCCGCTGCCGCCGCCCCTGACCGCGGCGGAGCCGGGGCGCACCGCCTCGGCGCGCAGCCGGACCAGCAGCCGGGGGATCGGGATGTCCACCGGGCAGACCTCGGCGCAGGCGCCGCAGAGGCTGGAGGCGTGGGGCTGGTCGCCGGCGCAGTCGAGCCCCTCCAGCTGCGGCGTCAGGATTTTGCCGATCGGGCCGGGGTAGGTGAAGCTGTAGGTGTGGCCGCCGACCCGGGTGTAGACCGGACAATGGTTCATGCAGGCGGCGCAGCGGATGCAGCGAAGGGTATCCCTCAGCTCGGGATCGCCATAGACCCGGGAGCGGCCGTTGTCGAGCAGGACCAGATGGACCGCGTGGGGGCCGTCCTTCTGACCGGGCTGGCGCGGTCCCGAGATCATGTTGACATAGGTGGTGATCGGCTGGCCGGTGGCCGAGCGCGACAGCAGCGACAGCAGCGGTGGCAGGTCGTCCAGGGTCTCCAGCACCTTCTCGATGCCGGTGACCGCGATGTGCAGCGGTGGCAGGGTGGTGGAGAGGCGGCCGTTGCCCTCGTTCTCGATCAGCACCAGGGTGCCGGTTTCGGCGATCGCGAAATTGACTCCGGAGATGCCGGCGTCGGCACCGGCGAATTCGCCGCGGAGGGCGCGTCTTGCGGCGGCGGTCAGTTCATCGACGTTTTCGGTATAGGGCTGGCCGGGAATTTTCTCGGCGAAGAGCCGGGCGATCTCGCCCTTGTTCTTGTGAATGCAGGGCATCACGATGTGGGACGGCGCCTCGCCCGCCAGCTGGATGATGTATTCGCCAAGATCGGATTCGACGGTGGTGATGCCGTGAGCCTCGAGATGGGCGTTGAGATGCATCTCTTCGCTGACCATCGACTTGCCCTTGATCACGCGCCGGGCGCCTGCGGCCTCAAGGATGGCGAGCACGATGGCATTCGCCTGCCCGGTGGTTTCGGCCCAGTGGACCTGGATGCCATTGTCGATGCAGCGCAGCTCCAGCTGCTCCAGCAGTTCGGGCAGCCGGGCCAGCGCCCGGGCGCGGGCGGCGGTCCCACGGGCGCGAAGGGCCAGCCATTCCTCGCGGTCGGTGAATTGTGCGCCGCGCTTGGCCATCAGGCCGTCCATGGCCCGGCGGAAATTGGCCCGCAGCTTGGGGTCGTTCAGCGCCACCCGGGCTTTGCCGGTGAAGGCGCCGGCGGGCGGGCGGGACAAGGCGTGACGGTCAGCGGTCATGGCTGCGCTCCACCAGGAATTCGGCGATGTGGCGGGCGCGGACCGGCGAGCCGGTCTTGCCGAGCGCGCCCGAGATGTTCATGAGGCAGCCGCAATCGCCGGACAGGATCTCGCTGGCGCCGCTGGCGGTGATGTCGGCCACCTTGTCCTTGACCATGGCGCCGGAAATCTCGGGCTGGCGCACCGAGAAGGTGCCGCCGAAGCCGCAGCATTCGCCCGGCCGCTGGAGATCGGCGAGGCTGACATTGGCAAGGCCGCCCAGCAGCTGGCGCGGCTCGTCGCGCACGCCCATTTCGCGCTGGCTGTGACAGGAGCCGTGGAAGGCCACCGTGACCGGCGGGCCGTGATCGGTCAGCGCCAGCCGGCAGACATGAACAAGGAACCAGGTCAGCTCGTAGACCCGGGACGCGAGGGCCACCGCCCCGGCCTCGTCGGGCTGGCCGGCGAACAGCTCGGGATAGTGCTCGTGCATCATGCCGGCGCAGCTGCCCGAGGGCACCACGATCGGTATCGGCTTGGGAAAGCAGCTCAACTGCTGGCGGGCGACCCGCCGGGCCTCATCGAACCAGCCGTTGTTGCGCGCGGGCTGGCCGCAGCAGGTCTGGCCGGGCGGGAAGATCACCCGGATGCCCTGGCGCCGCAGCAGTTCCATGCCGGCAAGGCCGGCCTCGGGATAAAAGAGGTCGACGAGGCAGGTGGCAAAAAAATAGACCGCCTCGGGCTTATCGGGGATGCCTCTCGTCATGTCGGTCCCTCTCGACCGGCCGGCACTCCCGCAGGCGCCGTCAGGTCCGTCAACGTCAATCCATGGCCGTCGCCGAGGCTTCGGTGGCGGTCAGACGAATGAGAGGTGGGCGCGAACCGGCTCCGGCAAGGGGTGTAATCCCAATGCCGCAGGCAACGCTTGTCCTCCCCAGGCGGCCGGGCCTTGTCGATGGCCCCGCTCGTTCCGATTTATTGGTAAAATAATATGACCACGTTGATATGGTGGTCAATAGATTTTTCAAGCCGGAGCTTCTGGGTTAATGAGTTTTCCAGGGCGGGGGATGACAGGACAGGCCGTGACCGCTAAACTGGTGTCACCACCGGTTGCGACAGCCGAACCCGGGCGGAAAGGAGTGTCATGAGCGAATCGATCAAGGCGGCGCGGATTGCCGAGACGATCGCGACCCATCTGGAACGACTGATCTTCGAGGGCGGGCTGCATCCGGGTGAACGCCTGCTGCCGGAGCGCGAACTGGCCCAGAAGCTGGATGTCTCGCGGCCGTCACTGCGCGATGCGCTGGCCTCCCTGGAGCAGCGCGGCCTGATCGTGACCGACCGTCAGGGCTCGCGGGTGGCCGAATTTCTGCGGCCGTTGACCCAGCCGCTGGAGGTGCTGCTGCAGAGCAACGGTCAGGCCTTGTTCGATTACATGGAGTTTCGCGGCGTGCTCGAGGGAGCGACGGCGGAGATGGCGGCGATCCGGGCCACCGACCTTGACCGCGCGACCATCCGCGACATTCTTGAGCGGATGGAGAAGGTTCACAGCCACGAGGATTCGCGTGAGGAGGCCGAGGCCGACGCCGATCTTCACTTCGCCACTTATGAGGCGGCCCATAATGTCGTGATCTTGCACATCATGCGGGCCTTTTCCGAGCTGCTGCGCCGCGACGTCTTTTATAACCGAGAACAGCTTTATGCCCGCGCTGGCGTGCGTGATCTGCTGCTGGCGCAGCACACCGCGATCGGCACCGCGGTGATCGCCGGTGATGCCCCGGCGGCCCGACGGGCGGCGGAGGCGCACATTGCCTTTACCCGGCAGACGCTGGAGGAAATCCGTCAGGCCGATGCCCGGTTGGCGGTGTCGCTGCGCCGGGTCGGCCGCCGGGATCTGGTCGCCCCGCAGCGCGGCTGAACCGATCAGGCTGGTGCCGGCGGATCGGTGCGGCCGGTGGTCGCGGTCGCGAGAGCGGCGGTGAGGGTGTCCCAGTCGATCGGCTTGGCCACCAGGGCGTCGATGCCGGCGGCAAGGTAGCGCTCGCGGTGTTCGGCCATCACGTCGGCGGTCAGGGCCAGCACCGGGATGCGGTTGCAGGGCGACGGCAGGGCCCGGATGGCCCGGGTTGCGTCCTCACCGTTCATGTCCGGCATCTGCATGTCCATCAGCACTGCGTCGAAGCTTCGGGCCTGGACCGCGGCGAGGGCCTCGCGCCCGTTGTCCACCACCTCGACGGTATGGCCGAACTTTTGCAGCATGGCCCGGAGCAGCATCTGGTTGATCCGGTTGTCCTCGGCGATCAGCAGGCTGAGGGGCGCGGCGGGACGGGCGGGCGTCGCGACGGCGGATTGCGCCGCTGCGGCCCGGCCGGGGCGGGTGGCGATCTCGAACGGCAGCGTGATCCAGAACCGGGAGCCCAGGCCGGGCCGGCTCGCGACGCCGATCTCGCCGCCCATCAGTTCGACCAGCCTCTTGGTGATCATCAGCCCGAGTCCGGTGCCGCCATACCGGCGGGTGGTCGAGGAGTCCGCTTGGGAAAACGGCTGGAATAGCCGGGCGATCTGATCACGGTCGATGCCGATGCCGGTGTCTTCGACCTCGGCCCGGATGACGGCGGTCCCGCCCCGTCGGCTCTCGAGGGTGAGGCGGAGATGAATGGAGCCGGCGGCGGTGAATTTGACCGCGTTGTTGATCAGGTTGTAGAGACTCTGTTTCAGCCGCGCCGGGTCGCCCGCCACCCATGCCGGCACCTCGGCGTCGGTGTGGAAGGTGATAGTCAGGCCCTTGGCCGAGGCCATGCCGCGGCTGAGATCCACCACGGCCGCCGCCGCCTCCCCGAGGTCGAAGACGGTGTTTTCGAGGGTGATCTTGCCGGCTTCGATCTTGGAGAGATCGAGAATGTCGTTGAGGACGGTCAGCAGGGTCTGGGTCGAGGAGGCCAGGGTCCGGACATAGCCGGCCTGCTCTTCGGTCAACTCGGTGCGGCGCAAGAGGTCGACCATGCCGAGCACGCCGGTCACCGGGGTGCGGATTTCGTGGCTCATGGTGGCAAGGAAGCGGGATTTGGCCTGATTGGCCTCGTCGGCGGCCTCGCGGGCCAGCCGGAGCGCCGATTCCCGCGCCAGATGGTCGCTGATGTCGTGAAACGCGACCACAGAGCCGATGATTGCCCCGGCCTCCTCGATGGGCGTGCTGACATAGTCGACGGGAAATGCGGTACCGTCCCGGTGCCAGAAGACCTCGTCGGCGACATGGTGGCGGGTGCCGTCGCGGACGGTATGGCTGATCGGGCAGGCCTCTTCGGGGTAGGGGCTGCCGTCGGCCCGGCTTTGATGAAAGAGTTCATGCTGATGGCGGCCGAGAATATCCTCGGGCGTCCGGCCGATCATCCGGCTTGCGGCCTGATTGACGAAGGTGGTCCGTCCCTCCCGGTCGACACCGAAGATACCTTGGCCGGCCGAGGAGAGGATGGCCTCAATCCGCCGGTGCGCGGCCTCGGCATCGTCCCGGGCTCGTGCCATCGCGACCGCGGAGTCCGCGGCCTGCCGGGCCATCGCTTCGGAGGCGGCGATGCGCTGGCGCCAGCTGCGGTATTCCAGTCCGGTCGACATCAGGGTCAGAAGGCAGAACGCCGCCACCAGCAGCGCGACGCCGGCCGCCTCGCGCTGCCACTCGGCGATGTAATCCTGCCGGGCAGCGGCGACGATGATATAAAGGGGGTAGGGCGCGAGCCTGCGGTAGGAGACGATCCGGGCGATGTTGTCGGGGCCGGTGGTCGGGCTGAAATAGGTTCCGCGGTCCTGGCCGGTCGCAATCAACTGGCGCAGTCCCGGCGATGCGGTTCGGCTTCCCATCGCGAGGGCGCCGCCCTCCATCGCCGGATAGCGGGCGATCAGCCCCAGATCGGAGTCGCGGAGTGCGATCGCGCCGTGGGGGCCGACGGCGAGGGCGGAAAACATCTGCGTGAAATAATCGACAGGCACGCTGACATGAACCTCGCCGGCAAAGTCGCCGCCGGGGCGTTCGAGGCGGCGGGCCAGCACGATCACCCACCGGCCGCTGACCCGGCCCAGCATCGGCTCGCCGATCACCAGCCCGGCCTCGCGCTCGTCGCGGACGCGGATGAAGTGCCGGCTGGCGGCAATGTTGATCCGGCGGTTGATCACCTCACCGACCGCGAACTCGATCACGCCATCACTGCCGGCGACCCTGAGACCGAGGGCCTCGGGCAAGCGGCCGGTATGCCGGCGCAGGCAGGTGTCGAGCGCCTCACGGTCGATACCGCCCGCCGCGACCTCCCGGGTGATTTCGTCGGCGACCGCGAGCAGGGTCAGATCGACCTTGCCGATGAAGGCCATCAGAGTCTTTTCCAGAACGGTCGCGAGGTTCTGGGTCGCGATCATCGCGCGATCTTCATGCAGCGACCAGCTCTTTGACAGCCAGACGCCGGCGGCGGCGATGACCAGGAGATTGATGAAGAGAACCACGGCGACCAGCCGGATAAATGGCGGGTTGCCATTGATCCCGACGTGCCGCGGCGATCGGTCAGCCATGAACGGTCATCCTCTGGTGCCGCCGGGGTCGCCGTCGAAAGCGGGCCAATCCCCAACGCACACGGTCTGGGCACCCTATCATGGAATACTTAACGTTCGATTGATGCGATTTCAACCGATGTATATTTTGACCGGCAAGTAGTATGCCCCAATAATGACACATTAAATAATATGTATTCTCAATATAACATTGAAGATGGCCGCGACGGTGGCTGATTATCAATTTTTATTGAAAGCGCGCTGACGGATGCTACCGCCCGGATCGCGGCGAATCCCTCGGGCCTTATTCCGGTGCGATCCGGGGCATGCTCACGATAAAGCGGGCGCCGCCACCCGGCGCGTCGTCCAGTTGAATGTCGCCGCCCAACCGGGCGCGGACCAGATTATAGACAATGTGCAGGCCAAGGCCGGTGCAGCCCTTGCCCCGGCGGGTGGTATAGAAGGGATCGAAGATGCGGGCGCGGTGCTCGGCGGCGATTCCGCGGCCGGTGTCGTGATAGGCGATCCGGACCGTGGCGGCATCGGGTTCCGAGACCGCGATGGCGAGATGGCCGGCCTGGCCCTCGCCGAAGCCGTGGATGATCGAGTTCATCACCAGATTGGTGACCACCTGGGCCAGCGCTCCGGGATAGCCGTCAATGAAGATGCCTCCGGGGCAGTCGAGCGCGACCTTGTGACCGATTTCTCGGTAGGCCGGGCTGAGACTGATCAGCACGCCGTCGAGATAATCGCGGAGGTCGAAGGTCCGGCGGGCTTCGCTGGTCCGGTCGGCCGAGACCATCTTGAAGGTCTGGACCAGATTGGCCGCCCGCTCGATGTTGGATTGCAGCAGCGTGGTTGTGGCGGCGCTGGTTTCGAGAAAATCGGCGAAATCCGCCTTGAGCAGTTTACCGCGGTCATAGGCGGCCTGGATCTTCTGGGTCCGGTTGGCCATCATGGTCACGCAGGTCAGCGCGACTCCGATCGGCGTGTTGATCTCGTGGGCGACGCCGGCGACCAGACCGCCGAGCGAGGCCATCTTCTCTTGCATCACGAGGGTGGTCTGGGCCTCGCGCAGGCTGGCCAGCGAGACTTCGAGATCGGCCGAGCGCTGTGCCAGTTCCCGGGTGCGCTCTTCGACCAGGCGCTCCAGGATGTCGGCGGTCATGCGCAATTTCTGCTGGTAGCGCCCGGCCAGCCAGGCGCCGACCGAGATGGTCAGCGCCGCTCCGAGGGTGATGACGATGAAGCTCAACACCGTGCCGTTGGCGGAATCCGCGGCCCGGCTGGCCAGGGCGCGGGCATCGGTGACCGCGGTCGCGGTGATCTCGTCGAAGCGGTGGGAGGCGCGGTCAAAGAGGGTGTTGAACGGGCGCAGGAACGACACGGCGCTGGCGAAATCGATCTCGAGCATCGAGCCGACCCATTTGACCGCGCCCTCGTAATTTTCCAGGGTTACCAGGGTCTCGTTGATACCGGGAACCTGCTGAGGGGTAGCGAAGCGGTCTCGATAGTCGGTGAGATCGGTGCGCAGGCGGGCAACCTCGCCGCTGACCGCCTCCAGTTCTTTCACGACGTCCAGCTCTTCCTTGCCGGCGGCCTGGATCGTCATCAGGCTGTACAGGGTGGCGCTGATCTTCTGGAGCCGGCTGGCGATCTCGGAAATGCGGACGACGCTGTCGAGGTTGCGCCCCACGATCTCATGGGTTTCGGCGACCACGGTGTTGAAACCGGTCCGCCCCAGCCAGATCAGCAGCGCAAACCCGACCGCCACCACGACGATGGTCGCGGGCACCCAGACGATCTGCCAGATCGCACGGGGTTTGGCTGGGCTGCCCACCACGCTGTCAACCATCGCCCACCCTGTTCACCGTGGCTCCGTCGCCACTCCGGTATACTTACCATCGTCCGACCAGCGAAAACAGCACTGACGGTCTCGTGATGGTGGCCGGAAGCTCCCAGCGCGGCCAGAGGCCCTGAGCCGAGAGTTCGGCGGTGATCGCCGGCGTGATATGGTAGCCGATCCGGGGTTCAAGCAGCAGGATGTTGCCCAGCGTCCGCATCCCCCGGGTGGCGCTGGTGGTGTCCTGGGTGATGTCGGGCATGGCGTAGCGCGAGACGTAATGGAGGTCGAGGTCGAACTCCCAGTTGTCGGCGGTGTAGCCGACCCGGGCGTTGATCTTGTGCAGGGGTGTGCGGCCGGCGTTGCCCTCCATCGGGAAGCGGTCGGGCTGGGTATAGTGTTCCCATATGGTCTGGGCGGTGTAATTGAGGCCCCAGGTCCAGGCCGGACCGACGTGCCCTGTGATGCCCAGCTCGATGCCGGCGGTGCGGGAATCGCCATAATTGACGAAGGGCAGCAGGGCGATGCCGTTGGAGACCCTGAAGGCGGGGGCGAAATCGACCAGACCCTGGCTGTGCTGGTAAAACACCCCAGCCTTGGCTTGCGCACCCAGGTCCGGCAACCCGCGGTCCCACGACAGCTCATAATTCCAGACCACGGTCGGATTGACCGCCGGGCTGCCATAAATCAGCGAGGGCTTGGGTACGCCATCGGGGCGGGTGGTGAACGAATTGCCCTCGAAGGCGCCGAGATTGTAGAGCGACGGCAGATTGAGGCCGCGGCCGGCGATCAGCCGCGCGGTGTTGAGATCGTCGACCCGCCAGACCAGACCGCTGTTGAAGCTGACCTCGTTGATGGTGCGGTTGAAATCGGCGTTGCTCAGTCCTGAGGCGGCACTGATCGGACCGCCGCGTCCGAGTTGCAACCGGTCGAAACGGGCGGCGTTGACCAAAGTCAGCGTTTCCGAGAGCGCGCTGTCCCAGAGGGCGCTGCCCGACCAGACATCATAGTGGAGCGTGGCCGCCGGATTGCCGACCACCGTCGACTGATCCCGGCGGAATTCGGCGGCCAGGCGGATGCTGTTGTTGGCGCCGAGCTTGAACAGGTCCTGGAGGCTGACGACGGTGGCGCTGTTGGTCAGCGGGCTTTTCAGGAGATCGGGAATATCGACATCGGTGCGGAACTGGTTGTGATAGGCCCGGGCGGTGATCAGCCCGACCGCGGTTTCGGCGCTGTACTCGCCCTTGACCGCCCGGATGTCCTGCCAGAGGTCGGTCAGGAATCCGGAATTGATCCGGCGCTCCCGGCCGGTGACGATGCTGGCCTCCAGGCGCAGACGGCTGTCGTCGTCGAAGCGAACCACGCCATCGCCATGGAATGAGCGCCGGCGCGGGTCGAGGGCATTCTGGCGCTCGCCGAACCAGCGATAGCTGGTGCCCTCGCCCCGGCTGTCGAAGCCGCTGGCCGAGAACCGGGCGGCGGCGCGGTTTCCGCCCTTGAGGGTGACCACGGTCGAAAGGCCGCGCTGTTCCTGGCTGCCGCCGCTGAGCCGGACGCTGTTGACCGGGGTATCGAGGGGATCGTAGGTGATGATATTGATCACCCCGGCCGCGGCGTTGAAGCCGTAGAGCGCGCTCTGCGGCCCCTTGACGACCTCGATCTGGCGGATTTCATCGAGTTCGACCGGCAGCAGGCCCCACGAAATGAAGCCAATGCTGTCGTTGTAGATCTGGCGGCCGTCGACCAGCACCAGGATGCGGCCGGTCATCGGCGCACTGTAGCCCCGGATGGAGACATCGGCGCCGTTGGCCGACGAGCGATAGACGTCGATCCCGGCAAAGCGGCGGAGGATCCCGGGAATATCGGTGGCGGCCGAGCGGCGGATCTGGTCGGCGGTGATGATCTCCATGCTGGCCGGCACCTCGGAGGCCCGCTGGGGCTTCCCGGTCGCGCTGAGGGTCACCGGCTCGCCGAACAGGGCTTCCAGCGCACCATAGTCGATGCTCTGGGCGGTGGCCCGGCCCGGCCCGAGGACCAGCGCCAGGGTGATCGTGATCAATATCGTCAGGGGGAGCAACCGTTGCATCGCCACCTCACAGCTCCGTGATCATCATGCGGAAGGACACCGCAAACCGGACCGCCGCGGCATCCGAGGCCGCGCGGTTGACCAGAACCTGAACCCGGGGTTCGGAGGCCACGCCCATCACGCACTGGCCGCCGCGGACGCAGCTGAGATCGGTCGAGATGGTCAGCACGCCGAGGCCGCGGGTCATGTCGGCGATGGTGTGGACATGGGGGCCGAGGCCATCGGTCAGCAGCACGAAGCGAAAGCCTGTCAGACGATCCAGTTCGGTCACCGGCACCGGCACCGGTCGCACCAGGGCGGTACCGATGACGATGCCGGTGTTCAGCACCGTCCGCACTGTTTTCATGTCGGTAAGAGAGAGCGGTTGCGCCGGGTCGAACACCACGGCGAGATCCACCGGCCCGACCGGCGGATTGGCCACAAAGCCGAGGGTGCGCACCGCGACCAGCACATCCTTGACCGTGGTCTCGGCCCGACTCGGTGCCGGCGTCACGATCAGCGCGGCCAGAGCGGAAAGGACGAACAACACCATACGCGCGGCCCGTCTTTCAGGGTCGCCACACCGCCTTGCACTCTCTTGGCCAATCGGACGGCTCACTCTGGTCACCGCCCTGGGCTTGCTCCGCGATGCGCCCGCCATGGGTTCCGTCGGCTGTTCAGGCCGGCATCCTTGATGAAACCCGGGGCTCGGTCAAGGCAAGGTTGGCGCCGGGGCGGGGACTTCAGGAAAGCGGCCACGCTTTGCCGGCGCTGCCCCGGACCGGGCGCCGGCCTTCGATGGCCCGGCCGGGGGAGGGATGGCCGGGCAGCCAGCGGGCGGTCAACTCCTCGGCGAGCAGATGGAAATCCAGGCTGCCCCGGGAGCGCGGGGCGTGCTGGCGGATCGGTCGTCCGACCGCGAAGGCCTCGGCCAGCCGGATGTCGACCCGGATCGAACGCAACATCGTTTCGGCGCCGAAGCGCCGCTCGGCCTGCTCCAGCACCCGGCTGTGAAGGCCGATCCGGCGATCGAACATCATCGGCACGATGCCGATCCGCGGTGGCTCCTGGCGGTTGAAGGCGTGCAGGTTGCGGAAAAAATGGATGAAGCGGGCGGCGCCGTCGAGGGCCAGCGGATGGGGCAACAGCGGGATCAGCAGACCATCGGCCGCGAAAAGGCCGTTCTTGACCGCCAGATCCAGGGTCGGCGGCAGATCCAGCAGCACCAGATCGAAGCGCCGGGCGAGCGGCCGGGTGCGCAGCGTGCGGGCCAGAACCGCGAGGTCGGCGGCGGGGTAGCCGCCGGCAAAGGCCCGGTCGGCGGGAATGAGAGAGAGGTCGGGCCAGGGAGTCGGTCGGATCAGGCGGTCGACGGCGGGCGGTTCCGCACGGAACAGATCGTGGCTGGTGGCGCCGCTATCCTCCTCGACCCCGAGGCCGAGGGCGGCATGACCCTGGGGATCAAGGTCAAGGAGCAGCGTTCGTACCCCCCTCGCCGCCATTTCGACCGCAAGATTGACCGCGGTCGTGGTCTTGCCGATGCCGCCCTTGCGGCTGCCCACCGCGAGCACATAGGGCGCGCCGGGGTCGCCGGCTGCGGCAAGGGCCGGTTCGGCCGGCTCCGGCCGCAGCGCCGCCGGTAGCCGGTTGTCTACGGCGGGCGGGGCTTCCGCGTGGTCCCGGCGCACCTGCGCCTTCAACTCCTCGATCTGTCGCTCCCGGTCGACCAGCGCCATCACAAGATCATCGACGATCGGCACCATCGAAGCCGGAACAGCGACGTCACGCGCCGGGTGGGCGGCGCCTGCGGCGAGATCGGGAACCGACACCCGGGTCGCCGGCCCCAGCGGGTAATGGGGATCGTGCAGATCATAGCCGAGCACCGGGGCGGCTTCGCCCTTGATCGCAAGGCGCGGTCTGACCGGCGCCAGCGGCAAGGCCGCGACATAGCCGTATCGGCGCCCGCCCGAGGCATCGGCCGCTGGGCCGCCCTTGCGGATAATGGTCTGCGGTCCCAGATTGGTTCGCCGTGCCACTTTAACCCCCCGTTCAGGACGGTGAAACGCTTGGAAGATGTCGGGCGGAAACGAGCGTGATCCGCCACAACCGGTCATGACCACCGACAACACCTCGAGCCTAATCTATTATTGTTAGGCCTGCTCGACAAGGTGTGAATGTCTTAGGCTTTATTTAACCATGACCGGCAATAGCAAGATCATCATTCGGCAGCGACCGAACGAAAAGGGGGCGTAAGAGGGGCAAAAGTCCGGGCAGGCTTTGGTCGGGGCCTGATAATGGGTT